>CAKQXQ010000098.1 GCA_934292805.1 uncultured Roseburia sp. | reverse complement strand
AATACAACTTTACCACAAGCAGCTCCTGGAGATGCTCCAAGACCTTTTCCAAGTGGAGTTGCAGCTTTTAATGCAGCAGCATCAAACTGTGGGTGTAATAATGTATCTAAGTTACGAGGATCGATCATTAATACTGCTTCTTCCTCTGTCTTATGTCCTTCATCTACAAGGTCGCAAGCGATCTTTAATGCAGCTGGAGCTGTTCTCTTACCGTTACGGCACTGTAACATGTAGAGTTTCTTGTTCTCAACAGTGAACTCCATATCCTGCATATCATGGTAGTGATTCTCAAGAGTCTCACATACTTTTAAGAATTCAGCGTAAGCTTCTGGGAACATCTCTTCCATCTGAGCGATTGGCATTGGTGTACGAACACCGGCAACTACGTCTTCACCCTGAGCGTTTACTAAGAACTCACCCATAAGCTTGTTCTCACCTGTAGCTGGGTCACGTGTAAATGCTACACCTGTACCAGACTGATCATTTAAGTTACCGAATACCATTGGCATTACGTTAACAGCTGTTCCCCAGGAATATGGGATATCGTTATCACGACGGTAAACGTTCGCACGTGGGTTGTCCCAGGAACGGAATACTGCTTCGATAGCGAGTTTTAACTGCTCAACTGGATCTGAAGGGAAATCAGAACCTAACTGGTTTTTGTACTCAGCTTTGAACTGCTCTGCTAATGTTTTAAGATCAGCTGCTGTAAGTTCAACGTCATACTGAACACCTTTCTCTTCTTTCATCTTATCGATGAGCTGCTCGAAATATTTCTTACCAACTTCCATAACAACGTCAGAGAACATCTGGATGAAACGTCTGTAAGAGTCATATACGAAACGCTCGAATGCTGGGTCTGGGTTTCCAGCGATCATAGCTTCTACTACTTCATCATTTAAACCAAGGTTTAAGATTGTATCCATCATACCTGGCATAGAAGCTCTTGCTCCGGAACGAACAGAAACGAGAAGTGGATTCTTAAGATCTCCGAATTTCTTTCCGTTAACTTCCTCCATCCACTTAACGCCGTCCATAGTCTGAGACATGATCTCGTCGTTAATCTTACGGCCATCTTCATAGTACTGAGTACAAGCCTCTGTTGTGATTGTGAAACCCTGTGGTACTGGAAGACCGATCTCTGTCATCTCAGCAAGGTTAGCACCTTTACCACCAAGAAGGTTTCTCATGGACATGTTACCTTCTTTGAAGGTATAAACCCATTTGTTTGCCATTTCTAATTTCCTCCTAAATATAAATACTGTAACATTTATAAAAATAGAGAGACTTGCCCTCTATTCCTGTCACTAGTATGTGCACTTTTCTAAACGCACACATCTATCATAGCATATTTTTACTAAAAAACAACATATTTTTTCAAAAAAGCAGACGAAAAAACGAGAACTTAACAAGAAAAAGCAGGATTGGAATCCTGCTTTTTCATAAATTATTTTATTAGATTTTACCACTCAAATTTCTTTGCAAAGTAAGCATCCAGATCTTCGATCTTAATTCTTTCCTGCTCCATAGTATCACGGTCGCGGACAGTCACTGCTCCATCTGTCTCAGACTCGAAATCGTATGTTACGCAGAATGGAGTACCGATCTCGTCCTGTCTTCTGTAACGTTTTCCGATATTTCCTCTGTCGTCAAATTCACAGTTATATTTCTTTGCAAGCTGTGCATATACTTTCTCTGCACCTTCGTTGAGCTTCTTGGATAATGGAAGCACACCGATCTTAACCGGAGCAAGTGCCGGATGGAAATGAAGAACTGTTCTCATATCCGGTTTTTCTTCTGTTCCGATATTCTCTTCATCATAAGCTGCACATAAGAACGCAAGTACTACTCGGTCAGCTCCAAGGGATGGCTCAACAACATATGGAACATATCTCTCACCTTTTTCATCATCAAAATAAGTGAGATCCTGTCCTGAAATGTTCTGGTGCTGTGTCAGGTCGTAGTCTGTTCTGTCAGCAATTCCCCATAATTCGCCCCATCCGAATGGGAATAAGAATTCAATATCTGTAGTACCCTTACTGTAGAAGCAAAGTTCTTCCGGATCGTGGTCACGGAGACGCATCTCATCCTCTTTGATACCAAGAGTCAGTAACCAGTCACGGCAGAAAGCTCTCCAGTACTGGAACCATTCAAGGTCTGTACCTGGTTCACAGAAGAATTCTAATTCCATCTGTTCAAACTCACGGGTACGGAATGTAAAGTTACCCGGTGTGATCTCGTTACGGAATGATTTACCGATCTGACCAATACCAAATGGAAGTTTCTTTCTTGAAGTTCTCTGTACGTTCTTAAAGTTTACGAAAATTCCCTGTGCTGTCTCCGGGCGAAGGTATACTACGTTCTTG
>CAKQXQ010000097.1 GCA_934292805.1 uncultured Roseburia sp. | reverse complement strand
TATATTAAACATACAGAAAGCACCCACTCCAAAGTGGATGCTCCCGAATAAAGGTTTATTTACCTCTCAGTGAGAGGTGCCCATCTCGTTTGCCGACGGGGTGGGCATTATTTTTTTCTCTTGTTGTTCCTGTCTCGGTCGAGAAAGGCAAGAAACGCAATAACTATTGATATTATAAAAAATATATGAACAGAAAAACCTTTTCTTTTATGAAAAATGCAGTATAATACAACACAGAGAATTGATAAGAAGGTGGATTGATAGAAATGATCAGGAAGAATAAAAAGAATATCCAGATGTCCGAAGCATTTATTACAAGTGTTTTTCTGGCATTATCTGGCGGTTTTCAGGATGCATACACTTATTTTACCAGAGACCAGGTCTTCTCGAATGCACAGACCGGTAACGTCGTACTCATGAGCCAGCATTTTATGGCAGGTGAATGGATGCGTGGTCTGCATTATCTGCTGCCGCTGCTTGCATTTGCAGGAGGTGTTTTCTTTGCAGACTGTATACAGGGAAAATTCAAATACTCGAACCGTTTACATTGGAGGCAGTGGATTTTATTGCTGGAAATTCTGATCCTCTTTCTGGTTGGATTTATTCCACAGGATTATAATATGCTTGCTACAACACTTGTTTCTTTTTCCTGTGCAATGCAGGTACAGACATTCCGGAAAGTGGGCGGCTATTCTTACGCAAGCACTATGTGCATCGGAAATCTAAGAAGCGGAACAGCAGCACTTTCAGCTTTCACAAGAGAACACAGGCCGGAACAGCTTCGTCAGTCCATGTATTATTTTGGAATTATCCTGTTTTTCGCGATCGGTGCCGGAATCGGTGGAAATATGTCTATGTGGCTTGGTTTTAAAGCAATCTGGATTTCAAGTGCAACATTGATGATCAGTTTTTTACTTATGTTTATTGAGGAAAAAGAAGGCGATCTGCCTTTGAATTAAACCTGTCATAAAAGACAGTAAAAAGAATCTGTGCCTGATTTTGGATCAGCTTCCAAAACCAGGCACTTTGTATTATACCTGTGTATTAACACCGTTTACAGCGGCATATTCATTTTCCTCCATCGGGATCACAAGGCATTTCTGTCCATTGATCATCTCAGAATGGATCTGACTGACTTTTTCCGGTTTGACGCGGAGAATGACATCGTATGTTTTGACTGCAGAAACATCCGAATCATCTGACTCCTCAACCGGGATAGAACGTGTCTCATCCAGCTGCTGCTTCAGATTCGTCACCTGTTCGATCAGTTCCAGCTTTTCCTTACGCTTGCTGTCTGCTTCCACAAGTTTCGGGTCAACCAGATGCTCAGCGGCAGGAAGATCGTTTCCAAACGTATCTTCGTAAGCTTTTTCAATTACAGCGGTCTGTTCTTCAGACAGTCCGCTCTCATTCAATACATTCGAAATATCGGATAAAGTGAGCGGTGCCGGATCCTTCGGTTCCTCATCTTCAGCCGGAACCTCGATCAGCCCACTCAGATTTCCCTGTATGTCAAGGAACATTGCATCACTTTCCTCATCATCTTCACCGATAACTTCTTTTACGATACTCTGGAAAGTCAGCTTTTTCTCTGTCGCTGTAAATCTCGCATCACATCCAAGACCGGCCTGCATGAATTCTGCATGCGGTGTTTTGGTATCTCTTGTGTAAAACATGACAGAATGAATATCTGTACTCCGATCTGTGAATGCCGGGAAAGTAAATCCGGTATCCGGAGCACCGACAACCCAGTCACGGATACGCGGTCCAATACGGTTTTCGTCTTCTCTGTAACCAAGTCCCGGCTTCGTCAGGTTGACCGGACAGATCGCACAGAGGAGATATTCGTAAACTTCCTCTGACTCATCAAGATTATCATTGTCAGATGTACGCTTCATAACATCATACGCATCATGAAATACAAGGATCAGGTAGTTTCCCACATAATCATAGCTGTCTATGACCATATCGTAAAAAGTATCCAGCAGATCATCATTTTTCAGCTTGCTTTCACGAAGTCCCATTAAAAACTGCTGTCTTCCACCTGCTGCTTCTTCGGCAAGCGGAAATTCCAGTTCCAAAAGATTATTTCCAATTGTTCCGGAGAGCACCTTTTTGGCAATCTCCAGATACTTGTAAAATTCTTCATCTTCCAGATTTAAGAAGGTCTCACCTATTTTGGTGATTTTATTGCGGTCAGCGTCTACATAGCAGCCGCACATACGTGTAAAAGTACAGGCCTCTTTTTTGAAACGCCGTTTAATCTCTAAGATATCTTTCTTATTCATAAGTAATCTCTCTTTCGGGTAATTGTTGATAGTTCAGATAAAGTGCTACAACGTCCATTGTAACATAATTCAAGAAATATAGTAACCGGGAAAACGCAAAATAGATAAAAATGAAAATAGATAAAAAGAAAACCGGGAAATCCCAAAATGAACTTACCCGGAAAATATGGAAACTTCGTTTCCATTGCATAAAAAAAGCGCGAGACGGGACTCGAACCCGCGGCCCCGACCTTGGCAAGGTCGTGCTCCACCAACTGAGCCACTCGCGCATGT
>CAKQXQ010000096.1 GCA_934292805.1 uncultured Roseburia sp. | reverse complement strand
TGCGTAGCTCAGCTGGATAGAGCACTTGGCTACGGACCAAGGTGTCGGGAGTTCGAATCTTCTCGCGCACGTATCTATGAATAGTCATAAACCTTTATGAATGAGAGGTTTATGACTATTTTTTTTGCAATTTGCTTGTCTCAGTCGAGAAGACTCCTACCTTCTTAGGTGGCGAGTAATAGTAAATTTGTTTCAGTGGGAGTCCAATCTCCGACTGAGATAAACGCTCCGCGAGGATAATTCAGCAGCTATATCGTTGTATTCTGTATTAAAATCTAAATAGGTCGCCCAAAATGTTGTCCTGAAAAACTGTAGTGTGAAAAAAACACTGCAGTTTTTTTATCCAATAATTACGTTTGGCATAGAAATATTTTTACAAATGTAAAGTTTATGTAAACCTATTGATATATGGAAAACAGCGTGCTATATTTTAGTTGCTTTCAGCAGAGCCGATTCGAAGATGAAGCGAACGGCTACTGCAGAAAGTAAACGATATGACAGAAAGCGTATCAAGAGGATACGGAAAGAGGAAAAGACTATGTCTGAAAAAACATTTTCCACAAAGAAGCTTGTGGAAATGGCACTATTAGTTGCCATTATTTTACTCATGGCTTTTACCCCAATCGGTTACATCAAAACAGCAGGATTAGAGATTACCCTGATTGTTGTACCAGTTGCGGTAGGAGCTGTAACATTAGGACCTGCAGCAGGTGCAATTTTAGGAGGGGTATTTGGAATAACAAGCTTTATCCAGTGCTTTGGAATGAGCCAGTTTGGTACATTGCTGCTTGGAATCAATCCATTTTTTACATTTTTGGTATGTGTCCCGACACGTATTATCATGGGATGGCTGACAGGACTCATTTATTGTGGCCTGTGCAGAACAAAGATCACATCCGGTGTAAGAGTTACGATTGCAAATCTCTGCTGTCCATTGCTTAATACAACATTTTTTATGGGAACGCTTGTGACACTGTTTTCAACAACAATGAGAGAATCGTTTGGAATGGTAAAAGTTCTGCCATTCATTTTCGCATTTGTCGGGATCAATGGTGTGGTCGAGGCAGTTGTCTGCTTTGTTGTCGGAACAGCAATTTCAATCGCATTGAAAAAAGTGCATTAAAAACACTATGTATTTCCTAAGTTTTATTGGAAAAAATATCATTATAGGTTATAATGGTAGACAGACTGAAAACTAAGGAGGGTGTTAAAATGCCAGAAAATAGCAATTGCAGCAGTGCATCAAGCTGCAGCAGAGAGAGCTGCGAAGGATGTCCTAGCAAGGCAAATGGTGGAAGCGGAATTGAAAAAGAACCAATGAATAAAGCTTCCAATGTAAAAAAAGTAATCGGAGTTGTAAGTGGTAAAGGCGGAGTAGGTAAGTCATTCGTGACATCTTCTCTTGCATGTGCCATGAACAAGGCTGGATATAAAGTAGGCGTACTGGATGCCGATATTACAGGACCATCTATTCCGAAGATGTTCGGAGTTCATGGACAGGTATATGGAACAGAACAGGGTATGGTTCCAATGGTTGCAGAGAACGGTACGAAGATCATGTCTATCAATCTGTTACTTGACAATGAAGAAGAACCAGTTATCTGGAGAGGACCTGTGATCGCAGGTGTTGTAAAACAGTTCTGGAATGAAACAGTTTGGGGAGATATCGATTATTTATTCGTAGATATGCCGCCAGGAACAGGTGATGTTCCGCTTACAGTATTCCAGTCACTCCCGGTAGACGGAATTGTGATCGTAACTTCTCCACAGGAATTAGTTCAGATGATCGTGAAGAAAGCTTACAATATGGCAGAGATGATGCACATTCCTGTACTTGGAGTTGTAGAAAACTTCAGTTATCTGGAATGCCCTGATTGTGGTAAGCGGATCAATGTCTTTGGTGAGAGCCATGTAGACGAAGTAGCAGCTGAACTTGGAATCCCGGTACTTGGCAAGATGCCGATCGATCCGGCTTATGCTAAGAAAGCAGATGAAGGAAAGTTCTTTGAGATGGAGAATCCACACCTTGCTGACGGCGTAGAGACATTAAAGAATCTGTAAAACAAATAATGAAACGGACATGTAAAACCGGTACAAAGATCGGGTTTTACATGTCCGTTTTTGTGTAACAGAAAACCTTGTTTCTATTTCATAAAATATGTTCTGACAGAATCACAGAAGTTATTCTTCTGAATCACCATAAGAAGTATCTTCGTGAAGGTTCGGAATCATATCAATACCGCGGCTGGAATCGCCTTCTGTGTTCTTACCAAAGTGGTAATCATTTCCAGGTAAGATCGCATTTAAAAGGATGCCTGCGATAGCTGCAATTGCAAGAGCTGTAAGAGTGATATCTGTGCCTGCAATTGTGAAAGTAAGTCCGTTGGAGAAACCAAGGCCACATACGAAAATAACACCTGCAATAATAAGGTTACGGGATTTTGTAAAGTCAACACGGTTCTCTACAACGTTACGCACACCGATTGCTGAGATCATACCGTAAAGCATAAAGCTGACACCACCGATGATCGCAGAAGGCATAGAACCGATCACTTCTGCCATTTTCGGA
>CAKQXQ010000095.1 GCA_934292805.1 uncultured Roseburia sp. | reverse complement strand
GAAGCGATATAGGGAAAATCTTTTTCAAAATCTGGAAGCAATTCTTCCTTGCTTCCGGTATAAAATTCAATGCTATGAATATTTTTCATGTCTGTTCACCTGCACAACTGGGAGTTTGTATCTGTTTTATGGATTAAATATACTGGAATAGATCGGTAATTGTCAATCAATCAAAATAGATTCATCCTGTAGAACACAATTTTTTCACAAAAAATATTCAAAAAACATTCGAAATACTGTTGACAAAAAAATAGGTTGGTGCTATGTTAGGTACATAGATATTAGCACTCCAATTGAATGAGTGCTAACAAATCTAAAAACACTGAGTAATTGTTAATTATTAAGGAAGCTCAACAGACAAGATAGAAAAGCCGCTGTCGAGAAAACAATTACAATATCTCCCGAGAAATGAGAGTGAGTGATATGGAAGAATTAGAATTTGAATTAGACGAACGAAAAACGAAAATTTTAAATGCTATCATCCGCAATTACTTAGAGACTGGTGAGCCGGTCGGATCAAGAACGATTTCAAAGTACACGGATCTGAACTTAAGCTCAGCAACGATCCGGAATGAGATGGCAGATCTGGAAGAACTGGGATATATCTTACAGCCACATACTTCGGCTGGACGAATTCCTTCCGACAAAGGATATCGTTTTTATGTAGATCATCTGATGGAAGAGAAGAACCGTGAAGTAGATGATATGAAGCAGTTTGTCATCGAACATACAGAGAAGATGGAACAGGTACTGCAGCAGGTTGCAAAAGTGCTGGCAGCAAATACGAACTACGCAACAATGGTATCAGCACCGAGTTACCACAGGAACAAGGTAAAGTTCATTCAGCTTTCCAATGTAGATGAGGAGCAGATTTTAGCTGTGATCGTTACAGAGGGGAATATGGTTAAGAACAAGATCATCCCGGTATCAGAACCGCTTGATAATGAGACGATGTTGAAATTGAACATCCTGTTGAACTCGAATTTGAATGGTCTGGCATTAGAAGAGATTAATCTTGCGACTATTGCCAAGTTGAAAGGTCAGGCAGGTATCCACAGTGATATCGTCAGCAACGTACTTGATACACTTGGTGAGACAATGGGCCAGGCAGAAGACATCAAGATCTATACCAGTGGTACAACGAATCTTTTCAAGTATCCGGAGTTATCTGATTCAGCAGAAAAGGCAAGTGAGCTGCTTTCTACATTCGAAGAGAAACAACAGTTAGCAAGCCTTGTAACTGAAAACCTGTTAGATGATGAGAATACAGGAATTCAGGTTTATATAGGAAATGAAAGCCCGATTCAGACCATGAAAGACTGCAGTGTTGTAACAGCAACGTATGAATTAGGCGAAGGTGTTCGAGGAACGATAGGAATTGTCGGACCGAAGAGAATGGATTACGAGAATGTAATGGCAAATCTGAACACATTGAAGAAATCCCTGGATGGTATTTTGGATAAACCAAAAGGAGAAGCATAGAAAGGTGGACGGGAAATGCAGGACACAAATAAAGAAGAAATTTTAGAAGAGGTTTTGGAAAACCTGGAAAAAGAAGCCCAGACAGACAATGAGGCGACAAAAGAAAACGAAGCTTCCAAACAGGAAGAAGATACAACACCTTGTAATGAAGAGGAAGTAACAGAGACTGCAGAAGAAGAGACAGAGAAAGCTTCCAATGAAGAATCTGATGATAATAAAAAAGGCTTTTTCAAAAAGAAGAAAGACAAAAAAGACGAACAGATCGAGGAATTAAATGATCGTGTCAGACGTCAGATGGCAGAATTTGAAAATTTCCGCAAGCGCAGTGAGAAGGAAAAATCCCAGATGTTTGATATGGGTGCAAAGAATGTTGTTGAAAAAATCCTTCCGGTGATCGACAATTTCGAACGCGGGCTTGCAGCAGTGCCGGAAGACAGAAAAGAGGATGCTTTCGTAGTCGGTATGGATATGGTTTACAAACAGTTATTATCCACACTGGAAGAGGCCGGAGTAAAGCCGATCGAAGCAGTGGGTCAGGAATTTGATCCGAATTTCCACAACGCAGTGATGCATGTGGAGGATGAAAATCTTGGCGAGAATGTAGTCGCTGAGGAGCTTCAGAAGGGTTATATGTACAGAGATACTGTAGTAAGACACAGTATGGTAAAAGTAGCTAATTAATATATTTTATATATAGATTAGGAATCTCCATAAGATGGAGAGGATTGCAAAGTAAATTCACATTTTTTCATAAATATGAGGAGGAAATCATTATGAGTAAAATTATCGGTATTGACTTAGGAACAACAAACAGCTGTGTAGCCGTTATGGAAGGTGGAAAGCCTACCGTTATCGCAAACCAGGAAGGTGCAAGAACAACACCATCTATCGTAGCATTTACAAAAACAGGAGAAAGATTAGTCGGTGAACCTGCAAAACGTCAGGCTGTTACAAACGCTGAGAAGACAATCTCTTCCATTAAGAGACATATGGGATCTGATTACAAAGTAGCAATCGATGACAAACAGTATTCTCCACAGCAGATTTCCGCAATGATCCTTCAGAAATTAAAAGCAGATGCAGAGGGATATTTAGGAGAGAAAGTTACAGAAGCTGTTATCACAGTACCAGCATACTTCAATGA
>CAKQXQ010000094.1 GCA_934292805.1 uncultured Roseburia sp. | reverse complement strand
ACTTTGCCATCTACCATTGGAGATGCACCTGCAGACTGAAGCATTTCGATCACGATCTCAGATCCGCCTGAGCTTGTCAACATTGGAACGCCGTTCGCATCTACAACTTTTTTAGCAAGATCCATAAACTCTGACCATGTTGTATCTTTGAAGTCTTCTACTGTAAGACCTGCTTTTTCTACCATATCAGAACGGATTGCCATAATTGTAGCACCATTATCAAATGGGATACCATAGTGTGCACCATCTACAGTAGAATCTGCTAATTTACCACCAGAGAACTGATCAAAATCGATTCCTGAATCAGTAAGATCAGTGAAAAGTTCCGGGTAATTTGTTGCATTCTTGCTGAAGGAGTTATCCTGCATTAAGAAGATATCCGGTAATGTGTCATAGTTTCCTGCTTCAGCTGCTGTGATAAGGCTCTGTTCGATATCAGTATAAACCTTCTCCTGAATATCAAGTTTGAAGTTTGGATGATCCTTCTGATACATTGCCTCTGCCTGTTTCATAGCGTAAACATTGAAGGTAGGATCCCAGCACCATACTGTTAAAGTCTCGTCGCCTTCTGCTGCCGGTGTCTCAGCTGTTTCTGTTGCCTCAGCTTTGTTATTGTCAGATGCTGCGTTATCTTTTGCTCCGCCACATCCGGCAAGTGTTGTAACTGTCATTGCAGCTACAAGTAATGCCCCTACAAATTTCTTTTTCATAAAAATTTCCTCCTTGAATTTTATGAACCGCTTTTGTTTAATATGTATAAAATCAAAAGCACTTTTTCTTTACATTTGTTATTATATCTTGTGCTCCTATATTTTCCTATCCATATATTGTTTAATATTTTATAATTCTTGCTGTATTTTTAAAAATATTGTTATTTATTCACTTTTATTATATAATTATGTATATTCTTGAAATATTTTAACAGGGAAGGAACCGGATTTCATGAGCAATCGAAAATTTAATCTTGAAAATGAAGTACAGCCGGAAATACATTTTCGTCTTTTATCTATTTCTGCCTCCAAATATGAAAATGACTGGACTTCTTTTCCTCACAGCCATCACTTCACAGAAATCTTCTTTATTAAGGAAGGAACCGGACACATGCAGATTGAAAATGAAACTGTTCCGGTCGCTTCCGGCAGCCTGGTCGTCATCGGAGCACAGGTTACACATACCGAATACTCCGATTCTGCCAATCCACTGGACTATTATGTATTAGGTGTTGAAGGCCTGAAACTGAATACAGACAAAGAGGCAGAGTACGTCCATGTTCCTGCCTCTGTAACCTCTTCTTTCATGTGCCAGTGCTTTGAAAACATATTGCGTGAGATGCACAACAAAAGGGAAGGTTATGCCGAGATCTGTCAGCATTATCTTGCGATCCTGATTCTTTACTTCTGCAGGAAAGACCATGTATCTTATGAAGTGGTCGATACGCAAAACAGCAGCCACGAGTGTCACAAAGTAAAGCGTTTTATCGATCACAACTATCAGGGTTCGATCTCGCTTGATTCTCTTGCCGATAACTGCAGTCTCTCCAAATATTATCTTTCCCACCGTTTTGCAGAGCTTTATGGAAAATCACCGATTGCATATTTAAATGAAGTCAGACTTTCTGCTGCACGTGATCTTCTGCTTACTACCAATCACAGTATTGAAGAGATCTCCGGAATTATTGGGTTTTCTTCTGCAAGTTATTTTTCCCAGTCTTTCCAGAAGAAGTATCATGAATCGCCACAGCAATTCCGGAAGTCGAACCGCATGAAAGCATAGAATACAATTCAATAGCAGTAAAACGCCAGAACCGGCATCTGGTATTCATCCTTTTTTAAGAATGATATCAGTATGCCGGATCTGGCGTTTTAATCAGACTTTTCACATGCTGTCCCTCGATATATCCGCAGGCTTTCAATCCTGCCTGCAACACAGAATTCAGATTTTTTTCAGACATTTGCTGCATTGTATGATCATCAAATTCAATCGTGTATGTCTTGTCGTTTTCATTTTCCAGACAGTCTATTTTGTACATATTTCTTCTGCTGATCGCACCAATCTCCTCCAGTATATTCACCATGCGGTATACTGTAGCCGCTCCGATCTGTGGGTCGATCTTAGAAGCAATATAATAAATCTCTTTGCAAGTAGAACAGTTTTCTTTCAGAATGACTTCAATAAGAACCATCCTCTGTTTCGTAATACGGTAGCCTTTTTCTTTCAGCTTCTGCATCACCTGTTCACACTGCATCCTGGTTCTCTCATATTTCTGTTGATTTTCAATTTCCATCTGAAATAACATTTTTTTCTTCTGATTCATATTAGTGGCAGCCTTTGCAATGAGAACAGTTTCCACCACAGGAGAATTTTCCGCTTTTCTTATCTTTTACTAATCCTCTGATAATGAAACCAACAATAGCTGCCATAATTACGAATACTATAAATGTTCCCATATAAATGCCACCTTTCCTTACGGGAAGCCATTATTTCCGGCTTCCCGATATATTAAATCCTGTTATCTTGCTGTGATGACTCTCTTTGTATTTACATTCAATGAATTGCTCTCTTTGTATGGGCGGAAAAGTAAGTACAGGAATCCGATCACAAGTAAGAATGCCACAACTGTTCCGATTCCGAATGCTCCTGTTGTAATTAATGTACCGATCTGGTAAATGCAGAGTGATACAACATAAGCAAGTCCACACTGATATCCGATTGCGAACCAGAACCATTTTGCATTGTTCATCTCACGTTTGATTGCTCCCATTGCAGCGAAGCAAGGTGCACACAGTAAGTTGAATACTAAGAATCCGTAAGCTGCGATTGGAGT
>CAKQXQ010000093.1 GCA_934292805.1 uncultured Roseburia sp. | reverse complement strand
GACTTTCCGCTTCCACCTTTGTTGTTTGTAAAACAGATCGTTTTTGTTTTACAGCCTGCCATTTATCTTACCATGCCTTCCTTACTTTACAAAATATTATTTCTTTTAGTAAATTTTTATCTCGAAAGAATCAGCAACACAGTTTCTTGCTTCTTTTAAGTCTGCAAAGGTTCCCTCTTCCAACATCTGAGATAAAATATTTCCAATTGCAGTTGCTTCACCAGGGCCTGCATGAACTCCTACTCCTGTATATTTTGCAGTCAATTCATTCAGATATGCCGCATTGGAACCACCACCGATAATATTGATCTTGTCATATTTCACACCTGTAATCTTCTGAATTTCTTCTAACTTCTCGGCATAGCATTTTGCCAGAGAATTATAAATCACACTTGCCAGTGCCGGTAATGTTTCAGGAACCTCCTGATTTGTTTTTCTGCAATAATCTTTCACCGCTTCCACCATATCGTCAGGAGAGAGGAAGCTTGAATCCTGACAGTCAACAACTGTCTGGATCGTCTCATGGGAAGCCTGTTCACATAAATCACCATAAGACATATCCGGTGCCAGCTGATTACGTACGGACTGGATCATCCAAAGTCCCATGATATTGGCAAGATAGGTGATCTTTCCGCCATATCCGCCTTCATTTGTAAAGTTTGCTTCTTTGCTCTTTGGTGAGCAGTTCGCTTCTGCCATTTCCACACCCATTAATGACCATGTTCCTGAACTGATGTAACAGGTATCTTCCGCATTGGTAGGAATTGCCATAACTGCAGATGCAGTATCGTGTGTAGGTGGCAATACCACCTTACAATCATATCCTACTAATTCCTTCACTTCATCCGTCAGGCTTCCAATCGTTGTACCTGGCATCAATACTTCCTGGAAAATCCCTCTTGGGAATCCCAACATATCGATCAGTTCATAATCCCAGTCTTTTGTCACAGGATTTATCAACTGGGAAGTTGTTGCTTCTGAATATTCCTGTACTTTCTTTCCACTCAATTTGAAATGGAAATAATCCGGGATCATTAACATTGCATCTGCTTTTTCCAGATATTCCGGATGTGCCTTTTTCACTGCCATCAGCTGATAAATCGTGTTATAGATCGCTTTCTGGATACCGGTTCTTGCATATAAATCATCTTCTGAAATGATCTTATATACTTCCTCATCCATTCCCTCTGTTCTGTGATCGCGATAACCAACTGTCTGACCCACGATATTGTTTTCTTTGTCTAATAATACAAAGTCAACACCCCATGTGTCAATACCGACACTTACAGGAACTTTGCCGATCTCTTTACATTTTTTCATTCCGGCAATAATTTCATTGAACAATCTGTCAACATCCCAGCAGAGTGTTCCTTCCACGTTATCCATTCCGTTCCAGAAACGATAAACCTCTTCTAATACGATCTTGCCGTTTTCAATACTTCCCAAAATATGTCTTCCGCTGGAAGCTCCTATATCAATCGCCAAAAAATATTTGCTCATAATTCCCCCACGTTTAAAATATTCCGAATATTTTCTCTCTAAACGAATTATATAATGTGTCGTAATCCGTATAACCTATCTTACTATCCTTAAAACTGCTTCCCCATGTCTCACACAGGGTATCTGCAAGTAACTTTGCCTGTTCATGGTCTCTTTTCAGAATTGCAGGAAACACATAATAAATCATAAAGAAATTAAGGTCTGTCTGCACCGTTCCCTTAATCTTTCCTTTTACCTCATATCGACTCTTTACAGCATCTACGATGGTCTTTGAAATTTCTTTCGCCGCTGCCTCCGGATTTTCTTTTGCCAGGTAAGTCTCCATTTCAAGGAAATATGCTTCGTTGTCTGCCATAAAGCTTTCCATGTTTTCTTCGTATTTTTGTTTTTTTAACTTTCTGATCTTCTTTTCCATATCATCAAACATGGTTTCAATCTGATATAACATAGTATCTGCCCCTCGCCTTCTGCCGCTCTTGTCACTTTCATTCCATTCCAGTTTTGGATATTAATCTACTACAACACCTTTCTGCAACATAATATTTGCATAAAGAGCTGATTCACCGGTTGCAATGATCGCATATACTTTCTTTGCTTCCTCATAGAACGCAAAGCGTTCAATATTTCCAACTGCGTCTGCACCTCTGTCATCATATTTTGCGATGATCTCTTTATATGTATCCCAGATTGGAGTTTCGACTGTATCACCCGGCATTACTTCCATAAGGTTTACAGGTTTCTCAACATAGGTATCCAGTGGGAACACCTGTAAAATAGCATCTAAAATCTCCGGCACGCCATGTCCGTCGCAGCGGATAACGATCGCATCTTTGCCCATGGATTCTGCCGGGAAATTTCCGTCAGAAATAACTAATCTGTCACTATGACCCATTTCTGCCAATACTTTTAATAATTCAGGTGAAAGAATTTTTGGAATTCCTTTTAACATTTTATATACCTCCACAATCTCTTTTAATAGTCTAATTATAATATAAATTGTACAACAAAAAAAGTATTTGTTCTGTCAATTTTATACATATTTTACATCAAAAAGGGACCGGATAAATCCGATCCCTGATTTTTACCTATTCACTTCAAGTGTATCAAAGATACAGATTAGTCATAAAGGTTTGGAGCGATATTATCGTCTTCCATGTTCTCTGAATTGTACCAGTAACCATCCATAGGGATATCTTCTACTGCTTTGCCATTGCAAACATCTACTAATGTGTAGATTGTTTCATAACCCATCATTAATGGAGACTGTGTTACAGATCCGATTAATTTACCGCTGTTGATAGCAGCTTTCTGTGGTGTACCAGCGTCAAATCCAGCACCGATGATTCCTTCTGCAGGATCTGTTGCTAATTTGTTTAATGTTTCGTTTGCTGTGATAACACCTTC
>CAKQXQ010000092.1 GCA_934292805.1 uncultured Roseburia sp. | reverse complement strand
TTAACGCCTGTGGAGATAGTAGGTTACGAGGTCTGCGAAGCAGGAAGCCCATTGGTTTTAGACAATGGGTAGTTCACCAGGAAAATGAAAGAATATAAATAGGAAAAATAATTGCAATTTTTATCAAAAAAGGTGAAGTGATAAAATTTTTATCATTTCATCTTTTTTGTAAATTGGAAAGCATTTCTGGGTAAGCTATGATAGAGCCATCAAAAAAGATTAGATAATTGCGAAACTCGTGAAAACGTAAATTGAATTGTGAAAAAATAACAAAAGATTGAGAAAACACTGGGGAGCGGTCGGTTCTTAGAAGGCAGGTGCGATGTCAATCGTGACTGGCTTCTTAGTACCGTTACCAGCGACACGTAGCGAGAGCGTGTTTTCGAAAGTTTTGTTAATTTTGAACAATTTAAAGAAAGATATGAGGAGTTTCGCAAATATCTAAAAAAGAAGATTGATGAAAGGAGAACTCTATTATGGGAAAGAAAAATTTAGGACTTGGTGTAGCTGCACTTGCAGCAGGAGCAGGAGCGATAGCACTTGCAAAAAAGAATCATGATGAAACAGTGAAACAGAAAATGAAAAAGACAGCCTCAGAAGCTCCGGCAGAAGAGTACCGCAACACAGAGCGTGGAAAATACGAGAAAAACAGCAAAGGCATCTATTACACGAATGGTAATTATGAAGCATTTGCAAGACCGAAAAAACCGGAGGGAGTAGATGATAAGAGTGCTTATATCGTAGGAAGCGGACTTGCATCTCTTGCAGCAGCATGCTTTCTTGTAAGGGACGGACAGATGCCGGGAGATCATATCCATATATTAGAAGCAATGGACATTGCTGGCGGTGCCTGCGACGGTATTTATGACGCAACCAGAGGATACGTTATGCGAGGCGGACGTGAGATGGAAAACCATTTTGAATGTCTCTGGGATCTGTTCCGTAGCATTCCTTCTATTGAAACACCGGGAATATCCGTTCTGGATGAATATTACTGGTTGAATAAAGAAGATCCGAACTATTCTCTTTGCCGTGCAACCGAAGAGAGGGGAAAAGACGCCCATACAGATGGAAAATTCAATCTGAGTCAGAAAGGCTGTATGGAAATCATGAAATTATTCATGACAAAAGATGAAGACCTCTATGATAAGACGATTGAAGATGTATTTGATGAGGAAGTATTTGATTCTACATTCTGGCTGTATTGGAGAACAATGTTCGCATTTGAAAACTGGCACAGTGCATTGGAAATGAAACTCTATTTCCAGCGTTTTATCCATCACATTGCAGGTTTACCGGATTTTTCCGCTTTGAAATTCACAAAATACAATCAGTATGAATCTTTGATCCTTCCGATGCAGAAATATCTGGAAGCAGCAGGTGTTGATTTCCAGTTTAATACAGAAGTGACAAATGTTATTTTTGAGATAAAAAACGGTAAGAAAGTTGCGAAGACGATCGAATGTAAAGTGAAAGGTATAGAGGAAGGAATTACATTGACAGAGAACGATCTTGTCTTTGTTACAAATGGAAGCTGTACAGAAGGCACGATTTATGGAGATCAGAATCACGCACCGAACGGTGACGCAGAGGTTCGTACCAGTGGATGCTGGAATTTATGGAGAAATATCGCAAAACAGGATCCGTCATTCGGACATCCGGAAAAATTCTGCTCCGATATTTCCAAGACAAACTGGGAGTCAGCGACAGTAACTACATTGGATGATAAAATCATTCCTTATATAATGAATATTTGTAAGAGAGATCCACGCAGTGGAAAAGTTGTAACAGGAGGTATTGTAAGCTGCAAGGATTCCAGCTGGTTGTTAAGCTGGACGATCAACCGCCAGGGTCAGTTCAAGGAACAGGATAAAAACCAGGTATGTGTATGGGTTTATGGTTTATTCACGGATGTACCGGGTGATTATATTAAAAAACCAATGAAAGACTGTACCGGAAAAGAGATCACAGAAGAATGGCTGTATCATATGGGTGTTCCGACAGATAAGATCGAAGAGCTTGCAGAACACAGTGCAGTCTGCGTTCCGACAATGATGCCATATATCACAGCATTCTTCATGCCAAGAACCAAAGGTGACAGACCGGACGTGATCCCGGATGGATGCACAAACTTTGCATTCCTGGGACAGTTCGCAGAAACTCCGAGAGACACAGTATTTACAACAGAGTATTCTGTACGTACTGCAATGGAGGCAGTATATGGCCTGCTCGGTGTTGACAGAGGTGTACCGGAAGTTTGGGGAAGCGTTTATGATATTCGTGAACTGTTAGACAGCAGCGTAAAATTAATGGATGGAAAATCACCACTTGAAATTTCACTGCCGGGTCCTTTGAATGCATTAAAGAAACCATTGCTGAAGTTAGTAAAAGGAACTGTGATTGAAAAAGTATTGCGTGATCATAATGTTCTTAAAGAAGGAATGATCTGATCGCCTGAAGCAATCAGTTTGCAGGATACTGTGGGGAAGTATATTACAATAATATAGAAGGACAATATTGCGAAACTCCGTTTTACGTAATGGGATTTACGATTTACGTAATTGAATTCATGCGTTCCGGAGTTTCGCAATTGTCTGTATTGTCCCGGAAAGTGACAGAAAACAGCTTGAAAATATACCTGTCTAAAAAACTTGTAAAAATATGTAAAAAAGGTGTTGACAATTCTGTTTCCCTTTGCTATCATAAACAAGCTGTCGCAAACGAGTGACAACAAAGAACTTCGAAAAAATAAAAAAGTTCTTGACAAGAAGAAATGATTGCGATACAATATCAAAGCTTCTTACGAACTTGAAACTTCGAAGAAAACAAAATAAAAAAGTTGTTGACAAACACTGCTGAATGTGATAACATATCAGAGTTGCTGAAAACAACAAAGAACATTGATAACTGAACAGTGAATAACCTTGAAAGATTCTAAAGCGAACAAGTTCGCTCAGAAGAAATCAAAGATTTCTTCCGGGTTACGAAAAAGATTTAGTTCGCGAGTAATAATTCAAGTCATCGAAAGATGAACGAACAGCTTTAAATAAAGCAAACCTTAAAAC
>CAKQXQ010000091.1 GCA_934292805.1 uncultured Roseburia sp. | reverse complement strand
CCATAAAAATAACCTCCAAACTGAGTAATTTTATCTTACATCAGTTTGGAGGTTTACACAAACTTTGGGATACTCCCATAGTTTCAGTGACATGCATTTTTAAGATCATTCAACCGCTGCCTGTATTCCTGCTTACTTACCGGAATAATATTACCACAGCTCTCACACATAATTCCACGTTGTTTCAGGTGACTGAACACCGGAATATAAAACAATGTAACCTGATATATCTGCCGGCACAGAGACTGATCTGCATCGTGTCTGCAATTGCTGCATACAGTATGCCCCACCAAACCTTCTCTTTTAAATTTTTCTCGATATCCGTATATGATTACCATACCTGCCCTCCATCTGACGATTTTCTTATCTGCATGATGACATCATCAAACTCCTGTCCTGCTTTTTCAGATGCTGCTGCAAGATAACGCTCCCCTGATGCTGTTTCCAATGCAATATAACTTGTAGATGTTGGTTCCCCGGAAACCATGTTGCACTTGAATACATTAACGATATTTTCCAGTGGGATCACATCAAAACCATGATCTGTCGAATTAAAATCAAGTAAATATCGTCTTGACAATGCCACTTTTGTTTTATTATAGAAAAATCTCGGTCCTGCCGAAAAATCATTGAACACTGGTATGATCGTGCCGTCCTGCTCCATCTGTTCGATCTGTTTTTTAACTTTTTTCTTCCTGATTCCGCCTGAAAAAAAGATTACCAGACCCAAAAATGCCATCATGAGTGCTGCTATATAGAAGAACATACTGTCTCCATCGGAATTATTGTCAGTGGTATCCAGATAATAGCTTCCGAAATAATCGGTATAGTTAGACATTGTCACATCCGCACCTGTACCATCAAAATAATCTACAAGATAAGACCCCAGCTCATATGGAATTGTGCTGCTGTAGCCGGTTATTGTCTGCGGTGTCAGATTCACGATATCCTCATCACTGACATCTTCCCCATAAACCGGGAGATCATTGTATGTATCCGTCCCAATAATGTTCCAGTAACCATCTGCATCCTCTGCAATGTAATATTCAGTGTTTGTTCTTCCATCCTCTGTCCGCTCTGCAAAAGGTCCCATCACATAAACGACATCCAGCTGCTGATATCCACCGGATGTTCCATCAAATGGATCATAACTGGTGTCTGACATCAGTGCTCCAAGCCCTGCACATATCACAGCAAGCACCAGAAAAATAATCGGTGCTGCAATGTTCCTCTTACACATGCGAAGAAGATCTTTCTTAAATTCTTCCATTTTACACATACTCCTTTATATTATCTACCGTCTGTCAGTTCATCGATCAGTGTGATCACTTCCTCGATCATGTTGTCACAATGTGTTTTTTTATCACCGCCCTTTGCTGCATTTGCACGCAAAAGATCAGCACAATCTGTCATACCGTCATGTTTTTTTGCAATACACTTCCGAAATTCATTCAATACAGCCGGCGACTCAATTCCCTTGGCACCTAATACCATATATCCTGCTGCGATTGCCCCACAAGTAGCACCGCATCTCATTCCACCGCCAAAGTTACTGCCAATTGCAGCTGCCAGATCTTCATCCAGTCCGATTTCCTTTGCATATACACGCATCACCGTCTGTGCACAGTTGCTGCTAACCGGCACTTCACTTCTTAATTCCTTTGCTCTTTCAGTGTGTTTGCTCATTTTCAATCCCCTCTTTCGTTTTAAAATAATGTCAGTTGCTCGTAAGTCGGTTCTTTCATTACAGCTTCAACAAACTCTTCAAGCCTTTTTTTATCTTCAATAACGGATATTTGTCCCGCTTCTTCTAATTTTCTGTTTCCTGACGACAGCTCTACTAATTTATGATAATAACAGGCAAGCCTTTTATATTGATTTTTGGCAAACTCAACTGTATGCATTGTACCACTTTGTTCTTCTGCCTCAACAATTAAAACCCCATCACTTATGCCGCTTTGCAACCTGTCCCGATGCACATACTGATATTTTTTTACCGGTGTACCAACTGGATACTCACTTATCAGACATCCATCCTTCATCACTATTTCATCTGCAAGCTTCTGATTGGATTTTGGCAGTATATCATCCAAACCTGCTGGCAGAATTCCTATACATCTTCCCCCACCTGCAATAGTTCCTTTTAACGCCTCTGTATCACAGCCAAGTGCAAGACCATTTACAACATTCACATTCCTTTCTGCCAGATATTTTCCTGTATCATAGGAAATCTTTCTTCCCTTCAACGAACATTTCCTGCTTCCGATCACAGCAATATTATGATATTCATTTATAATTTCAATATTTCCCCTATAATATAAGAGAACTGGTCTATCAGTTATCTTTTTTAATGTATTGGGATACCGCTCATCCTCTACCGTACAATATTCTATTCCCATGTTTCTCCACTTGTTTTTATTCATTTCCGCATAATTTAAAATATCTGTTTCTTTCTGGGAATACATATTCTTCATTTCTAAATTGCCTTTCCTAATGCAAACATTTCTACTTGTTTTGCACCTTTTTCCATTAAAATTTCTTTACACGCATATAACGAATTCCCTGTTGTTGTAACATCATCCATTAACAAAATGATGTTATCCGTAATATCCATATTTTCAACAGCAGAGATTGTCTCCAGATGGATCTGTTTATCTCTCCGTCCGCCCCATGCCAACTTGTCAATAGATTTTGTCCGTTGTAAAAAATAAACTTTATTGATTCTTTTATTTTCTGCAAGTTTCTCTGCCAATTTTCCAATACCTGATTCTATTTTCTCAGCATTACTTGAAGGCACGACACAAATTGTAACCCCTTCACATATTTCTTCATTTAACAAATTGTAAAAATAGTTAATAGCAGTTTGTTTTCCCTCTTTCAAATCTAAAATTCTTCCACTAAATACATCAAACAAAGGATTTTTTATTTTTCTTTCCCTATCCAGCCAATATTTATGGTAATTACTATATACAACAATATCCCCTGTATCATTCCATTCTTCATTTACAAAAACCATATTAACTTCCCCCTTATGACACTGTTTTCTTCCTAGATTTTAGCATTAATTTCATGCACAATACAATACGATTCTATCATTCTTTCTTATTCTTTTTCATTTCCAGTAATTTTTCATTCATGCTCTGTGCATCTGCACGATCACTCAGATAACAAATGGTATTCACAACGGCATAGACTGCAATAATGAGAATCTCCATAAGAAATACCATGCTAAAATTCTGGAAACTGAACCACCCAAATAATTTTCCAAGCCCTAAAACTACAATATTTACAAAAATGAAATATAATAGCTGTCGG
>CAKQXQ010000090.1 GCA_934292805.1 uncultured Roseburia sp. | reverse complement strand
ATTTTTTTGATTTCGTATTCGTTCAGTGCCATTTTTTGTTCTCCTTTTTGGTTTTTATTTATTTGATTATTTTATATTAGGATATAAAATAACAGTTCGGATTTAATTGTCCCCTTCTTCCCAGGGCATTACCTCTCCCGGTTCTCTGAGGTATTCCAAAATATCAGAAACGCCTTCACCGGTCTTGGAGTTCACATAGAAAATTGTCTTACAGCCGGCATTCTGTAACCATCTGGCTGCAAGTTCGGTATCCGCATCTTCTTTATCGATCTTTGTCACGATCCCTATCACATCCCGGTTCACCATACAGGTGATATTCGGTGGATATAAGGAAAACGGTTCTGTCGATGATGCCAGAAGACCTACCACATCAGCTTCATAAGAATATAACGCCAATGCCCTTCCAAGCTTTCCTGTCTGCAGATATTCCCCCGGTGTGTCTATGATCACATCATAATGATTGATGTACTGTGTCTTCTTATATGTAATCTTCTCACCCCGAAGCGCCTGTGTCAGGGTTGTTTTCCCTGCTTCACTGCGTCCCATTAAAATGATCTTCTTCATATATGTCACTTACGTGCGGGTTACAGGTGTGACCGCATACCCCAACGTATTCTCCACATACTGTAAGATTGCCTGAATCGATGCTTCTACTTCTGACACTGTACCTGTCACGATCACCGACCCTGAAAATCTGTCTACAAACCCAAGCTCTACACCGGCTGACTTAATCCCTATATCCGCCATGATGATCGCTGTCTCCGCCGGGCTGACCGTCAGGACGCCGATCGCTGCTTTCGCATATTCCACAGCAGGATTCAATCCCAGCTTCTGGTAAAGTATCGGATCCGGGTTGGCAATGATATGTGCCAAAGTAATCTGTTTACCAGGAACTAATTCCTGTATGATCCTTTGCTTGTTTTCCATGCTTTGTCCTCTCTTATCCCAATAACAGGATTCATTTTATTCCGATATTATGATTATATTATGATTCGCATACAAAGTCAACAAAAAACAACATTTTCTTTTTCTTTTTTCTCTTATTTTTTTGTCAGTTATTATGTTTTATGTGGTTTTCAAACTATTTCATAGTTGTTTTTGTTGTTTTCTTCTTGTTTTGTCTTTGTTTTTTCAAATTTTATGTTGGAAAATATTTTTTTATAGGTTATAATCATGGTAAAGATTTTGTATTTTTTTAATTATTATGTCAGATTTCACAACCGGAATATTGTTTTTTCGTATTTTCTCGTGATATCATACAATTTCGGAATGCATTTTTACAGAAAGGTTCTTTTATGATAAACAATAGTATTTCTTCTAATTTTAACAGTAAATATCCCGTTTATGCTGACTTGCATACGCACAGTATCAGCAGTGGTCATGGTTCAGAAGACACGGTCACAGACATGATCCGGTCTGCTTCCGAATCAAGACTTTCTCTTCTCGGTATTTCCGAGCACGGTCCTGCCACTTTAGGATCTGCAAAGGCATCTTATTTTCAGAGCCTGAAATTAGCAGGCCGGGATCGTTTTGGAATCAGAGTACTTTATGGAGCAGAATTGAATATTATAAATACTGCAGGTGATGTTGATCTGGATGATGAGATTTTATCCACATTAGATTATGCGATCATCAGCATCCACCCACCAATTTTAAAGCCTTATTTTTACAAAGATCTTTCTTCCGCTTATATCCATGCAATGGAGCATCCCAAAGTCCGTTTCTTGGGGCACATTGACGATGCACGCTTTCCGGTAGATTTTGAATACTTACTTGAGATCGCCAAAGAAAAACATGTTTATCCGGAAATTAACAACGGTTCTCTCATGCCGGACGCTTACCGCATAAATGGTCAGGAAAACTGCCGCAAAATTTTAAGCATTTGTAAAAAGCTGGATCTGCCGGTTCTCCTCTCCAGCGACAGCCACGGAAAGAAAAACATCGGAAATATGCAATATATTTTTCCATTATTAGAAGAACTTGATTTTCCGGCTCATTTAGTTTTAAATTCCAATTTATCTGCTTTATCAGATATCATCCGGTAGCCGTTTCTTCTATGCAAATTATTTTTCCTGTTACAGGAATTCATTTTGTAATAACAAAAAGGAGCATCGCTTATCACTGTCCCAGTCATTTTGCGATACTCCTTTTCTATTTTGTATTAATTTAGAAGAAATAAATAGGCATTGCGTCTCCAACGCCAAAGGTTTCATTTTCTTCCGGTTCACGATCCAATACCTGATTGGACTTCTGATACTCGATCATGTGCATTACCTCTTCCGAAGTTCCGGAAATCACCTTACTTGTTGTGGCTTTGGTCTTTGCTGTTGTTTTTGTTGCAGTCGTTTTTGCCGCTGTTTTCTTAGTGGCTGTGCGTTTTGTAGCTGTCGCAGCCGCTTTCTTCGCCGGTTCCTCAGCTGCAGACTGATCTGCCTTTACCACCGGTTCTTCTGTTTTTGTTTCTTTTGATACTGATGTATTGTCAGCTGCTTTTGATGCTCTGGCCATACTTCCTTTACCTACTGCCATAATCCATGACCTCCTTTGCTAATTGCTGAAATTCTTTTGCACTTCTTGTACTCTTTTTGTATATCGAAACCGGTACAGAGTTATCCTGTGCCCACTCAATCGAAGCATCAACATGGATGAAGGTTTCAAATACATTTATATTATCATAGCCTGCCAGGATTTCTCTCGTCTGCTTATAATAATTCTTTCTTTCATCTACCTTCGTGATCAGGACTCCCATAATCTTTGCCTCTGTCATTTCAGAGATTCCATTTAAAAAGTCAAACATATTTGCCAGTCCAAACAGTCCCCATGGGGATGCCTCCACCGGAACGATCACATAATCTGCTGTACACAAAATATTGATCACCCATGTTCCCAAAGTCGGAGGGGCATCGATCAGGATATAATCATAAATCTCTTTCTCATAGATACCGCGCAAACATTTTTTCAGCACATACTCTCTCTGTATCATTGTAAAAAGTTCATATTCTATCTGGCTCATCAAAGTCGAGGATGGAATCAGATCCAGATTCTCATAAGGCGTATGTACGATATACTCATTTAAATCACGTTTGCTTTTTATGGCGTAATATAAATTTTTCTCACATTCTGCCATTTCAAGAACCCGTTCTTCATCAAAAAAAGAGAGCGAGAGATTCAACTGCATATCTCCATCGATCAAAAGAACTTTTTTACCGGCAGACGCCAGTTCAAATGCCAAATTAGCACATGTTGTTGACTTTCCGCTTCCACCTTTGTTGTTTGTAAAACAGATCGTTTTTGTTTTACAGCCTGCCATTTATCTTACCATGCC
>CAKQXQ010000089.1 GCA_934292805.1 uncultured Roseburia sp. | reverse complement strand
ATGGAATCATCATCAATTGGCATCCCGCAGCACTGGCAGATCAGCTTTCTTGGTTCTCCCAAAAGCGTATTGATTGAGACATCAAATTCTTTCGATAAGAGCTTAAGTGTATCAGTATTGGGAACGGTATCTCCATTTTCCCAGCGGGACACCGCTTGTCTTGTCACCATTACCCTCTCCGCCAGTTCATCCTGTGACATACTCTTTTTTGTACGCAAATTATAAACAATATTCTTTGTTTCCATCCTTTTACGCCTCCTTGTCTTTCCAATATCATACAACAGAATTTACCCAGACAAAAACAACTGTCTGTTTACTCACCAGCTAGTCATTGGATAACAATTTCAAAAAACGCTTATCCTTCATCTGTTCATTCGTGATGTAGCTTCCATCTGAAAACAATGCGTATGTTGTGACAGGTGTTGGAACGTTTCGAGCCTCCTCTCTTACTTCTTACCTCCTGTATCACTTATTGATTCTTTCCGTTCCGGCCGCAAGGCTTTGAATTTCACTTTCCAATCGTCGGAAATCCGGTAGGAATCACAGATTTTCTGAATAGCCTTGCCACAGATTGAATAAGGAAGCCCACAGTTTTTCATCCACCGATGAACAACCTCCGGCTCAAAAACAGTCAGCTCTGCAATCAACCAGGCTTGTGCCATCTGCACATAATAATAATCGTCTGCTTTCATCAGCGGCAGCAACTGCTCTGCATGACCATGCCCCAGCCGGGAAATGAACATTACATAGCCCCAGCGACGAACAAATGGATCATCGGAAAGGATATATTCCCGAGCATACCTCATCGCCATTTCAAAATCCAGCGCCACCACATACCGAATAAGCTGATCCGTGTGCCACCAATCCGTAAACAGTAAATTATTGTGGATAAAAGCCATCCTTGCAGTCACATCCTTCATTTGCTGCAAGTTTACATAATAATAGATTCGATGAAACTGCTGCTCCGTCAAAATATGTCCCCGAAGGGGCGCAGCATCTGCCTGCTCCTTAACATAGACGCGGATCAGCCTGTCCACGTCTGCTGTTTTGTATTCCCCCAAAGCGTTCAGATCCTGCTGAACAGACTTTGGTGTCAAACGTTTTTTTTCTTCCATGATCTTTCCTCTTTTTACTTATTCACTCTAACCATTTCTTTTACGATTTCTGATTAATTGGTTAATATCAGCTGCCGTTTTCACACTAACCCCAAAATCTACCACAGACTTTTAAAAGGATACGATCACAGTCTCACCATTTGATAATACAGCCTCAAATCTACCTGAAATCGATGGCTGCACATAATCAATTTTATCAGCATTCAGAATCATTGATTTGCTACATCTAAACAGTGAACTTTGCATACTGATATTTTCCAATTCATACAATTTTTCTTTTGCTTCCCATAGTTTCCTCCTGTTCTGTGAAACGGTGTCAAATACATCCGATCTTTTCCGGCTGATTAAATTTTATCGTATATTTTGCTATAAGTCTATATAACTACTACCAAGATGCAAAATCTGTGCTTTCCTGCATATGCTTATTTAATTCTTTCCATTCTTTATTCATATATAACTATTCTCTCCTAAGCCAGTCTCTATGAAAGTTCTATCTCCTCATCATCTTCCTCGCCGGTTTCCACAAATCCCGCTTTATGATAAACTTTTAATGCTATTTGATTATCTTTATTACATGTAAGTGTTGTCTGTATCATCATCCATCCTATCATGATGCATGGAAAAATCCGTCTTATATAATTTGTAAAAATTGCAAAGCAGGATATACTACCATCCTCGGTGCAACAGGCAGAGCCATCTCCTGGAACAGGCAAACTGCAATATATGCAATTCCCCATTTCACAGAACTCTTCCATAATCCATTCATCCAATATAGAACTATATCAGCAAAACTGAGCGTGGATCATTATGTATCCATTCCTTTCTATTTACTTCCATCAGATCATACCTGCTTTTTCAAAATGCTTTTGAAACATCTTATGTGCCAGAAATGTTCCTACCACAGTGCCCAGAATCGGTGCAATAAAAGTACAACCAGCATTGACTTGAAAGCTCTTATAATGCCCAATTGCCCTTACCAGTTCTGCCAGAAGACACGCACTTGCAAATGTTATCAGTAAAATAACAGTAAACTATCCTGTGACATAATAGAGCAGTCCTGTGACCAATCCCATAATCAATACCGCACCAAACTTCTGTACCTTTGCACACATAAGAAAAAATGGGATTCCTGTCACAATCGCAATATTCATGGGCATCAAAATCCAGATCAGCGGATGTAATCCACTCACTAACATGCAAATAAAATTAAGCACAAAACAGATTGCAGAAAAAATACCAATCGTAATCAGGTCTTTTCCTTTTAACGTTTTAGTTTCGGGCATCTCCATTTGTCAGAACACGAAAAACTTCGAAGCCCCAAACAGGATAAATCCAATAAGAAAAGAGGTGTCAGTTTTATCCGACACCTCATAGAATATTTCCCTTTTTAATCGATTACAATCTATGGTTTTATGCGTTTTAGCTTGTAAAGTGCTCTTTTGCAAACTGCATATCCTGTACCACTTCTACAGTTCCAAGATAATTCTCTCTTTTGTCTCTCACTGCATAATAAGTAACTAAAAATGGTTTTCCCTGCTTTTCCATCCAAACCGGAACGCTATCACGGGTATGATTTTTAAAACTTTCTATAATGGAGCGAACCATTGGTTCTATCTTAGGCGGATGACAAGAGAATACTTCTCTGTCAATTGCCATGCCAGGGCGTTTGAACACTTTCGCTCCTTCATTAAAGAAACGATTTATATTATTATCATCGATAAATGTAATCTCTATTGGCAACGTATTAAGCATAGCTTCCAACTGTGCTGCACTCATATGTCCACCGCCCATTACTATTTCACCTTCATAAATAGCCGCCTCATGACGATTCTTTTTATCCTGCACATATTTTTCTGCTTCTTCCCACCTATTCTCAATGCCATACACTGATGCATAGTCTTTGGCATCTTCATAGATTCCATACCATTCTTCGGCCGTAAAATTCATTGCGCAGATAGGGAACAGTATATTAGTCTCTTTATAAATCATTTCATCTGCTCTTGTTAAAACAGCCTGTACTCTTTTCATCCATTCTTCGTCATGATTGCATTCCTTATCTATTGCTGCTAATTCATCTCTGATTTCATCATCAACAGTCCACATGACATCCGATGGCCCTGATATTTCATAGCGAACTTTAAGGAGCGGATAAATCAAATCACCCTTTTGTGCATAGTGTATTGCTATTTGTCTAAAATCTGATATTTTTTTGCTTACATCTCCGCCCTTTTCTAGTGCACCTCTAATATCTGCTATTTCTTTTCTAAACTTCTCATTTGCTTCTGTAAAAGAATAAAGAGGATGCCCCTTTGTTTCTCTGAGTGCTTTTGCAAGCTCATGTTTTCTGACATATGCATCCGTCATAGTTGTCATTTCGGATGTTTCTTCCTTTTTTAAAGATTCTTCGACTGCCTTTTCAGCATTTGCTATTTTTTCTTCT
>CAKQXQ010000088.1 GCA_934292805.1 uncultured Roseburia sp. | reverse complement strand
GAGATCGTTGCACATTCGCCGAATGAAGCACAGACACAGTTCATCCAGGTGACCTGTCCAAACTGTGGTGCAGTGAACTCTGTCGCAAAGCTTGGGGAGGGCTGTCCTTATTGTGGAACGGTCTTTCGGATCAAAGATTTGTTCCCAAGAGTGATCAATCTTTTCTTTATAAGAAGTAATTCCATCGCAAGCAATGGAAAAATCTTCAGACAGTCGATGACATTTTCCATGGCTGGTGTATTTCTGGTGATGTTGATCACAAATATTATCAGAGGAGAACAGGCATTGCCGCTCACACTGCTTTCCAGTTACTTTGCGGCAGTGTTGGCGGGCGGTTTTCTTGGAGTTATCGTTGCGGATATCCGTCTGGTGGCAACACTTTTTGACCATGATGGTATGAAACATTTATCCCCTTTGAAATGGGGCAGTTCAAAACGGAAAATCAAAAACACAATGCTGCACTACGATAAAAACTTCTCTTTTGATAAATTTGAAGGACAGCTTGTATCACTCGTGCGGATGGCGGTATTAGCCGAAAAACCGGAGGAGCTTGCCTGCTACCGTGCAGATACGCGCGAACCGCTTTTTTCTGATATTCTGGAAATGACCTATACGAATGGAATCTGCCTGAACGGAATCCGCATGGAGGGAAATACCATGCATATGTCGGTTCGAACCTGGTGGGTAAACCATTATGAGGAGCATGGAAAAGTAAAAAAGAGTGGAGACTGCATTGATGTTACATTCCGCAGAAATGTGGCAAAACAGGAAGCACCGGGATTTTCCATCACATCTGTTTCCTGTCCGGGTTGTGGCGGCAGCTTCGATGCGGTACGGCAGAAAAAGTGTCCGTATTGTGGAAGGGATTATCACATGGAAGAGGAAAGCTGGGTCATCGAGCAGATGCATCTGATCCGGTAAAAAAATGGTAAAGATGAAAATACGAAATTATTATGAAACAGGACAATACGGAATTTGAACAGTCAAAAGAAGAAAATTAACAGATGCTATAGATATAGAAGAAAGGGAATACTATGAATACAGTAAAAGTCAGAGATATTGAAATTGGTGCAGGCACACCGAAAATTATCGTACCGATCGTCGGTGTGACAAAAGAAGATATTATAGAAGAAGCAAAAACATTTGATGCGATTCCGGTTGATGTGGTAGAGTGGCGTGCAGACTGGTTTGAACATGTTTTTGAATTTGATAAAGTAGAAGAAGTGTTAAAGGGACTCCGCGAGGTGCTGGGTAATACACCGATCCTTATGACATTCCGTACTTCCAAAGAGGGCGGAGAGAAAGCGATTGAAGCAGAGGCGTATGCAGAGCTGAATGTGAAAGCAGCCCAGACAGGTTATGTGGATTTTGTAGATGTTGAGATCTTTACCGGTGATGAGATCGTGAAGAAGATCATCGATGGTGCTCACGCATCAGGTGTGAAAGTAATTGCATCCAACCATGATTTCCATAAGACACCTGCAAAATCAGATATCATCTATCGTCTGCGTAAGATGCAGGATATGGGAGCAGATATTCCGAAAATCGCTGTGATGCCTCAGAGTAAAAGAGATGTCCTGACACTTCTTTCTGCTACGGAAGAAATGGTGACAGAATATGCCGACAGACCGATTATCACAATGTCTATGGCCGGTACAGGTGTGATCAGCCGTCTTTGCGGAGAAGTGTTCGGCTCTTCTATGACATTTGGTGCAGCTAAAAAAGCAAGTGCACCGGGACAGATGGGAGTGAATGATCTTTCCACTGTTTTGGATTTACTTCACAAAGCAATGTAAAATCAGAAATACCTGACAGTATAAAAACCGCCGGGCAGACTTTTCGGCCTGTCCGGCAAAAATTTTTTACAGAGAAAAAGAAAGGATTGGAAAGATGAGAAAAGCGATACACTGGCTGGATGAATATCTGGAAGAATTTTTGATGATAAGTTTGCTGATTGCGATGACGGTTATTATGGGAATCCAGGTGTTTTCCAGATACATCATAGGTGTATCATTTTCCTGGACGGAGGAGATCATTAAGACAGCAGCAGACATTGCAAAAGAATATGCAAGGGAACAGTCAGATGAGAGGGTGGAATCCCGCAGGAAAATAATCGAAGAAAGCGGAACGACGATCATCACTTTGGATGAACCGATACATGAAACAATAAGAGAATTATGTAAACCGATTTACGATTCTATCGAGGAGACTGTTCGGGAAGATATCGTGAAAGCGTATGTGGGGGATTCATTAAAATAATCCTCGAAAATACATCGCTTTAAAGTGGTAAAATATTTTCCTTGCGAAATGACAGGTTAATTGTTATACTTTAAAACATAAGATTTTAAAGAGGAGAATCGTATAACTATGGACAGAATTGAAGAAATCCGTGCGAAGATCGGAGAGTGCGATGATATTATCATAGAGCAGCTTGCAGTCAGAATGGCTCATATCCAGGAGATCATTGCGTATAAGAAAGCAACCGGAATTCCTATCTTACAGCCGGAGCAGGAGAAGAAGCAGACGGATATGCTGGCAGCAAAGCTCGGCGATAACGAATTTGAGGAAGAGATTCTTGATATTTTCAAATATATCATGAAAAACAGCCGACGTATCCAGGCAAAGAGCTTATTTGATTATAATATTTTCCTGATCGGTTTCATGGGAGCCGGCAAGAGTACGATAGCCGGGGAATTAAAGGACAAGCTCGAAATGGATCGTGTAGAGATGGATCAGATGATCGTTGAGAAGCAGGGAATGTCCATTTCGGAAATCTTTGATGAGTACGGAGAGGCATATTTCAGGAACCTGGAAAGCAATACATTGATCGAGCTTCAGAAGAGAAAGCAGACGATCGTGTCCTGCGGCGGCGGTGTTGTCATGAGAGAAGAGAATGCAGACCATATGAAGAAAAACGGACGTGTTGTTCTTCTTACCGCAAAGCCAGAGACCATCTATGAACGTGTCAAAGACAGTGATGAACGTCCGATCCTGAATAACAATATGAACGTGGAATTTATCAGCAGTCTGATGGACAAGCGCAGGGAGCGTTACGAAGCAGTCGCAGATGTCACAGTTGCAACAGATGGTAAGAATGTGACACAGATCTGCGAGGAGATCATCTCAAAGCTGATCGCACTGGATAACGAAAAAGAACAACAGGCAGCGGAATAGACGATTATCGGAACAGAAAAATAAAGTGAATAGACTTTTATGGTATCAGGGGTCTGGTAATAACCAGATCCCTGATGTATTTTATGAAATTTACAGTTCAATCTCAAGCTCGATCGGACAATGATCGGATCCCATAACGTCTGTATGGATTTTTGCACCACGCAGCCTGTCATCCAGACGTCTGGATGTAATAAAATAGTCAATCCGCCATCCGGCATTCTTTTCCCTGGCTTTAAAGCGGTAAGACCACCAGGAATAGATGCCTTCTGCATCCGGATAAAAATAACGGAACGTATCTGTAAAACCACTGGAAAGAAGGACAGACATTTTTTCACGTTCTTCGTCGGTAAAGCCGGCGTTCTTCCGGTTGGTTTTCGGATTCTTCAGATCGATCTCTTCATGGGCGACATTCAGGTCACCACAGAAAATGACGGGTTTGTTTTTATCCAGTTCTTTGATATAATCAAGAAAATCATCTTCCCATTGGAGACGATAAGGAAGTCTCGCAAGTTCATTCTGGGAATTTGGCGTGTAGCATGTGACAATATAATATTGATCATACTCCAAAGTGATAATGCGGCCTTCGTGATCATGATCCGTGATCCCCATGCCATAAGTTACAGAAAGAGGTTCTTTTTTCGCAAAAATAGCAGTGCCGGAATAGCCTTTCTTTTCGGCATAATTCCAATATTGATGATAGCCGGGCAGATCAAGATCAATCTGCCCTTCCTGTAGTTTTGATTCCTGGATACAGAAAAAATCAGCATCTTCCTGATGGAAAAAATCAAGAAAACCTTTCTGTACGCAGGCACGTAAACCGTTAACATTCCATGAGATTAATTTCATAAATAAAATCCTCGTATTATAAAGTAGTAGTGTTTATAGACCCTCTCCAAGGTCTGTATGCTATACTATTGGAGATACTGTGGAT
>CAKQXQ010000087.1 GCA_934292805.1 uncultured Roseburia sp. | reverse complement strand
AAGGAATACAGAAAGAAAAAAACGGAAGAAAGTTCTTAAAGTTTGTTTTATAACTACACATTATAAAAAGCGTGTGTTATGATAAGGTCTGATGTGGAATAAGAAACAGATAATAAAAAATAACAGAGAAAACATAAAAGAGAAGTTCTAAAATGGCAGTACAAAATGATTTTTCAAAGGGGAGTATTTTATCCCATATGGCAAGGATTGCGCTTCCAATGACGCTGGCGCAGTTTATCAATATTTTATATAACATTATTGACAGGGTATTTATCGGACGTATCCCGGATCATGCGACGGAAGCTCTGACCGGGCTTGGAGTGGCATTCCCGGTCTGTACGCTGGCGATCGCTTTTGCCAATCTGGTCGGAATGGGCGGAGCACCATTTTTTTCCATAGAGCGGGGAAGGGGAAATGATGAGGAAGCCAGGTATATTTTAGGAAATTCCTTCAGTCTGCTATTACTCATCGGAGCAGCATTCGGTGTGGTGATGTTTCTGGTAAAAAAGCCGATGCTATATCTTCTTGGGGCAAGTGAAAATATATATGCATATGCAGATTCTTATCTGACGATTTACTTGTCCGGAACGCTATTTGTAATGTTAAGTCTTGGCATGAATGCGTTTATCAATGCACAGGGATTTGCAAATATCGGAATGATGACAGTGTCGATCGGTGCAGTCTGTAATTTGATCCTGGATCCGGTTTTTATTTTTAAATTGAATATGGGGGTGCAGGGAGCAGCACTGGCAACGGTGATCTCGCAGTTTGTGGCAGCCTGTTGGACACTCCGGTTTCTTACAGGGAAAAAGGTGACTATACGGTTAGATAAAAACTATCTGAGATTAAAAACAGACCGTGTGAAAAAGATTCTTGTGCTTGGTTTATCCGGTTTTACCATGTCAGTGACCAACAGTATAGTGCAGATGGTATGTAATATTAATCTGGCATTGTACGGCGGAGATATGTATATCGCAGCAATGACGATCATCAATTCTGTGCGCGAGGTGATCCAGATGCCGGTTTCCGGTGTCGGCAACGGAGCACAGCCGGTCATGAGCTTTAATTATGGTGCGAAAGAATACGGGAGAGTGAAGCAGACGATTCACTATACAGCAGTTATTCTTCTGGTTTATACATTATTTGCGTGGGGAATGACGATGCTCTTTCCAAATCAATTTGTGATGATTTTTAATAAAAATGCGGAACTGCTGCCGCTTACGGTAAAATCCATGCATATCTATTTTTTCGGATTTTTCTTCATGGCATTTCAGTTTACCGGGCAGACTACATTTCAGGCACTCGGTAAATCAAAGCAGGCAATTTTCTTTTCCATGCTAAGGAAAGTGATCATTGTTGTGCCACTGACATTTTTGCTGCCAATGATTCCGGAACTTGGAGTGATGGGGGTTTTTCTTGCAGAACCGATCTCGAACCTGATCGGAGGACTGGCTTGCTTTATTACGATGTATGTTACGGTTTACCGGAGATTGCAGGATTGATGAGATACTAAAGAAGAGGAAAAGAAATGTACGAATGGAAAAGCTTGTAATGCAACAGATTTTGAAAAAGAGAGATGAGGAAACATGAGTATTTCAGGAAAATATGTGACAGAACTTTATAACAAAATACAGAAAGAACGCCCGATCATCCATTGCATTACCAATGCTGTGACAGTGAATGACTGTGCAAATATTTTACTGGCAGCGGGTGCATCGCCGACAATGGCACATCATCCGCTCGAGGTGGAAGAGATCACCGCCGGCACGAAAGCACTTGTCTGCAATTTTGGTGCAATCGCGGATTACGAGGCAATGGAAAAGGCTGGGAGAGTGGCAGATGAATTAGGACATGCCATTGTTATTGATCCTGTCGGAGTCTCCGGTTCGAACTATCGGAGAGAGAAGTGCCAGATGCTGATCGAAAACATCCATCCGACGTGTATCCGCGGAAACTATTCAGAGATCCGTGCACTGATGGAGCATTGCAGCACGGTAACAGGTGTGGATTCCGGTGATAAAAGCCTGGATATAGAGACAATGAAGCAGTATGCAAAGCAATATCAGCTGATACTGATCGCTTCTGGGGAAAAAGATATTATCACGGATGGAACAGTCGTTTATATCTGTGAAAATGGGGATGCGAAAATGGCAAGGATCACAGGAAGCGGATGCATGTCTTCTGTTATGCTTGGAGCTTTTTTGGGTACAGAGCCTTCGGTGCAGAGTGCAGCGGCCTGTTGTGCATTTGTTGGAATTGCAGGAGAGCTTGCAGCGGAAAAAACAGATGCATGTGGAGGCGGAACCATGACGTTCCGTAACTTTTTCATTGATGAAGTATCTTTAATGACACAGGAAAAAATGAGCAGATGCAGGGTACACATATGATTACATTAAATGATTATCTATATTCCGGCGATACGGTTTTAAAAATATTAAAAAAGTATACACATGATTTACGGGAGGCTGCGGTTTCAAATCAGAATGAGATAGATCTGATGCATTGCAGGTTTTTAATGCAGATTATGGATTTGCTCGAGCATAATGATTTCCTGACTGCACAGTCGCAGAAAATCAGGGAATTTTATAAATATATGGCGAAAGAATATCCATATCTTTCTTTTACATTTAAGGGGCGGATCAAATCATTAATCCGTGCGGAGGCAAAGTTTAATGGATATGTGGTGGAATATATTTATGATTATTATGAAAAGAACGGAACTTATCCATCTATCGAGGAATTGGGGGACAAACTGAATTGTTTCCGCGATATCATTGCATACAGGATTGTTATTTCCATGCCAAAATGCCATATGAAGGACAGTAAGGATCGGGAAAAACAGGAAATCCAATACTTGTACGAGATTGCAAATGTGTTAAAAGATTTTCTGGAAGAACGAGGTTTTACAGCAGAACCAGCCGGAGGAGTAAAGAAAAGCACATCTGAATTATTAAGAGAGGAAATCCGTCCTTATTATCGTGATTATATTACAAATACAGATCCGGATGGCTATCGTTCGCTTCATATTACTTTTTTTGATAACAGTGCAAAATGTTATGTGGAGATGCAGCTTCGGACAAAACAAATGGATGATATTGCAGAAATTGGTCCGGCAAATCATCTGGGTTATGAGAAAAAGCAGGAGAGTGAACGCAGAAGAAGAGATGCGATTCCAAAAGGAGAGTGCATCTATTTTGACGAAGCGTATGAGCGCGGAATGCAATTGCAGCAGTTGGAACTCAAAGATCTTGATGTTAATATGTTTGCAGCGGTAAATAACAGTCTGATCAATGACGGATGCGGATTGTATCGGGGAAGGTTGATCCTTCCATATGAGCATTTGTCAAGATTTCAGAATGATCTGATTGATTAGGGGAGTTAAATAGCTGCAGAGAAATTTTCGATATCTGCGAATATCTCATAATGTATACAACAAAATGGTTGAATTGGATGAAAAATTCGTAAAATTTAAACTATTATACAAAGAAAAAGAATATGCTATTATAGTCACACGACGTGCAGCCGAACAGCGATCGCAAAGATTGTTGTTCGGCTCTGTTTGTTTCACGGGTTGAAATCTGCCTGTGAAAAAATGCAAAAATAAAGGAAAAGAGGAGAATAAAATTATGCCAAAAACAAAATTACAGGAAGTCGTTTTTACCATTTTAATGGTGTTTGTCATGGTTTATGCCATGATCTGTTACAACATTGCACTGAATATGGGAGGAATGAGTAACATCGTATTCTTAAATGCATTTCATGAATTGGTGATCATGGGACCGATTGCGTTCGTTTTAGATTTCTTTTTATATGGAAGTCTTTCGAAAAAACTTGCATTCCGTATCGTGACACCGGGTGTGGATAAACCAATTATGCTTATTTTGGCAATCTCATCCATCACTGTATGCCTGATGTGTCCGACGATGAGTTTTTTTGCTACTTTATTATTCAAGAATGCAGGAAAAGAATTTATTGCAGTTTGGGTACAGACAACTGCTTTTAACTTTCCAATGGCATTTTTCTGGCAGATCTTTTTTGCAGGTCCGCTTGTGCGTGCTGTTTTCGGAATGATTTTCAAGGAAAAAGAACCGCAGGTCATGAAAGAAGAAGTAGAATACTTAGAGGGCGGAGAAGCAAGATAATCCTTAAAAGGTAATACTATGTCCGGTATTTGGAAAAATAAGTGCGG
>CAKQXQ010000086.1 GCA_934292805.1 uncultured Roseburia sp. | reverse complement strand
TCTATTTCTACTCCGAGATTGTAAAGATGTTTGATCGGTGCATTACATGCAAGGAAGTTCAGTGGTCTTGGACCAAAGCTGATGATCTTTAATTCACTTAAAGCAACTACAGCACGTGCGATCGGTTCAAATTCATGGATCATATCAGCACATTCCTCTGCGGTTCCAACCGGATATTCCGGGATATATGCTTTGATGTTGCGAAGCTTTAAGTTATAGCTTGCGTTTAACATACCACAGTATGCATCGCCTCTTCCGTCTAACAAGCTGTTGCCGGATTCCTCTGCGGCTGCAATAAACATCTTAGGTCCTTCAAAATGCTTTGCAAGCAATGTCTCAGCGATCTCAGGTCCGAAATTTCCAAGATATACAACAAGTGCATTACATCCTGTTGCTTTCACATCCTCTAAAGCCTGTACCATATGGATCTCGCTCTCTACGATACAGATCGGACATTCATAAATGTGCTCCTCACCGTATTTTGCTTTGTAAGCGTCCATTAAAGCTTTTCTTCTGTTTACGGAAAGACTTTCCGGGAAACAATCCCTGCTGACTGCTACTACTCCGATTTTTAAATTTGGCATATTATTATTCATGTGTTTTTCCTCCATTATACCTTTCTAATTGTATTCTTTTCTTATTGTCAGGTTCTCGCCTCTTAATCCGTTAAATGCTCCTTCAATCCCTGCTTCTTCATGTGCGATCAGCCATTTGTTCTTCGCCGTCATCAAAGCATCTTCCCCTTCCTTTGCTAACGGAAAATCAATGTCTGTATTCGTTCCTTTCGGAAGAATGACCACACATTTAAAACCATTTTCTCCATCATTGCATGGTGCATAATGAAGTGTTGTCTCATACATTTCAACCACGGTTCCTGCCGGCACAAAAAACGCTTCCACTTTAGAAGTATCATAAGTGTAGTCTTTCTCTACATCTGGAAGCCAACCAAGCAGAAGAACCATATTGGTCACAGCAATGTTGATCTCAGAATTGCGATGATACTCCAGTGCATTGAGCTTATGATTGTTTCCATTACAATATCCGACCTGGATTGGAAGACCACCATAAATGCGGTTTTTAAAAGCTGTTGCTTCAGACAGATTTTCCATCTCTTCTACCGATGGCACATAAATGACATCTTCCGGCAATGGTGTGTGCTCCATCTCCCTTAAGATTTTCACACATTCCATGCCGTCCCATACTTTTCCGTATTTACGGAATCTTTCATCTGTAACTGAAAAAATCTCCATAATTACCCCCTGTTCTTTCTTGAATCCATTGTTAATGTCTGACTCAAGTATAGCAAGCAGCAATTATGGAGACTAGTAATTCTTTGTCTAAGTAATGTCACTTTTTTGTCTTTTTCGTATTTTTGTTTAAAAATTATTCTTTCACTCTTTGCAGATGGTTATCTCTCATTTTTCTATATTCATTCGGCAGGCATCCATACTTTTTCCTCATCAGATTGGAAAATGCTTTACTGTTCGGGAAACCATGATTCAATGCAATGTCACCAATTTGATGTTCTGTTTCTTCCAATTCCTTTACCGCATGTTCAAAACGTACACTCTGCAGATAATCCTTATAATTAATCTTTGCATATTTTTGGAACATTCTTGATAAATACGACGGAGAATATCCGAAAATCCCCGCCAGCTTTTCCAGAGAAATGTCTTCGGTATAGTGTTCCTTGAGGTATCCGGTAATCACTCCAAGGCGTTTTAACTGCTTCGTATTTTTCAGCAGTTCCTCATGCACTTCCAGCTTCCGATATCTGGTGACAAGAAGGTATTCCAGCTGGTAGAAACAGCTTAGCATTTGCAGCTCATATCCCGTCCGTCCCTCTGTATTCCGTTCATACATCTCATTTAATAAAGAAAAGACTCTCTCATCGTCACTCTTCTCACTGTGGGAAAACCAGATGAACTGTTCCTCCGTATAGTATCCGGCAAAGCTGCCAAGTGGAATCTGCAAGACGATCGTCTCATTTGGAACCGGTGCATAGATGGAATGTACCTCATTGCTATTGACCAGAACAAAATCTCCCGCCTGTAAATGATATTTTTTTTCATTTAAAAAGAAATTAAGGCTGCCGTTCTTCACTGCGAAGATCTCCACAGACCGATGCCAGTGCTTATCACGGATGTACTTACCGTCTTTTCCCTCAAAAAGGAAGAGTTTGAAGGGAAGTCCTCTGTTCGGGACGATCACTTCATGCTGACAGGATGCTTCATTTTTCATGATTTTTCCTTTCTTATCACATAGAGACATCCCATTGCAGATACCAGCATTAATATGAAAAATACAGGCAGATTCATATCTTCCCCTGTTTTAGGCGAAACTGTTACAGCATCTTTTGTTGCTTCGGTCGTACCACTTATCGCAGCTTCAGTCGTACCATTTGTTATAGCTTTGGTCGTACCACTTGTCGTAGCTTCGGATGTATCTCCTGTTGTCGTTTCCTTTGTTGAATTCTCTGTTGTTGTCTCACTCTTCTTATATGCGACCGCATAATTGGAAAATCCTTTTGTCTGGAATATCACGGTCTTAGCTGCAGAATCAAAGGATGCAGGAATAACCTCATAGGTTCCATCCGAATTCTCATGAATGACAATCAGATCATTGCTTTCAACCTCCAGATCTGTCCCCAACTGAAGGGATACCTTTGCCGGATTCTTCAAAGCTGCTATATTATTTACCCACATATTTGTCGTTGAATTCTTGTAAAGGATCTGCACCAGTTTAATATCAAAATACCCAACGATCCGATAATCCCCGGCTGCCTTTTCAAAGGCTTCCTGCTGTTGCGGTGTGAGTTGTGCATCCTTTATCATCAGTCTGCTGTTTCCAGAAGTGATCTCATTTTCTGCTAACTGAATCAATGCATTTTTCACTTTATCCGTATTCAGTTCTGTCTGATCCTCTTTCTTTGTAAATATGCCGCAGATATGAACATTTGTATCCGGCATCGTGTATGTATATGTAGATGTATCTTCCAATGGTGTCAAAGACTGTCCATTGATTGTAATGGAATCAAGCTGGTACCCATATTCCGGTGTTACACGAAACGTTATTTCTGAACCCGGCACAATCAATCCATACCCATGACTGGTACTCTGATCAATATCCTTTAATTCAACCGGGTTTCCGTCTTCATCTTTAATTCCAATAATCTCAACGCTTCCATGCTTTAATAATTCATCCTCTTTCAGGCTTGTATTATTTGCATTATCACTCTCCCATACAATACTTCGCTTTTTTTTCGTCACCGTCGAGCTCTTTGTAACCTCGATCGTATATGCACTTGCGGGTGCTGCTGCAAATTCCACGCTGTCCTTTGTTCCTTCCGGAAGCTTGACTGAGTTTCCATTTACCGTAACAGTTCCGATATTTCCATCGCCAAACGCCAGCTGAATCGTGATCAGATTATAGATTTCACCAGAGGCATATCCCTTTCCAGTCCCCTGTATCATCTTGCTCTCACTTCCGATTTTCTCTCCATTTAGACGAATCTCCATTCCAAATCCATCATAGGTTCCTGTTATCTGAATATTATCCGGATAAACAGGCTTAGGTGGTCCAGGTTCGTATTCTGCCTTGATATTCAGCACGCTGTTAAATTCGCTTGGATTCAAATAAATGTAAGAATTACTGTTAACATTATAGGATATCCCATTGATATATAACCGAATATCCGAACTTGAAATACTCGGCAGGTATTCTATGGATGGAGTTTCAAAAATAATATCAACCTTTAAATAATAATCTTTCTCTAACAGATCGACCTGCATGCCATTTTCACTGATCGAACAATCCTTATAATCATCGTCTTTCGTACATAATGTGATTTTTGCTTTACAGCCCTCGTCAATGTTAACAATAGCCTTTCCACCGTCAATGGATGCCCCTATAAAATTCAATGTCACCGTGTTATGATCTTCCGCCTTTACCGGTGCACTGACCAGCAACAGCAGGCACATGCTGATACACAACCATACACCCAGAAAAAAAACTGTTTTTTTCCTCATAATATTTTCCTCCTTCTCCGTTTTCTCCCCAAAAGTTGTTACTGATATTTTATCATAAAGCACTGGACACCACAATCATTTCTCAGCTGCCTTTTTTTTGTGCAAAAAAAATAACTGCCAAATTTTGAATGAATTCGGCAGTTGGTGTAAAAATTTGCAAAAAAAAAGCGCGGGTGATGGGGTGCCAGGTGCCAGTGGCACCTGCTTGGCACCGACCGGAGCGAAGCGGAGACCCGAACCGCAGGTTCGATTCACATCACCCTTGATAAGGTAAAAATTTGCAAAAAAATAGAGCGGGTGATGGGAATCGAACCCACGTATCCAGCTTGGAAGGCTGGTGTTCTACCATTGAACTA
>CAKQXQ010000085.1 GCA_934292805.1 uncultured Roseburia sp. | reverse complement strand
ACGGAAAATGGAACGCTGACCTATACGTTCCTCATTCAGAACACCGGAAATACTGCAGCGGATGCAGCCACAGCAGCGGAGATCATCGATACGTTCGATCCGATCCTTTCCAACATAGCGGTAAGCTATAATGGAACAGCACTTGCAGCCGGAACAGATTACACATACAACGAAGCAACCGGATTATTTGCAACAACAGCCGGAAGGATCACAGTGCCTGCGGCAACTTATACGCAGGATCCTGCCACCGGCAACTGGATCGTAACACCGGGAACAGGAACCTTAACCGTGACAGGAACAATCTGAACACAACGAATATAAAGAGGAAAACTGGGTTGTCACATTTTTGTGACGGCTCAGTTTTTCTCTTTTCATAGATTTTTCTGTTATTTTACATAACAGTATATGTACAATTTACTTTCATATGAAAAAATACCAATTGTTTCAAAGAGAAAAGATATGGAGGAAATGTTGAAATGAAAAAGAGAAATAATTGGTTAGCAGCTGTTATGGCAATGACACTTGGTTTAGGAGTGATAGCAGCAGGCTGTGGACAGAGTGCAGAGACACAGCAGGCAGCAGAGAATACAGATACAAGTGAAAAAGAGAATACAGCACAGAGTGAGAGCACGGAGAACGACGCAGCAGATCTGAATGCAATGACGCTTGATGAGATCACAGAAAAAGCAAAGGAAGAAGGTCATGTGGAATCTGTCGGAATGCCGGATACATGGGCGAACTGGGGACTCAGCTGGAAGGGACTCGAGGAAGAATATGGCATTACACACGCAGATTCTGATATGTCTTCAGCAGAAGAGCTTCAGATGTTTGCAACAGAAGGAGAAAACGGAACAAAGGATATCGGAGATGTAGGTCAGGCATTCGGAGCTCAGGCTGTATCAGAAGATCTTGTACAGGGATATAAAACATCTTACTGGGACAGCGTTCCTGACTGGGCAAAAGGTGAAGATGGTAAATGGATGATCGCTTACACAGGAGCAACCACATTCCTTACCAATACAGATCTCGTTAAGGACGCACCAACATCCTGGGCAGATATCAAGGAAGGTGACTATACTGTGGCAATCGGAGATATCAACGGAGGAAATGCACAGGCGGCAGTTGTAGCATCTGCTTATGCATTTGGCGGAGATCTGAATAATCTTGATCCGGCATTTGATTTCTGGACAGAGATGGCAAAAGAAGGACGTATCAATACGCTGGACATTTTACAGCAGAATTTTGAAACAGGTGAAGTACCGGTAGGGGTTATCTGGAGCTTTACAGCAATCCCATATAAGGATGCGATCACACAGTACAAAATGCAGGCAACAATCCCATCCGATGGTTCGATCATGAGTGGTTATGCATCTGTTATCAATAAAAACGCACCGCATCCATATGCAGCAGCACTTGCCCGTGAATATATCTTCAGTGATAAAGGTCAGGCAAATCTTGCAGCAGCAGGTGCCATTCCGACAAGAACAGATGTAGAGATCCCGGAAGATATCCAGAAAGCAACATTTACATCAGATGCTTATGCCAATGCAATTCCAATGGAAGACACAGATGCTTATACAAAAGCCTGTGAAGAAGTTGTAAGCAGATGGCAGGAAGAGATCATCCCATTATTAGTAAAATAAAATTACAAAAACAGGCAGGGAGGAGGCACCGGGTGGTGCTTCCTTTTTGCTGTTAAGGAGAACTATGAAAAGAAAAAATCTGATTTATCTTACAGCGTTGCTGCCGTTTTTGGCAGTTACGCTGTTATACGAATTAATACCACTTGTGATGGTGATTGTAAGAAGTTTTCAACCGGATGTCGGCGGAAGCTTTACAATGGAAAATTATGAGACTGTTTTTAAAAAGCTGCTGTATCAGAAAGCTATATGGAACAGCTTAAAAATATCTGTAATCTCTGCACTGGCAGGGATCATAATTGCATTTTACGGTGCAAGGGCAATCCATACAGAGCAGGGAAAAACAGGACGGTTCTTTATGATGATCTTAAACATGGTATCGAACTTTGCAGGAATACCGCTGGCATTTGCGTACATGATACTGCTAGGAAATGCGGGGCTTATGGTTCATATCGGAGAGAGCCTTGGTGTGGAAGCACTTGCAAATTACAACCTTTATACATCAGGCGGTATGAGTATGATTTATATTTACTTTCAGATTCCGCTTGCAACATTGCTTTTAATCCCTGCATTTGACGGAATCAGAAAAGAATGGAAAGAGGCAGCCCTGCTGCTTGGAAGCCATGATGGGTATTTTTGGAGAAAAGTAGGGATTCCGGTACTTATGCCGGGCATCCTTGGAACTTTTTCCGTCTTATTTGCCAATGCACTGGCAGCGTACGCAACAGTCTATGCATTGATGATGAATAATATTTCCCTTCTGCCGGTGCAGATCGCAGGAAGCTATGTTGGAGAGGTGAAGACAAGACCGGGACTTGGTGGGGCACTCTCTGTTGTTATGATGCTTATGATGGTGCTCATGATCTTATTTACCAACCATGTTACAAAAAGATTCCAGAAAGGAGACAGAAAATGAAAGCAAAAACAAAAGGAGCCAGAATACTGATGGTTTTGATCATGATCTATCTTCTGATACCTCTTGTAGTAACCATTATTTATTCATTATTTAAAAAATGGACTGGAATTTTGCCGGAGCAGTTTTCGCTGGACAGCTATAGGACAATTTTTAAGGATCCTGAATTTTTAATGTGTATTGTGAGAACGATTTTTCTGTGCATCATACCGATCATAGTGACAACGACCATCATTCTGCTTGCACTATTTGTCACAACCGTATGCTTCCCTCAACTGGAGAAATGGATCCAGCTGATCTGCATGATTCCATATACGATCCAGGGAGTGATCCTCTCAGTCAGTATTTTATCTTTGTATGTTTCCGATAAAGGAATCCTTGGAAACCGTCTGATGATGTTATTTGGTGCGTATTGCATTATTATTATGCCTTATATCTATCAGGGAATCCGGAACGGTATGCGTGCCGTAAATGTAAAAATGCTGTTGGAAGCAGCAGAAATGCTTGGCGCGACACGTTTTTATACATACTTTAAAATCGTAGTACCGAATATTTTATCATCCATTATCGTATCAGCACTTCTGGCAGTAGGGATTATTTTCGGGGACTATGTACTTGTGCGGAATCTCTGCGGAACATCGTTTCAGAACATGCAGATTTATTTATATCAGATGATGAAATCTGACAGTACAAAATCAAGTGCAGTGTTTGTAGTTATCATGGCGATCACCTTCTGCATTACAGCAATCGTACTTATGCTGCAGAAAAAAGAGAAACGTTAAAAACTTGGATAAAATGAAAAAGAATCAGAGAAAGTGGAGAAAAATGGCTTATATTAAGTTTGAGAATATCGTAAAAAATTATGGCAGAAATGTTGTGTTAAAAAATATTAATTTGGAGATTGAAAAAGGACAGCTTGTGACATTGCTCGGTCCTTCCGGATGTGGAAAGAGTACATTGCTGCGTTGCCTGGCCGGACTCGAAGAAGTGACAGAAGGAAAAATTTTTCTGGATGGAAGAGATATCACGAATGTGAATCCAAGAGAACGTGATATGGGAATGGTTTTCCAGCAGTATAGCCTATTTCCGAACATGACAGTCCTTGAAAATGTAGAATTTGGAATGAAACTGAAAAAGACAGATAAAAAAGAGATGAAAGAACGGGCAGAGGATATGCTTGGAATCGTCGGACTGAAGGATAAAATGTACAGCTATCCGGCAAATCTTTCCGGAGGACAGCAGCAGAGGGCAGCTCTCGCAAGGGCGATCGTGACGGAACCAAAGGTACTTCTTCTGGATGAACCGTTATCAGCAATCGATGCTTTGCTGCGAAAATCACTGCAGGCGGAGATCCGCCGTATTCAGAAGGAGCTTAACATTACAGCAATCTTTGTTACACATGATCAGGAAGAGGCAATGGTAATGTCCGATGAAATCCATCTGCTCTATGAAGGAAAAATTGAGCAGTCAGCAAAGCCGGTGGAGCTTTATCAGAATCCGGCAACGTCATTTGCAGCATCTTTTATCGGTAATTATAATCTGCTTACAAAAGAACAATTCCACAATATTACCGGAAGCAGAAAAGACTGTGAACAGGTTGCAATCCGTCCGGAGATGATTCTGTTTGCCGATCACGATACAGATATGGGAGAAGAAGCATATGAGATGACAGGTATTGTGGAAAACAGAGTTCCACATGGCAGCATCCTGCGTTATACCATAAATGTCAAAGGGCAGAACCTGAATGTGGATGTTTTGTTTCAGGGAAAAGAAATGTATGAGACCGGAAAAGAATGTAAAATCATAATCCGGAAAAGTGACTGTATATTTTTGTAAAAGTGGGCTTTATAAAAGGATTTTTGCAAAATAAGCGGAAAACACTTTCTTAATGTAATGTGATATAGTATAATGCAACTTAAGAATAATTTCAGGAGGCAGAGAAAATGGATATGAATATCGTATGTCTGGATCTGGAGGGGGTTCTTGTGCCTGAGATCTGGGTTGCATTTGCAGAAGAGACAGGAATCCCGGAGTTAAAGAAAA
>CAKQXQ010000084.1 GCA_934292805.1 uncultured Roseburia sp. | reverse complement strand
CATACGGATGTATGGTGGACGAGTTCCAGCACATTGTGTATGAAAAACCGGAGATGACACCGGCAGAACGCAAGGCAGTCTGGGCAGAATTGGAAAAAGTTTACCGTCCGCACATGGATTACGAGGATGATCCATTCTTTGGAAAAGGAGGTTTCTGGCAGAAACAGCCGCATATTTTTGGCAGTCCTTTCTATTATATAGATTACTGTCTTGCAAGTGTGTGTGCGATGCAGTTCAAAGTCATGATGGATGAAGATTTTGAGAAAGCATGGAAGAATTACTATAAACTCTGTAATCTTTCTGCACGGGATTTCTTTACCAATGTGATCGTGGAAGCCGGGCTGAATAGTCCGTTTGAAGATGGATGTATGGAAAAACTGGTGGAGCAGTTTGAGAAAAAAGCATTCTAGATAGAAAATAAAGAAAAATTTTCCCCGGAAGCAGTGTGAAAATGTCCGCGTACGCAGGACATAGCATCTGGTTTTTCCGGGGATTTCTTTTTATTCCTATAGAAATGATAGAATTTTTTTGGATGGATATATGAGTAAAAGTTATAAAAATGAAAAACACAAGTTATAATTATAGAAGAAAAACATGGAAAAACAATAAAAAATGCAAAAAAATTCTGGGAAGATAGTGAAATAATATTCGCATATGTAAAAATAATATGCAATAAAATACAGAAAATCTGGAAGAATCCGCTATATCTTGGAATAAATATTCGTATACCAGGATACAAAAAATAGTTGACAAAATTCGTAGTCCATGTATAATAAATAAAGTGTTGTACGCGGGAAAAAGACAGTTGTGTACGATAAGAGTGCAATGGGCAAAGAGGTCTGTTGGCACTTTTTTTGGTTGTAAAAAAAAAGTTTAGCGCGATAACGTGGCACAATGATAGCGCGATAAAAACAGGGCGCAAAATAAGACACAACAGTTACAGTGCATACAACCGGATGAAAACCTTGTTATAAACGTATCAACGTTTATATAGATTATTTCTACAGGAGGAAATATTATGAAGAAAAAAGTAGTAAGCCTTATGCTTGTACTTGCTATGACAGTCAGCATGACTGCATGTGGCAATAAGAACAATGCCGCAGATGATGCAAATGCTGTCGAAGACACAGAAGCCGGTACAGAATCAGGCAGCAGCGAAGAAGCAGTAGCTCCGGCTAATTATGAAGAAGTATCTGCAGAGCTGTATGACAAAGAACTCGGTGATTTCTATGCAGCTTACCAGAAAGTGGATGAAGCAGAAACCGTTTCAGAGAGATTTGCTCTTCAGGCAGTTGCAGAAGCAAAATTAATGGAATCAGGAGTTATGCTTCCGTTACAGGGAAAAGGTGGTAACTGGGCTATTTCCAGAGTAGCACCTAAGACATTCGACTATACAATGTGGGGCAATGATAACGAAAGATACCATAATGCTCTTGTAACAACAGAACTGATCAAGGCTTCCGATATCAGCACCATGAGAGCAAAATGGGCTGAGTTAAAAGGAACAGGTGAGTACGAAGACTGGGCAAGATCTTACTTAGAGGAACAGGGTTACACGATCAAAGATACTTACAATTACGGAGCGTACACACAGGATCCTACTACATGGGATGTCCTCACATCTTCTAATTCTGTTGATAGCGAAGTACTCGTTAACTGCTATGACGGATTATTAGAGTATGACTGCGAAGGAACAAGCCAGCCTGCATTGGCAGAGAGCTATGATGTATCTGATGATGGATTAACTTATACATTCCATCTCCGCAAAGGTGCTTCCTGGGTTGATTCACAGGGAAGAAAGATTGCTGATGTGACAGCTGATGACTTTGTTGCCGGAATGCAGCACATGATGGATGCCCAGGGCGGTCTTGAGTATCTTATTGAGGGTATCATTGTAAATGCATCCCAGTACATCTCCGGTGAAGTGACAGATTTCAGTCAGGTTGGTGTAAAAGCAGTAGATGACTATACATTAGAGTACACACTGGAATCTCCATGTTCATATTTCCTGACAATGATGGGTTACAGCATATTTGCCCCAATGAACAGATCTTTCTATGAATCCATGGGTGGTAAGTTCGGTGTTGAATATGATCAGGATGCAGCAGATTACGCATATGGTAAAGATCCAGACTCTATTGCATACTGTGGACCATACGTTGTAAAGAACTACACAGCTAAAAATACAATTGTATTCCAGGCAACTGAGTCTTACTGGAATGCAGATAATATCAATATCCATACATTAACATGGTTATATAATGACCAGTCTGATGCAACAAAGGGATATAACGATACGATTGCAGGAACAATTGACGGAACTGGTCTTAACTCTGCAGCTGTTACAGCATGCAAAGCTGCCGGAAACTTTGATGAATATGCATATGTAGCTGATACACTTGCAAACACTTTCATGGGATTCTACAATATCAACCGTAACCAGTTCGCAAATGCAAATGATTCTACAAAGGTTGTATCCAGCCAGACAGAAGAAGAGGCTGAAAGAACAAAACAGGCTATGCAGAACGTACATTTCCGCAGAGCTCTTTCCATGTCATTAGACCGTGGATCATATCTTGCCCAGCAGGTTGGTGATGATCTGAAATATGCTTCAATGAGAAACTCTTTCACACCTGGAAATTTCGTTTCCTTAGAGGAAGAAGTGACAGTTGATATCAACGGAACAGCTACAACATTCCCGGCAGGTACATACTACGGAGAAATCATGCAGGCACAGATCGATGCTGATGGCGTGAAGATCAAAGTATGGGATCCGACAGCGAACGATGGAGCAGGTTCTTCTGACGGATTTGATGGATGGTATAGTCCTGAGAATGCAGTAGAAGAATTAAATCAGGCAGTAGAAGAGTTAGCAGCAGATGGCGTTACAGTTGATGCTGAAAATCCAATTCAGGTAGATATCGTATATCCTGCAAATGTTGAAAGCTTTACAAACAGAGCTAATACAACAAAACAGTCTATCGAAGCTTCTACAAACGGACTTGTTCAGGTAAATCTTGTTGCAGCAGCTGATGCTACAGACTGGTACTACAGCGGATACTATATGAACTATGGTTACGAAATGAACTATGATTTCTGTGACTTATCCGGATGGGGTCCTGACTATGGCGATCCTTCAACTTATCTGGACACATTCCTTCCAGATTATGCCGGATACATGCTTAAATCTATCGGTATTTATTAATCGTATCTACGAAATTACAACACTGCATCGGAGCGGGGATTCCCCGCTCCCGTGCACTATTGATGAGTGAACAATTATGACAAAATATTTATTGAAACGTATATTACACGGACTTGTGTCTATCGTGATCGTTGTGGCACTGGTCATGATCATGATCTACACAATGTTAGATCGAAACCTTGTTTTTGCAGGGGATACAAAATATTCACATACAAGTAACAACGCAAGAGTTGTATACAAATATTCCAAGTGGGAAGATTATGGCTATCTTGACTATGTCACCTATTCTGACTGGTTAAATGAACTTGTAAGCAATGGAGAATTAACAGAGGAAGAGCGATCTGCAGTGGTTGGTTTCGGAAGAACGAAAGCACAGGATTCTGAGCAGGTCAGCGAATATGTCAAGAAATTTACAAAATATTATAAGTCTCAGGGATACACGGTAGTCCGTAAGGAAGCCGTTATGATGAACAAGAAGAAGTATGCCGACGGTGGTCAGCAACAGCTTTTTGCGTATAAAGATGTCCCATTGGCAACCCGTCTGGGAAAATATTTTGCAAACTTAATAACAATTGATAATATTAATAATGTAGAAGACGTCGTAGGGGAGAGAGGTCTCACCTTTACGTTACATGATCCTGTCTATGGTGGAGAGAAATTCTCACCGGCAATCATTGGTAATGGTACAACCCATAAGTACTTACTGTATTTTGATTCCAAGTTTCCGTTTGTTCATCAGAATATTGTGACGATCAACCTTGGAACATCCTATACGGTAAATCAGGGTGTGGATGTATTCAGTACGATGAACAGCCATCAGGGATCTTATATAAAATCAACCGTCACTTATCCAACCGGTCTTGTGGAGGAGAGTGCGGACAATCTGCACACTGCAACTTATATGCAGGGTTCCAGAGAGTCCAGCTTATTGTATGCAGACCGTTATGACGATGATTACACAAATGTTGCAACATACAAAGCAGGAAAATCCAAAGTGGGTTATTCCTTTGTAATTGGTCTGATCGCAGTTATCATGTCTTACCTGATCGGTGTGCCGCTTGGTATTCTTATGGCGAGAAAGAAAGACAAACTGGTCGATAAGATCGGTACGCTTTATATTGTATTTATTATTGCAGTACCATCCCTTGCATACATTTTCTTATTCAAGGCAATCGGTGGAAGTTTAGGTATGCCGACAACTTTTGATATGGAGTCACCGAGCAAGCTGATGTATGTGCTTCCAATCGTATCGTTAGCACTTCCATCTGTCGCAAACCTGATGAAGTGGTTAAGACGTTATATGATCGATCAGATGAATTCGGACTATGTCAAATTTGCAAGATCCGGTGGTCTGACAGAGGGTGAGATTTTCTCCAAACATATTTTAAAGAATGCAGCGATCCCGATCATTCAGGGAATTCCTGCAGCAGTGCTTGGAGCATTGACAGGAGCAATTA
>CAKQXQ010000083.1 GCA_934292805.1 uncultured Roseburia sp. | reverse complement strand
TCCATGTCGACCTCGGATGAACTGAAAACGTTATTGGATACACTGGCAGAGCCGGAAGAGTTTGAAAAGCTTGACGACAAGTGGAAGTTTGTTGTCAATAAAATGAAAACAGACATGGACAGAAATCGAAGGATCCCAAAAGATTTTTACGAAAGCTTCGTGAAAGCACAGGCAGAATCAGAGAATGCATGGGAAGAAGCAAAGGAAAAAGCGGATTTTTCTGTTTTTGCACCTCATCTGCAGAAGATGATCGATATGACAGCGGAGATGACAGGATATACAGATCCTGGAAAAGAAGTTTATGACGCACTGTTAGACCAGTATGAAAAGGGAATGGATTCCGCAACGATCGACAGATTGTTTGAAGAATTAAAACAGGAACTCATCCCGTTAGTAAAGAAGATCCTTGCAGCAAAACAGCCGGATGATGGCAAATTCCATGCATCTTTTGACGTGAATGCCCAGAAGGAAGTGGAGAAGCTTTTGTTAAGTTATATTGGATTTGACTGGAACAGAGGTACAACCGGGGAATCTACGCATCCGTTTACACTGAATTTTTCTTCAAAGGATGTCCGTGTGACGAATCATTTTTATGAGCAGGAACCATTGAGCTCAATGTATTCGGCAATCCATGAGGGCGGACATGCAATTTTTGAACAGAATGTGAATCCGGATTATGATGGCACTGTTGCCGGAAGCTGCTGTTATATGGGAATCCATGAGAGCCAGTCCCGTTTTTATGAAAATATTCTCGGAAGAAATAAGAACTTTTGGATTCCGGTATATGCAAAAGTACAGGAAAAACTGCCACAGCTTTTGGACGTTACCCTGGATGAATTTTATAAGGAAGTCAATCATGTGAGAAATAGTTTTATCCGTACAGAAGCGGATGAGCTGACTTACTGTTTCCACATTATTTTAAGATACGAGATGGAAAAGGCAATTTTCCGCGATCATGTGAAAGTTGAAGCACTTCCTGCACTCTGGAACCAGAAAATGCAGGAATACCTGCAGATCACGCCGGCCAATGATGCCGAGGGAATTTTGCAGGACATGCACTGGTCAGACGGATCCTTTGGTTATTTTCCATCTTATCTGCTTGGAAGTATTTATGATGGCATGTATTTAGATAGTGTGGAAGCAGAACTTGGTTCCGTAGACACACTGCTTGCAGAAGGAAGGATCGGTGAGATCACAAAGTGGCTGAATGAGAAGATCCATCAGTATGGTTCTACCAGAAGCCCGAAGGAAGTGATCAGCCATGTCTGTGGCAAAGAGGTTTCGGCAGAACCGCTGATCCGCTATTTTAAGAAAAAATACACAGAAGTATATCAGCTTGATTTGTAAAATGAAATATAACATGGAAGGAACCTGCCTTTTTTGAAAGACAGAAATGGAACAATGAAAAAAGGAATTATTTTTGATATGGATGGAACACTCTGGGATTCAGCAGCAAATGTTGCAAAGTCCTGGAATCTGGCAATCGAAGAAAGCAGACTGACAGACGTACATCTTACAGAAGCAGATATCAAGAGTGTGATGGGAAAAACAATGGATACGATCGCAGCGGTACTTTTTCCGTCACTTTCAGAAGAAGTACGTTCCGAGCTTTTAAGTAAATGCTGCGGAGTGGAAAATGATTATCTGAGAGAGCATGGAGGAGTATTATATCCAGATCTGGAAGAAACATTAAAAGTTTTAAAAGAGAAGTATCCTCTTTATATTGTAAGTAACTGTCAGTCCGGCTACATTGAGGCATTTTTGGAGTATTACGGATTTGGAAAGTACTTTGAGGATATTGAGTGTTACGGAAATAATTTGTTACAAAAAGGAGAGAATATCCGGCTTCTGGCAGACCGTAATCACCTGGAGAAAGCAGTATATGTAGGAGATATTCAGGGAGATTATGATTCCAGCTGCCAGGCAGGTGTTGGTTTTATCCATGCAGCTTATGGATTTGGAACGATAAATACGGATGTTCCTGCAATCCACAGCTTTAAGGAACTTCCGGAAGTTGCAGATGCGTATTTTAAATAGACAGCATAAAGTTTGCATCAGAAAGATGCCTAAGATATAAAATACAGCAGGATACCGGATGAATCAGGTTTTATCCGGCAAAAGAGATCAGAGGTGCGACAGAATTTACAGGATGACAAGATTAGAAGAACTTATCACACACATTAACAGAAAACATGTATACATACAGACACACAATTTTCCGGATCCGGATGCAATTGCCAGTGCATGCGGTCTGCAGTACCTTTTGAAGAAGAAGGGAATTGATTCCACGATCTGTTATAAGGGCAAGATTGACAGATATAGCACTGGAAAAATGATCGAGCTTCTTCATATTGAGCTGGAGGAAATTGAGGATCTGGAAGAGACGCTTTCCGATGAGGATGAAGTGATCCTGGTCGATGCCCAAAAGGGAAATTCCAATATTATTAATATCACAGGGGATGAGATCATCTGCGTGGATCATCATCCGATTTACGAGAAGTATGAATACCGGTTTTCCGATATCCGGCCGAAGGTAGGAGCTTGTTCAACGATCATTGCATGTTATTTTTTTGAAAATAAGATCGAGATGCCAAAGGAGATTGCGACAGCACTTACTTTTGGGATCAGGATGGATACACAAAAGCTGTCAAGAGGAGTGTGCAGGCTGGATATGGAGATGATGTACCGTATGTTTGATTCCTGCGATCAGGACATTATCCATCATCTGGAAAACAGCAGCCTGTATTTTGAGGATCTGATCGCATATTCAAAAGCAATTTCAAGTATTGAAGTTTTTGAAGATATCAGCTTTGCAGATACAGGAGAAAACTGTCCGGAGGCACTGATCGCCAGTATATCGGATTTTATGCTGGCACTTGTGGAAGTATCTTTTTCTGTTGTGTATTCAAGAAAAGAAGAAGGAATCAAGCTTTCTGTGCGAAGTGACGGTACAAGTCTGGATGCGGGAAAGATTGCAAGTGCGGCGTTAAGAGGAATCGGAAGCGGCGGAGGCCATGCAACAATGGCGGGCGGATTTGTTCCTTTTAATGGAAACGGCAGAGAGGAAGATTTTTTGATACAGGAGATCAGAGAAAGATTTCTTAATGTGATATGCAAAACAAAAAAGAAAAACAAAAAATAATTTCTTGACACCCGGTAACAGAAGATTGCATAATAAGCAATAGACATTTGAGGAAACAACAGAGAAAATGGAGGAAAACTCATGGCATTAAGCAAAAAGCCGGTAAACGGCATGAAAGATATTTTACCAGAGGAAATGCAGATCCGTGATTACGTGCAGCAGGTGATCAAGGATACTTACAGAAGCTTTGGATTCACACCGATCGAGACACCTTGTATGGAGAATATTGCAAACCTGAGCAATAAACAGGGCGGTGAGAATGAAAAGCTGATTTTTAAAGTTATGAAACGCGGTGAGAAGCTAAAGATCGAAGAGGCAAAGGAAGAAGCTGATCTGGTTGATTTTGGTATGCGTTATGATCTTACTGTTCCATTGGTACGTTATTATTCAAATAATGCGAATAGTCTTCCATCCCCATTCAAAGCTTTACAGATGGGCAGTGTATGGAGAGCAGACAGACCACAGCGCGGACGTTACCGCCAGTTCATGCAGTGCGACATTGATATCATCGGAGAGCCGAGCAATCTTGCAGAGATCGAGCTGATCCTTGCAACTACAACAACGATCGGCAAACTCGGATTTAAGAATTTTGAAATCCGTATCAATGAGAGACGTATCTTAAAAGCAATGGCAGCATACAGTGGCTTTGCAGAGGAAGACTACGATACTGTATTCATTATCCTTGATAAAATGGATAAGATCGGATTGGATGGAGTTGCAGAAGAGCTTGCAAAAGAAGGCTATGCGGCAGAATCCATTGACAAATATCTCGGACTTTTCCGCGGTGTAGAGGAAGCAGGAAGCGGAATCGAAGGAATCCGTTATATTGCCAAAACACTGGAAGGCTTCCTGGAAGAGGATGTGGAGAAAAATCTGCTTGAGATCATTAACAGTGTCAATGCAGCAAAAATGGCGGACTTCAAACTCGTATTTGACCCGACTCTCGTTCGTGGAATGAGTTACTATACAGGAACAATTTTTGAAATTGCAATGCCGGAGCTTGGAGCAGCCTGCGGTGGCGGCGGACGCTATGACAAGATGGTAGGCAAGTTTACAGGACAGGACGTGCCGGCATGTGGATTCTCCATCGGCTTTGAACGTATCGTTCTTTTATTAATGGAAAGTGGCTTTACAGTTCCGATGCAGCGTCCGAAGGTTGCATATCTGATCGAAAAAGGTTATCCGGCAGACAAGCTTGTCGATGTGATCGCAAAAGCACAGGAGGAACGTCAGGCAGGCAGACAGGTATTAGTTGTCCGCATGAACAAGAATAAGAAGTTCCAGAAGGAAAAACTCGCAGCGGAAGGCTATAAGGATATTGTGGAATTTTTTAATAACTAGATTATTTTGTGTAAAGAAAAACTGTCTTACAGATGATGATGTTAAAAATTGTTTCTGGCAAGACAGTTTTTATTTTCTAAAATGAAATGAGAAATAGAATAGACGGACAGGTAATGGCAGGAATGCAATAAATCAGCAAAACATAGTGATTTCCAAGCGAAAAACGTTGAAAAATCACGGTTCATGGTGTAAGATAAAAAAAGTGTCAAAGCAGGATTAACTGTGATGACAAGAACTATAAAGACAGGCAGTCAGGACAGGCGAATGAGATTCAATATCCCGGATTGCTGTAAGGAATAAAAAACAAGGAGTTAAGAAAATGATTCAGTCAAGAACTCATAATTGTAACGAGTTACGTCTTTCCGATGCAGGTAA
>CAKQXQ010000082.1 GCA_934292805.1 uncultured Roseburia sp. | reverse complement strand
GCTTCCATTCTTCTTTTTTCAAAATTTTTGATCATGGTATTGGCGAGTGTTTCGTAATATTTTGCTTTTGGTGTCATCAATGGCATTGCGATATAACCTAGCGAAGCTTATTTTTCTCAAGTAATTCTTTTACTCTATCAGGGAAGTTTGAAATGATTCCTTCAGCTTCTATATCAATCATATGTTGAATATCTTTCACTTCGTTAACTGTCCATGTGTTTATTTTAATATTATGGTCTCTTAAGTCTTTTACTTCCTTATCTGTGAGCATATGAAAGTCAGGATGATATGCTTCTATATTATGTCTGTTTAAATATTCACCAGTTTCGAGAATCCATGTTTCTGATAAGAATCCAAATTTCAATTCCGGTGCAAGTGCCTTCATTCTCATAACTGAATTGTGGTTAAAAGAAGAAATAAGTATTCTGTCCTCAAGATGATATTCTTTTATAAGCTCATAGACAGCTCCCTCAATTCCTTCGTATTCATATATTCCTGTTTTCAATTCGATATTTGTAATTATTTCTTTATCTTTTACAAGTTCAAAATATTCTCTTAAAGTTGGAATCCTGCTAAAGCCTGTTTTATCTGTGTAAATATATGAGAAATCGAAGGTGCATAATTCTTCATAAGTCATATCTTTTACAAGGCCGCTGCCATTTGAAACCCTGTCGATCTTCTCATCGTGCGTTATAACAATCTCTTTATCCTTTGTAAAATGAACATCTAGTTCAATTCCTTCGCACCCCGCTTCAATGGCTTTTTCAAATGCTGTCATTGTGTTTTCCGGGTATTTTCCACTAAAGCCTCTATGGGCAAAATTTATACATTTCATAATATTAAAACGCCTCCGTTTTTTGATACTTTTACTCTATCACAAATTAAGGATAAGGGCAAATTTCTTGACCTTATATGAGGTGTTTTGTATAATCATATGTATTGGAGAAGAACAAAATCGGAGGGAATTATGAAAAAAATAAAAGGTGAATCTAAATTAACTTTTTTCGAAGCTACAAGTATTATTGTGGGGCATGGCGTGGGTTCTGGAATCTTATCCGTTCCATTTCTTGCCGCTCACAACAGTTTAAGGGAGATACTTTTAATAGTAGCGTTCTGCTATCTTTTTAATATTGTGCTTCATTTTATTATTGCAGAACTTTCTTATAACAATGACGGAGCACAGTTTATAAGCTGTTTCGACCGTGAACTTTTTTCGGGTAAGATTAAAAATATCCTTACATGGACAGCGTTTATTACACTTGGAATATCTGTTATTTTTAATGTAAGTGCATTTTTAACAGGGGCAGCAGCGGTATTTCGTTCATGGCTTGGACTTCCTGATTCCGTAGGAATGCTTATTTTCTATGTTATCGGAGCCGGAGTTGTATTTATCGGAATGAAACTTGTTGGTATATGTGAAAAACTTGCAGTTGGATCAATGATGATTGTTGTAATTGTTCTTATGTTTGCAACTTTACTGTCAGATATGAGTCCACTTCCAACGGGATGGCATGGATTTAAAAATGTTCTTGCTCTTTATAGTATGGTATCATTCTCACTTTCAGCAGTTATGTCTACACCGCAGGTTGTTAAAGGACTTCAGGGAGACACTAAGAAGATTAGAGGTGCCATTGCAGCAGGTCTTGGAATTAACGTAGGTCTTATTCTTATGATCACAATCATGACTTTACTTGGAGCCGGCACGAATGTTTCAGAAGACGGAGCACTTGTTGACCTTGCAGCACACCTTGGTGGATGGGTAAGTGTTATCGGATACATATTTACACTTTTAGCACTTGCCACATCATTCTGGGCAAACACTCTTAACTTAAGAGATATTGTTCATGAGCAGACAAAGTTAAATGTTCATATTAGTTGGCTTATTGCTTCACTTCCATGCCTTGTAATAGCGTTTTTTGGAGCAGCAACATTTGTAGGGTTTACAAGATTTGCAAGTATTATTCAGGTAGTAACAGGTGTTGGAATAATGGTTGCATATCATTTCTCAAGAAAAAGAACAGGAGAATCTCCAATTACTGGAAAGTTTGGAACAACATTTTTCCAGATGGTAGTTGTTGTGTGTACACTTCTTGCAAGTGTCGGTGCAATGATTCCAGTTCATTAACATGGAGTGTGCATTATCAAAACATAATGACAGCATGGCTGTGTTAATAAAGCATTTTAAATAATAATAAAGTTTGAGAGAAAGTTATTATGAAAAAAAGAACAAAAAGAATATGGATGCTTCCGGTATTAGGACTTGCGTTCTTTACGGAAGAGCTCTATAGATACGTTTTTAGAAAAAACAGTTCTAAGCTTTTGACAAAAATCTTTGATTCAAAAGGCCATGAGGAAGAGTACTATGAGTATAAAAAGGGTTTAAGAACTAAGTTTGACAAGATTGACCATGAAGTGTTTGAAATGATCTCAGGACGTGGTGATGCTCTTAAAGGATATTTTTATGATAATGGGGCAGAAGGCAAGAAGATTGCCTTTATAATCCACGGTTACAGATCTGATTATGCAGATACAACAAGTATGTACTACGACCTTTACAAAGAGCGTGGAATTGACGTGTTTACATGTGACCATACAGCGGCTGGAGACAGCGAGGGGGATTATATCGGTTTTGATGTATTCGAGTCTGAAGACTGTCTTAGATGGATTAATTTCCTTAAGAAGAAATTTGGAGAAGATATAGAAATTATTCTTCATGGATTTTCAATGGGAGCTGCAACTGTTATGCAGATGAGTGGCAAGTGTCCGGATAATGTTAAATTTATTGTTGAAGACAGCGGTTACATTAATGCAAAGGCTTCACTTGATCATCAGGTTGGAATTATGTATGAACCGCTTCGATTTATAAATAAGATCTTCGGTAGATACGATCTTAATAATTCAGATGTAACAAAGAGCCTTTCAAAATCAAGAATTCCAGTGCTTTTCGTTCACGGTAAGGATGATAAACTTGTTCCATATGAAAATGGTCCAAAGCTTTTTGAAATGTATAAAGGTGAAAAGGATAGCTTCTTCCCAGAAAAAACAAGACATATAGAAGCTATTTATACAGAACCAGAAGAATATGGCTGTAAGATAGACAGCTTTATTGAAAAATATTTATAAGAAAATATATGAAAATGCAATCCCTGGTTTTGAGTGTATCAGAATCGGGATTTGTATAATAAGAATCAGATAAGAGATAAACTTTTTCTGGTTCTTATTTTTTATGTAATAGGAAACTACGTTTCCATTACATAAAAAATGGTTAACATTTCCACGATTAGCAAAATTGAAGGAAAGTCGCAAGAAATAGGAGGATATGACAATGAGAGATTGGATGGATTTTAACAGAGATGGCGAAGTTGATAGTACTGAGAGATTCTTTGCAGACGAAATGCTTTGCGGCAGCAGGGAAGAACACGAAGCCTTATTCGGGGATGCAGTATTTTGTGACAGTATTGTGATAAGACTGTTTGGAAAATCTGAAAATACCGCCGACTGTCCATCGAGGCGACAAAGACGAGGTTTACATGGGGTATACAGTCGGGAAAGGAATTGGGGGTTATTGCACCGGAAGAAGATAACCAGCTAATACTTCAAAGAGAAGGTGTTTTTCTTGTAAGAGAGGACACCTTCTTTTTGCAATTTACTCAATTCATTAGATAAAGCACTTCGGTCTGCATTCAGATAATCAGCCAGCCCTTGTCTATCGTAAGGGATTGTAAATGTGTCAGAACCGGCATGCATAGATTCGCCAGACAAGTAATTAAGTATCTTGTCACGTAAATTTTTCTTAGAAATATGATCTATTTTGTTCATCAATCTTACATTTTTTCTTGCTATTATCTCTAACAGGTTATGAATCAATCTTGTATGGAAACTACAAGATGAAGAACAGGTTGTAATAATATGATTTATATTGAAAAGCATGACGGTGAGATTTTCATTGGCAATAACACTGATTTGAGCAGGAACATTGTTGATGCAGGCATAGCTTTCACCATAGAGCATTCCTGATGACAGCTCTGTAATAATATTGCGATTCCCCCAGACATCATCATTTATGATGAGAGCCTGACCAGATAAAATCATGCCGATAGTTTGTACCTTATCGCCACTTCTTAGCAGATATTCGCCTTTTGAATAATTTTTAATGATGACAGATAGACATTTAAGCATTGGAAGAATTTCTGCTTCTGAAATTCCTAGAAACAAAGGTGTATTCGTTAAGATGTTCATATATTTTTCCATGAGTTCTATAATCCTTCTTTTCATCTTTTCCTTAGTATATCACAAAAATTGAAAACAAAACAAAAATGTTGTCTGGACAACGGAATAATTGTTGTGAGTTTGATATAGTACCATTAAACGGCAAGAAATGATGAATAAAGCAATAGAAAAGGAGAAAGACATGGAAAATAAGATGTTTTGTTATCAATGTGAACAGACCGCAGGATGTACAGGATGCACCGGAAATGCAGGAGTATGCGGAAAGTCCGCCAATACGGCAAGATTACAGGATGAGCTTACAGGAGCATTAATTGGACTTGCACGTGCAGCCGGGGGCAATGAGCACCTTATAACCGAAGAGATGAATCAATTAGTTCTTGAGGGATTGTTTACAACCATTACAAACGTAAACTTTAATGATGAGACATTAAAAATTTTAATTAATAAGATAGAAAATGCAAAAAAGAAATTAGTACCAGATTGCTTTACATGTTCCGGCTCATGTGGAAGAAACGATAATTTTGATATGAATACTCTTTGGACTACTGATGAAGATGTTCGTTCCTTAAAATCCTTAATACTTTTTGGAATTCGTGGAATGGCTGCCTATGCATATCATGCAAGTGTGCTTGGATATACCGATGAAACGATCAGCAAATTCTTCTATAAGGCACTTTTTGCAATCGGAATGAAAGATTGGGGAATGGATGAACTACTTCCCATTGTATTAGAGGTTGGAGAAGTGAATTTAAGATGTATGGAGCTTTTAGATCAGGCAAATACTACAACTTATGGAAC
>CAKQXQ010000081.1 GCA_934292805.1 uncultured Roseburia sp. | reverse complement strand
TTTGCAGTATCGATATAATCCACGCCTGTTGCAAGGCAGGCATCCATGATCGTCAGATCCTGATATGGGAGTGCCACGTTTAATACTGCATCCGGCTTATATTCGTTGATCAATGCGATCAGTTCCTCTGTATTATCAGCATCTACCTGTGCGGTTGTGATGACTGTTTTTGTTGTTGGCTGAAGTTTTTCCTTCATTGCATCGCATTTGGATTTTGTTCTGCTTGCGATCATAATCTCAGTGAAAACATCACTGTTCTGACAACATTTTGCAATTGCTACGGAAGCTACGCCTCCACATCCGATAATCATTACTCTGCTCATTTTTATTTCTCCTTTTTTTACGTTATTGTTTTTTAGATAATTGCGAAACTTCTTCTACTCTTCATTTAATTGTTCAAAATCAACAAAATTTTCGAAAAAACGCTCTCGCTACCTGTCTTCCTCGTCCTCTAGCATGTCTTCCAGATATTTTGGAAGCATGAATGCTCCACGATGAAGATTGGTCGTATAATATCTCGTTTTGATCCCAAGTTCTTTCCATTCCTGCTCTCCAAGATCATTCAGCGGATGGTATTTCTTTGATGCAAAACCAAACAGCCAGTATCCGGATGAACACGTCGGAATATGTGCCTGGTATACACGGCTTACCGGAAATGCACGGAATGCCTTTCTGTGCATCTTCATGCATTCCTCTTTATCTTCATCATAAAACGGACTTCCATGCTGATATACCATGATTCCGTCTTCCTTCAAAGCCTTATAACAGCTTCCGTAAAATTCCTTTGTAAAAAGTCCCTCTGTGTGTCCGAAGGGATCTGTCGCATCATTGATGATCAGATCATATTCCTCTGTTTTGTTTCTTAAAAAGCGAAGTCCATCCTGATAATACACATTCACTCTCGGATCCAAAAGTCCGCATGCAAGCTCTGGAAAATGTTCCCTGCACACTTCCACAAGCATTTCATCCGGTTCTACTACATCGATTTTTTCGATGGAAGCATACTGTGTCAGTTCCTTTGCCACGCCTCCGTCACCACCACCAATGATCAGTACCTGTTTTACCTTTGGATGAACCGCCATCGGCACATGCGTTACCATTTCATCATAGATAAATTCATCCTTTTCCGAAAAAAGGATCTCTCCATCTAATGCAAGGAATTTCCCGAATTCCACAGATTCCAAAACATCAATTCTCTGGCAGTCACTATTGCCGCTGAACAGCTGCTTTTCAATCCTCATGGAAAGCTTCACATTGGAAGTATGAAGCTCTGAAAACCACATTTCCATCCTTTTCGTCCTCCTAATATTTCCTGTCTTTTACAGCCTGTCAGGCACTTTTACACAAGTACCATCAGGTGTTCCACTGCAGGATCTTCCGTTCCCTGCATCGAACAACCCTTTTCTTTTGCATAGATGATATATTCAATAATATCTTCTGTAATTTTCTCACCCGGTGCCAGAATCGGGATTCCAGGCGGATAACACATCACGAATTCTCCTGAGATGCTTCCTTTCGTCTCACGGATCGGCAACGAGATTTTCTGTGCATAGAATGCTTCCTGTGGAGAACGGATCACTTCCGGTGCAATATATTCTCCTGACAGCAGACCTGTTTTATCTCTTTTGTAAAGTCTTGCGATATCAGCCAGTGCACCTACAAGTCTCTCAATATCCTGTATTCTGTCTCCGATCGATATGTACGCTAATATATTGCAGATATCTCCAAATTCAATCTGGATATCATATTCATCCCTTAGCAGATCATAAACTTCAATTCCGGCAAGTCCGATGCCTAAGGTATACACCGAAAGCTTTGTCACATCATAATCAAAGACACTGGTTCCATTGACAAGTTCTTTTCCATATGCATAATATCCACCGATATTGTTGATCTCATTTCTTGCATATTCTGCCATCTGTGACACTTTTGCAAAAGATTCCTCTCCTCTTAAAGCCAGATTTCGTCTTGAAATATCAAGGCTTGACAACAAAAGATAAGAAGCGCTTGTTGTCTGTGTCAGGTTAATGATCTGTCTCACATAATCTGCATTCATACCTTTATTCACGAGAAGAATTGAGCTCTGTGTCAGGCTTCCTCCTGATTTATGCATGGAAACTGCCGCAAGATCTGCTCCTGCTGCCATACCTGATACAGGAAGTCCTTTTCCAAAATACAGATGCGTTCCATGTGCCTCATCTGCGAGTACCTTCATTCCATGCTCATGTGCGATCTTCACAATCGATCTTAAATCTGAACAGATACCATAATATGTCGGATTATTTACAAGAACTGCCACTGCATCCGGGTTGTCCTTAATCGCCTGTTCTACACAGGAAACCTCCATGCCAAGTGAGATACCTAACATGGAATTCACATCCGGATTCACATAAACAGGGATCGCACCGCAAAGCACCAGTGCATTAATCGCACTTTTATGCACATTTCTCGGAAGAATGATCTTATCTCCCCGCTTACAGACCGAAAGGATCATGCTCTGTACTGCAGATGTTGTTCCTCCGACCATAAGAAATGCATGCTCCGCTCCGAATGCATCTGCCACAAGCTCCTCCGCATCCCGGATAACAGAAACCGGGTGGCATAAATTATCCAGCGGTTTCATCGAATTCACATCGATCCCGACGCATTTCTCTCCTAATAATTCCACAAGCTCCGGATTTCCTCTTCCTCTCTTGTGTCCCGGCACATCAAACGGTACCACGCGTTGTTTTCTGAATTTTTCCAAAGCTTCATAGATCGGAGCTCTTTTCTGATTTTCTCTATCCATTTCAATCCCCATGCCTTTGTCTTTGTATCTTTTCTATAAAAAAAGGACGACTGCACACGCAATCATCCCTGTCAATCTATGTCCTTTATATTCAAATGTATCTGATTTTCTCTATTGGCGATTTCAAATACCGTTTCAAAGAACTCTCTGCTTCTATCTCTGCCGGCAGTCCCCTTCAGAGACTTCTCTGCCTGCTTTGCAGTTGCAAATATATGTCACTCTTATTGACCGTTTCACAAGATGATGTGCTTATGCACTGATTTACTGATTATAAAGTAATCAACTTATAAAATTTGAGCTTCTAACTCAATCAATAACGTGGTCTCCCAAACCACACCGGCAACCGACCCGCCTGTCCGTTAGGCTGCCCCACTGCTGTGGGTGGTCATACATTTGCATGAAAAAACGATATTTTATTTTCACACGAGAAAAATTTTAACATACGGATTTTTCAATGTCAACAATAAAATCGTATAGATTGTAATTTTTTTGTTTCCTTATTGTAAACTTTTCGTATTAAAAATAATTTTGCCGAAAAAAGAAGCTGTCGCTTATGCGACAGCTTCACATACATTAGTTGTATTTTCTTTTTCTTGCTGCTTCAGATTTTTTCTTACGTCTTACGCTTGGTTTCTCGTAATGTTCTCTCTTACGGATTTCCTGCTGGATACCTGCTTTAGCACAGTTTCTCTTAAATCTACGTAAAGCGCTATCTAAAGTCTCGTTTTCTTTTACTATTACACTAGACATTATCTCACACCTAACCTCCCTCCAGTTGCGTATTGTGCATATTCAACTGTTTGGGTAAATTTCATTGCACTATAAGATATTATAACATAAAAAATGCTGACGTCAATAGTTTTTCTTATATTTAGAAAAATTCAGACAATTTTACCTTTTATGTTGAATTGTTATTTAATCTGAGCTTCCAGAGCATTCTTAGCTTCTGCGATCGCATCAGGGATTCCTGCCGGATTCTTACCACCAGCCTGAGCCATGTTCGGACGTCCACCGCCGCCACCGCCAACTTTACCGGCGATTGCTTTGATAAGGTTTCCTGCATGAGCACCTTTTGCCATTGCTTCCTCTGTTGCCATAGCAACAAGATTTACTTTTCCATCTGCCTCAGAAGCAAGCACTACAACACCTTCGCCAAACTTTCCTTTTAACTGGTCACCAAGGTCTCTTAAACCGTTCATATCTACACCTGCGACAGCTGTTGCCAGAAGTTTTACGCCTTTTACTTCTACGACCTGATCCATAACATCACCAAGAGCCTCTTTGGCTGCTTTGCTCTTTAAGGATTCGTTCTCTGCATTCAAAGCTTTGATCTCTGCCATCATATGTCCGATCTTCTCAACTAAAGTAGCCGGAGTTGCTTTTGCTGCTTTTGCTGCCTCTTCCAGCATAGCTTCGATATTCTTATAATATGCAAATACATTATCACCTGTTAAAGCTTCGATACGACGTACACCTGCAGCAACTCCACTTTCGGATATGATCTTAAATGCTGCGATCTCGCCTGTATGTTTTACATGTGTACCACCGCAGAACTCTTTGGAGAAATCGCCCATAGATACAACACGTACCTTCTCACCGTATTTCTCACCGAATAATGCCATGGCACCTGTCTTTTTCGCTTCCTCTACAGTCATAACTGCTGTGCATACCTCTAAATCAGCTGCGATCTCGTCATTGACGATCTTCTCAACTCTTGCGATCTCATCTGCAGTCATTGCCTGGAAATGGCTGAAGTCAAAACGTGTTCTTTCAGCATCCTGGTAAGAGCCTGCCTGCTCAACGTGGGTACCTAATACTTCACGGAGTGCTTTCTGTAATAAGTGTGTTGCAGAATGGTTCTTACATGTCTTGCCACGAAGATCAGCGTCAACAGATAAAGTAACTTTATCACCGGACTTGATCATGCCGCTTGTCATCTTACCGACATGTCCGACTTTTCCACCTAATAACTTGATCGTATCTTCCACTTTGAAAGTACCGTCAGCAGTGTAGATCACACCTTTGTCTCCCTGCTGTCCACCCATGGTAGCATAGAATGGTGTCTCTTCTACGATGATCGTTCCGATCTCACCATCGGATAATGCTTCCACGATCTCAGTCTCAGAAGTAAGTACCGTCACCGTAGATGCTGTCTCTAACTTATCGTATCCGACAAACTCTGTTGTAACGGAAGGATCGATCTCATCATAAACAGTCGCATCTGCTCCCATGTAGTTTGTTGTCTTACGATTCTTTCTTGCTGTTGTTCTCTGCACTTCCATCGCTTTTTTGAAGCCGTCTTCATCAATTGTGAAGCCTTTTTCTTCTAAGATCTCGGAAGTCAGATCCATTGGGAATCCATAAGTATCATAAAGCTTGAACGCATTGTCTCCGGATAATACTTTGGAACCGGATGCGATCATCTCTTTTTCCAT
>CAKQXQ010000080.1 GCA_934292805.1 uncultured Roseburia sp. | reverse complement strand
ACATGATTGTTGTTCAGAAGCCCATCGGAATGTTCAGCGAACAGAAACATAATATTTCGTTTGTACCTTTTTTCTTTTTCATTAACATATAAATTTGCCTTGTGAGAGAACTCTTATATCTGCCCTTCACAACCTATAAAAGCACCACAAAATCAGACAGACAGTACCACGCAGAGTATGTGTAGTATTGTCTGTCTTTTTATATGGAATAAAGAACGCATATTTTGAAAAAAATTATCATTATTGTCTAAAAAATAACAATTCTTGAAAAGCATATCCCCATCTATTAAAATAACAATAACAGTAAATTATTCTGAATATTTACAGATAATTGTAAAATTCTGATAAATATAAACAGAATATACAGAGGAAAAGGAGAGGGAAAATGAGCAGATTGGAAATCCCGGCACCGGACCGGGCACAACTTGTAATTGAGGGGTTATACAAAGATCTGGAGCGAAGAATTGAATCCAGCCCTCCGGGATTATGTCCTGTTGATCTTACCAGGGCATTTCTGGAATTATGTCACGCACAGACATGTGGAAAATGTGCACCTTGTCGTGTCGGACTCTGGCAGCTTAAGACAATGCTGACGGAAGTTATGAATGGGGAAGCAACAATAGACACGTTAAAGGAAATGGAGGAGCTGGCTGTTTCAATCAAAGACTCTTCAGATTGCGCGATCGGTTACGAAGCAGCTAATATGGTTTATAAAAGCCTGACCGGATGCAGGGAAGATTATGAATCGCATATTTTACATGACTGCTGTACCAGCCACAGCAAGCAGCCGGTACCTTGTGTATCATTATGCCCGGCACATGTGGATATTCCGGGATATATTGCACTTGTACATGACGGAAGATACGCAGATGCAATCCGTCTGATCAGAAAAGACAATCCGTTCCCGGCAACCTGTGGGTTTATCTGTGAACATCCATGTGAAGCAAGATGCCGCAGGAATATTGTCGATGATGCAGTAAATATCCGTGGTTTGAAGCGTGTGGCAGCAGATTTTGCAGGGGAAGTTGATCCGCCGAAATGTGCCGATAAGACCGGCAAAAGAGTTGCAGTCGCCGGTGGAGGACCAGGTGGATTGTCCGCAGCTTATTTTTTACAGCTGATGGGACATCAGGTAACCGTATTTGAAATGCTTCCGGAACTTGGTGGAATGCTCCGTTACGGAATCCCGAACTACAGATTGCCGAAAGACCGCCTGGATGATGATATCAATGCAATCTTAAAAACCGGTGTAGAAGTAAAGTATGGAATGAGGATTGGCAGGGATATTACGATCCAGAGTCTGAGAGAGGAATATGACGCAGTTCTTATCACAGTCGGGGCAAGTACTGACAAAAAGCTTGGAATCGAAGGGGAACAGGCTGAAGGGGTTTTATCTGCAGTACAGTTTTTACGTACAGTTGGCAAAAAGGAAAATGTTGATCTTACAGGACAGGAAGTCGCAGTGATCGGTGGTGGTAATGTATCCATGGATGCTGTCCGTACGGCAAGGAGACTGGGAGCGAAAAAGGTTTCTATTCTGTATCGCAGACGTGTGGCTGATATGACAGCACTTCCGGCAGAGATTGAGGGAGCTGTTGCAGAAGGCATTGAGGTAAAGACGCTGATGGCACCATCGAAGATCGTTTCCGATGAAAACGGACATGTGACCGGTATATATGTTACTCCGCAGATGATCAGCAAGATCAAAGACGGAAGAGCGAGTGTACGTCCTTCAGGTGAAGAAGATATCTTTGTACCATGCCAGACATTGATCGTTGCAATCGGACAGGATATTGAATCCCAGCATTTTGCAGAAGCTGGTGTTCCGGTAGAACGCGGTAAGATCATTACAGGCCGCCATGGAGGATTTGAAAATATTCCGGGAGTTTTTGCAGGAGGAGACTGTGCAAGCGGACCGGCTTCTGTTATCAAGGCGATCGCAGCAGCCAAAGTAGTAGCCGCTAATATTGATGAATATTTAGGATATCATCACATTATATCAAGCGAGGTACAGATTCCGGAAGCAAGACTGGATGACCGTGTGCCATGCGGAAGGGTGAATATGACAGAGCGTGAGGCATGTGAGAGAGTCTGCGATTTTGAAGGCGTAGAACATTGCATGACGAAGGAAGAGGCATTCCAGGAATCTGGACGATGCCTGCGCTGCGATCATTTCGGATATGGAATATTTAAAGGAGGCCGTGAAGACAGATGGTAAATCTTATAATTGATGATAAAAAGATTTGTGTGCCGGAAGGTACTACAATAATGGAAGCTGCAAAGAATAACGGAATCCCGATTCCAAAGCTGTGTTATCTGAAAGACATTAATGAGATCGCAGCCTGTCGTGTCTGTGTAGTCGAGCTGGAAGGAATGGATAAACTGATCACATCCTGTAATAATGTAGTCAAAGAAGGAATGGTGATCCATACAAACAGCCCAAAAGTACGTATGGACAGAAGAAAGATCATCCAGATGATTTTATCCAGACATGACTGTAAATGTGCGATCTGTGTGCGAAGCGGTAACTGTACTTTGCAGGAAGTGGCAAATGACTTAAATATCATTGACCTTCCGTACAAGGAGAGGTTTGAAGAGACACCGTGGGACAAGGAATTCCCTCTGATCAGGGATTCCAAGAAATGTATCCAGTGTATGAGATGTATCCAGATCTGTGATAAAGTCCAGGGACTTCACATCTGGGATATCGCAGGAACCGGATCAAGAACAACAGTCAATGTTGCTAATAATAAGAAGATACATGAAGTATCATGTGCCCTTTGTGGTCAGTGTATCACACACTGTCCGGTAGGAGCATTAAGAGAACGTGATGATACAGAGAAAGTATGGGAAGCAATCGCTGATGAGAAGAAAGTAGTAGTTGCCCAGATCGCTCCGGCTGTCCGTGCAGCATGGGGAGAATCATTTGGAATCGAAAGAAACAGTGCAACGGTTGGAAAAATTGTCCAGGCACTCAAACAAATGGGTGTGGATTATGTATTTGATACAACATTTTCAGCAGACCTTACGATCATGGAGGAGGGCAATGAATTTCTGGAGCGCCTTAAGAAGGGCGAGACAAAGGTGCGTCCGATGTTTACATCCTGCTGTCCTGGATGGATCCGTTTTGTAAAGAGCCAGTTCCCACATCTGGTACCGCAGTTATCTACAGCGAAGAGTCCGCAGCAGATGTTTGGAGCTGTGATGAAGAGCTATTTTGCAGAGAGTATTGGTGTGAAGCCGGAGAATATTTATACGGTATCCATTATGCCTTGTGTTGCCAAAAAAGGAGAGGCAAACATGGAACTTTTTGCGGGTGAGTATGCAGGACATGACGTCGATACGGTACTTACCACAAGAGAACTTGACCGTATGATCCGTTCGGCACATATCGTACCACAGAACCTGAAAGAGGCACCTTTTGATGAACTTATGCAGGAAGGAACCGGAGCAGGTGTGATCTTTGGTGCGACCGGAGGTGTTATGGAAGCAGCACTCCGTTCGGCATATTATCTTGTAAATGGAAGAAATCCGGATGCGGATGCATTCCATATTGTAAGAAACAGCATGCAGGAGGGCGTGAAAGAAGCAACGATCGAAATAGGCGATGCATCTGTAAAAGTAGCCGTTGTCTGTGGACTTTCCAATGTACGCAGATTATTAGAACGGATTGACAGGGGAGAGGTGCATTACGATTTCGTAGAAGTGATGGCCTGTCCGGGCGGCTGCGTTGGCGGAGGCGGACAGCCAATCCACGACGGAGAAGAACTTGCAGGGGTACGTGGAGAAAACCTGTATTTCCTGGATCAGAATGCAAAGATCCGATTCTCACATGAGAATCCGGATGTTCTGAAGCTCTATGAGGATTATATGGAAAGACCATTGTCACATAAAGCACATATGCTGCTTCATACAGATCACAATGCATGGGACATGCCGGGAGCAGATGAAAGATAAGAATGAAAGATAAGATAAAATAAAAAAGAAGCACTGGTTCACAATTTTTGATCATAATTTTTGTGACCAGTGCTTCTGTTTATTTTGAAAGAAATGATTTATCTCAGTCGAGAAGATTCCCACCTCATTAAGTGGCGGGTAATAGCAAGTCTGTCATAGTTTTAAAAATTCAGGCTTCCTTTGACGGAAAACAGTATAGTATTCAAATCCGGCATTTTTAAGTATATGTGGAAGTTTTTCAAAATCAAATCCGACATGCTCTGGGGAGTGGGCATCGGCACCGAGAGTGATAATCTCACCACCAAGTTCTTTATAGCGTCTGATGATGGCTTCTGTTGGATTCGGATGTCCGAGACCATATTTAAAACCGCCGGTATTGATCTCGATTCCCTTTCCAAGCTGGATCAGTTTTTTTAAAATCTCATTTATAATTTCCTCATATTCCGTCCAGTCATAATTCTCATTTTTCGTTGGACCATATCGGACAACATAATCAATATGTCCATAGACATCAAAGTCATGAAAGGCATCCAGATTTTCGAGAATGGATTCGAAATATTCGCGGTAGGCAGCTTTTTCATCCCGTCCTTCGTAAAATTTTGGAAAATAAGGATCCATACCATGGACAACATGAGAAGAACCGATCACAAAGTCAAACGGATACTGGGAGAGAATATCCTGATGCAATGCAGCTAAGTGAGGCTGCAGTCCCAGCTCAATGCCAAAAAGAACAGGGAGGCGGCCAGCATACATTTTCTGATTGGCCATGACAGAGGCATAGTAATTAGGGAGATCCAGAAGAAACAGATCTGGATCATCAGGGTAATCAATGTCAAGATGATCTGTAAAACAGATTCCGGCAAGTCCTCTTTTTATGGAGACATTGATCATGGAGTCCAATGGGGAACTGCTGTCACCGGAAAACTGGCTGTGCATATGTGTGTCCCAGAGATTAAGTGGTGTCTGATGTAAATTCATTCGAAATACTACCTTCTTTCCTGTCAGGTATTGATATTACAGGCAGCCGGACGCTAAAATTAAAAAAGACTGTCGGTAAAGATATAAATATAATAATAAGATATTTTTGGGGAAAAGAAAATAGATTGTATTCGTATTTGTACAAAATAGATGAAAAAGAAAAAGAAAAGGCGATTATAGTCAAAAAATTAACAAACATAAATTATCAAAAGAAAAAGACTTGAACTTTATGCAGAAATTGGTTAAAATAAAGAAAGCTTGGAAACAATAGTTTTCAATGAGTATATTTTATACAATTCTAGGAGGAATTAAAAATGGCAGTAAGAGTAGCAATTAATGGTTTCGGCCGTATCGGTC
>CAKQXQ010000079.1 GCA_934292805.1 uncultured Roseburia sp. | reverse complement strand
CTGGATCTGTTTGCAGGAAAGAATGACCATGAGGCAGTCAAGCGTGCCGGAGCAGGCGGACACAAAGAGATCAACCGTACAAACCTTACGACAGAGCAGATGGAAGAGGCTTTAAAGAAGCCGGTAGTAGCAAGACAGTTAGAGCTTCTCCGCTTCCGCAGTACCTGTCCTGCATTTGCGAAGGAGAGCCGGATCACAGTAAATTCAGATGGAAATAAGATGGAATTTACATGGGAGAATGACGGATATCAGGCAAAACTGATGGCAGATCTGAAAACATTCGAATTTGCGATTACAGAAACTGCACCGGACGGACAGACAAGAAGGATTTAATCTAAATATAAATATATGTAAGGCTGCCGCCAAGCAACTCTAAATCGCTTAGCGGCAGCCTGTTTTTTGTTTGGGCGTTTTGATAGAAAAAATAAAAGTAATATGTGCAAAGTGCACAAAAGTAATCTTACAAATGAAATAAAAAGTAAAAAAATGACAATGGAACAGGTGAAAAAAGGAAAGAGTAATGTGAAGCGTGACAGTATAATAAAAGCATCCTAGGAGACAGACAGGGATGTATGAAGGAGGAAAAGAACATGAAGAAAAGAACGATTAGTTTAATGCTTGTTGGAGCAATGGTAGCAACGATGTTTGCCGGATGCGGAAACAGTGGGGCAAATACAAATGTATCTTCCACAGAAACCGGTAAGACAGGTGGTGCAGAGGCTGGAAACGTATCTATTTCGTTTTATACAACTGAAACAGGAAAGGATGATATGTTTCAGGAATTAATTGCTGATTTCGAGGAAAAGAATCCTGGAATCACAGTTGAATATATTGCAGCAGGAGACGATCAGTTACAGCAATGGATGGCTTTATATTCAAGTAATGAAGGACCAACAGTATCCCTTATGGATCCGATTAATATCTATGAGAATCAGGAACGAATGAGAGATCTTACAAATGAACCTTTAATGGATAACATTGAAGAGTCAGCACTTGCAACAATGACATTTGATGGAAAAATATATGCAGCACCTGGAACAGCAGCAGGTATTGGTATTTTATATAACAAAGCAGTATGTGATGCAGCGGTAGGCGGTGATTTTGATCCTTCTACGATCAAAACAAGATCAGATCTGAAAGAGTTATTTGACAAGATTGAAGCAACCGGAGTAGCTGCAACCTGTATTACAGGTGTTAACTGGTCAGTAGGAGCACATTATCTTTGCCAGACATATGGAGCTGCAATCGGATCAACAGACGAGAGAGTTGCTTATGTAAATAGTATTATCAGTGGTGAAACAAAAGAAATCGACAATGATGTATTTAATGGTTATATGGATACATTTGATCTTCTTGCTGAATACAATTATAACAAAGCAGATCCGTTAGTTGGTGATGTTAATATGGATGCACAGGCACTTGCAACAGGTGCATGTGGTACATGGTTTATGGGTGACTGGGCATGGACATATCTTGCAGATATTGTAGAAGATGGAGCTGAATTCGGATTATTACCAATCCCACACAGTGATGATGCATCAGATGTGATTAATCAGAGCATTCCGACATCTTATGCCAAAGGATATTGTGTAGACGCAAGCCAGAATACAGAAGAACAGCAGGAGGCTGGTGTGAAATTTATTGAATATCTTACTTCTGATGCGACCGCAGAACAGGTAATGGCTAAGACATGCGGACAGGCACTTCCTTATAAAAATGCTGATGTGACAATTGAAAGCCCGCTTGGATTATCAACAGCTGACTATATTGCTAAAGGACTTACTTATGATTTCTATGGTACACCAAATCTGAGCCCTTCTGATATCTGGTATGAATGCGGAGCATATATGTGCGAATATCTTGCAGGTGCATGTGACAGAGAAACGCTTGCATCAGAATTAGATGCTTATTGGCAGAAACAGGAAGCAAGATAATGGAACGTAAATAGGATGTGGGGAGGGATTACTTCCCCACATTTCTTTTTTAAGGAGAAAGACATGACGAAAAAGAAAAACAAAAATTTGACTAATGTTCTTCAGTTTGCCGGTTTTGGATTTCCGGCACTATTCATTTGGATTTCAGTAGTGATTATACCGTTTATTTATGGTATCTGGATCACATTTACAGACTGGAATGGACTGGCAATGCATATTAATTATGTTGGCTTGCAGAATTATATAGATGTATTCAAAGATGCGACGTTTGTATCATCATTTGTGAAAACGGTAATTTATGCATTTTTTACAGTGTTGGCAAGTAATATTATTGGATTTGCCCTTGCATTGGCTGTAACTAGTGGAATTAAAGGTCAGGGACTGTTCCGTACAGGTTTCTTCACCCCAAATATCATTGGTGGAATTATTCTTGGATATATTTGGAATTTCATATTTTCTTATGTATTAACAGCAGTTGGAAAGAGTATGGGTGTCGAATGGATGTCTACATCTTGGCTGACAAATCCTACAAGGGCACTGATCGCATTAATTATCGTAAGCTCCTGGCAGATGAGTGGTTATCTCATGGTAATTTATATTGCAGGTTTAACCAATGTTCCAAAAGAACTGATCGAGGCAGCACGTGTAGACGGTGCAACCGGATGGCAGACAATTATGAAAGTAAAATTACCTTTAATTCGTAATACGACAGCAATTTGTATTTTCTTATCCATTTCAAGAACCTTTATGTCATTTGATATGAACTTATCACTGACAGCAGGAGGACCATATAAGTCCACAGAATTAATTGCTTATAAAATTTATCAGACAGCATTTACAAGTATGGAGTTTGGAAAAGGTCAGGCTCAGGCAATTGTATTATTTGTGATCGTTGCAACAATTTCTCTGTTACAGGTTTACTTTACTAAGAGAGGGGATGAAAAATAATGGCAAAGACAAGAAGAAGAGTGGTTTTCTTTATCACATTAATTATATTAATTTTCTTTATGGTACCTTTTTTCGTACTTGTAATAAATTCATTTAAGACGACGAACGAATTTATTACAACGCCATTCTCATTACCAAAAGAATTCAATATTGAAAATTTTAAAACTGCAATTGAGAGAATGAATTTCTGGTCGTCGCTTAGAAATACAGCAGTCATCACAGTTGTAGCAGTTGCAGTAAACATGCTCATTGGATCTATGACAGGATATTTCTTTGCCCGGAAAAAATGGAAAATTAATAAAATTATATTCGCAGCATTTTTAGCATCAATGGTTGCACCATTTCAGGTGTATATGATCCCATTAGTTAAAATTTATGCCGGACAACTTGGATTTTCCAATAATTTGATGATGGTTGCATATATCGCGGTAGGATTAAATCTTCCGTTTGCAGTATTCTTATATAAGGGATTTGCGGAAGGCATTCCGGAAGAATTGGATGAGGCAGCAAAAATAGATGGTTGTAGTTTTACAAGAACGTTTTTCAATATTATTATGCCATTATTAAAACCGATTATTATTACTGTTACAGTATTCGTAGCAATGGGAGTATGGAATGACTTCCTTATGTCAAGTTTATTCCTCACAAAACAGGAAACAAAAACACTGGCAATTGCTATTAAGACATTCCTTACAAATCATACAGCCGAATATGCACCAATGATGGCAGGTTTGTTGTTAAGCATTTTACCAGTGCTTGCATTCTATCTGTTTGGACAGAAGTATATTATTGAAGGTGTTGTGGCAGGCAGTGTTAAAGGCTAATCATTTAGAGAAGTAAGAAAACCACCGGGAGTACAGCCATACAGCTTTTTGAATGTGTTGATAAAAGATTTTATGTTAGGAAATCCATTATCAAAAGCACATTTTGTCAGATTTGTTTGACCACCTAAAAGCTGTTCTGCAGCATGCCCAACACGGACGATATTCAGATAAGAAAGAAAATTTACACCGAGAGTTTCTTTAAAATGTCTCGAAAAATAGCTGGAGGTATATTGAAAGTGCTCTGCAACATCTGTAAGCGATAGATCTTCCTGATAGTGTTTTTCAATATAGTCAGCATAAGCAGTGGCAAGATTTATTTCCTGCCCGCTTGGAATGGAATAAGAAACATCCTTTTTAATGCAGTTAACGGAAAACAGAGCTAAAATCTCATAAATTTTGCTCATGAGAAGAAAGTTGTAGATGTCACTTAATGGATTCATGTTAAAGATATCCAGGGAGAGATTTTTGATTTTTTCAGTCAGTGCCGGATCACACGGATTATAAAAAAACAGATCTTTCCCCAGCCATTTTTCAATAAAAGGCAGGGAAAATAAAATACTGATCCCGGTAAAAGTATCAGAAGGTGCAATAAATCTGCAGGAATGGAGTTCACAGCTGTTAATGAGCAGCCAGTCTGATTCTTTAAAATCGAAATTATTACTTCCGGAATTAAACCGAATATTTCCTGTTAATGTGACAGTCAGCTCAATACTTCTGTGGAAATGAAGTGGAGAATAAATATAATTTCCTTCCAGCTTATGACGGTATATTTTTACAGGAAGCAACGAAACAATATCGTTGTGTGCTTCATATAATTGCGACATTTATTTCAGACCTCCTTTAAATAATCATGCATGCAGTAAATACATAAAGATACAATCAATTATATTTTAGCACATAAAATCAGAAATTCAAAATAAATACATCAAACCGAAAAATGAAAATATATATCTTTTTTTTGAAAGAATTTAGAAAACAAACCTAGTATATTTAAACTAGAAAAATAAGCGAGGTAAACAATCATGTCAATACTACAGGTGAATACTTTTTCACAGGCACTCAGCAGAATTATTACATTTCATATTATATTACCGAACGATGCACCACCGGAGATGCTGGCTGGCAATTCATATTATGACAGACCGATGAAAACCTTATATCTTTTACATGGTTTTTCGGGAAGTACACAGGACTGGCTTACAGGAAGCTTAATTCAGGAGCTGGCTTTAAAATACAACCTTGCAGTTGTGATGCCGGCTGGTGAGAACAGTTTCTACCTAAACGGAAAAGGTACCGGACGAGGATATGAGACATTTACGGCGGTAGAGCTTCCGGTATACTGCCAGAAGACATTCGGACTGTCAGATAAGCCGGAAGACAACTTTATCGGCGGATTGTCTATGGGTGGCTTTGGTGCGATCCATACAGCGTTAAAATATCCGGAGCGCTTTGGAAAAATGTTTGGTTTATCCTCTGCACTCATCGTAAATGGAATTAAAGACATGGAACCGGGAGCTAATAACGGAATCGCGGACTATGATTATTACACACAGGTTTTTGGTGATCTGACGCAGTTAGAGACCAGTGAAAAAAATCCGGAATACCTGGTGACAGAGCGGCTGAAAAAAGGCGAGAAGATCCAGCCGATTTTCATGGCTTGCGGATCTGAAGATTTCTTACTGAATGAAAATCATGAGTTCCGTGATTTTCTTTTGAAAAATAAAGTAGATGTTACATACAAAGAAAGCACCGGAATCCATGAATGGAAATTCTGGAACGAATACTTAGAGCCGGCAATCGAATGGTTATTGGAATCAGACAAGTAAAGGAGACGAACGCGAAGATGAAATCAATTGCAGAAATCACAAAAAATATGACAGACTGGCAGCCACCGGTCATTCCGGAAAACATTGA
>CAKQXQ010000078.1 GCA_934292805.1 uncultured Roseburia sp. | reverse complement strand
TTTATGCCGACTGCGAAAGTGACATTAGGTGGATTAAACTTAAAACAGAAGACAGAACTTAAAATCAAACGTGCACTTTGTGCAGCAGGTGCTTATGAAGGAATCCATTATTCTTTCTTCTCACCATCTGATCTTGACCTGTTAAGATTACCAAAGGATGCAAAAGAAAGACATGCGATCAGTCTGATCAATCCGATCAATATTGATCTGTCTCTTATGAGAACAACACTGGTTCCTCAGATGCTCCATGCGATGGCAAGAAACCAGAAGAAAGCAATCTTAGAGGGAAGAATTTTTGAACTTGGAAATATTTTCATTCCAAAGGAACTTCCGCTTACAGAATATCCGGATGAAAGAGAAACTCTCTGTGTTGGATTATTCGGTGAGAACGAATCCTTCTATACTTTAAAGGGATTTGCTGAGACAGTTGCAGATGCTCTGAATGTTACTTTCACATATGAAGCAGCTGAGAATACATTCCTTCACCCTTACCAGACCGCAGAGATTTATTGCGAAGGTGAAAAGGTAGGATATCTTGGAAAGGTATCTTACGAGATCATGGACGACCTTGATATGCGTGTACCGGCTTACGTTATGGAAATTGACCTTGCATCCCTGAAAAAATGGTATGGAAAAGAGCAGATCTTTACTCCATTGCCAAAATTCGCTGTAGAAAAACGTGATTTCGCGTTTGTTGTAGATAAAACGATTACTTGTGCACAGATTGAAAATGGTATCAAAGAGGCCTGCGATTATGTCACAGATGTAACATTATTCGATGTCTACGAAGGAATCCAGCTCGGACCGGATAAGAAGAGCATGGCATTCTCAGTTGTATTTACTCCGGCTGACGAAGAATTCACAACGGAAAGAGTGGAAGGTTTTGTCAAGAAAATCTTAAAGAACTTAGAGAAAACACTTGATATCAAGCTTCGTGCATAATATGATAGAAACATGGCAAAGAGTCGCAGCAGCGGCTCTTTGTTATGTACAGAAAAAGATAATGGATGGAGAACAATCATGGACGTAAAAGATTTTTATTATGATCTTCCACAGGAACTCATTGCACAGGATCCATTGGAGGATCGTTCCAGCTCCAGACTGATGGTTTTAGATAAGATCACAGGAGAAGTGGAACACAGACATTTTAAGGATATTGTAGAGTATTTAAGACCGGGTGACTGCCTTGTCATTAATAATACAAAGGTGATACCTGCACGTCTTTATGGCGTAAAGGAAGGTACCGAAGCCAAAATCGAGATTCTTCTCTTAAAAAGAAAAGAAAATGATATCTGGGAAACACTTGTAAAGCCAGGTAAGAAATGCAAGATCGGAACAAAAATTGTTTTTGGCGATGGAATATTGACCGGTGAAGTTGTCGACATTGTTGAGGAAGGCAACCGGCTCATACAGTTCCATTATGAAGGGATTTTCGAAGAAATATTAGACCGTCTTGGACAGATGCCGCTGCCACCATACATTACACATCAGCTTCAGGATAAGAACCGTTACCAGACAGTTTATGCCAAATATGACGGTTCCGCTGCAGCTCCGACAGCAGGGCTTCATTTCACACCGGAACTGTTGCAGCAGGTGCGTGACATGGGGGTAGAAATCGCAGAAGTAACACTGCATGTCGGACTCGGAACGTTCCGTCCGGTCAAGGAAACGGATGTATTAAAGCATCATATGCATTCTGAATTTTATAAAATCGAACAGTCAGAAGCAGATAAGATCAATAAAGCGAAAAAAGAAGGCCACCGTGTTATTGCAGTGGGAACAACAAGCACCAGAACCTTAGAGTCTGCTGCAGATGAGAATGGTTTCCTCACAGAAAAAAGCGGCTGGACTGAAATTTTTATTTATCCGGGATATCAGTTCAAAGTCATCGATGCACTGATCACGAATTTCCATCTGCCGGAATCCACACTGGTAATGCTTGTATCCGCACTTGCCGGAAGAGAACATGTACTGGCAGCCTATGAGACCGCAGTAGAAGAAAAATATCGTTTCTTCAGTTTTGGCGATGCAATGTTTATCGTTGATAAAAACGCCTGAGAATTACTTCTTTAAGGAGATACTTTATGTCAATCAAATTAAATTCATCTACATCACGCCATTTTGATATCAGCACAGCTACTTTACATATCATTGCTATGACGCTTATGCTGATGGACCACCTTTGGGCAACACTTCTTCCTGCGCAGGAATGGCTGACCTGTGTTGGCAGAATTGCTTTTCCGATTTTCGCATTTATGTCGGTGGAAGGCTACTTTCATACTCATAATTTCAAAAAGTACTTAACAAGATTATTTATTTTTGCCTTATTATCCGAAATACCATTTGACCTGATGTATGGCGGAACCTGGTTTTATCCGGTCCACCAGAATGTAATCTGGACATTTATCCTTGGTCTTTTCGGAATCCATATAATGGAAACAGTGCGAAAGAAAAAGAAAACACCTGTTTTTGTACTGACAGCCATACTGGTTACGATTGCCGGCGGATTACTCGGAACATTAACAATGGTGGATTATTATGGAATCGGTGTACTGACCGTTTTTATTTTCTATTTTTTCCGAGGACGCAAATGGTGGTGCCTGCTTGGACAAATTGCCGCTCTTTATTGGGTGAATGTGGAATTGCTTGGCGGATTAATGTATCCGGTCCGTTTCTTCGGAATAGAGTTTGAACTTTGCCAGCAGGGGCTAGCATTACTTGCATTAGTGCCAATCTGGCTGTATCGTGGACGTCAGGGATATCACAGTAAACCATTCCAGTATCTCTGTTATGCATTTTATCCGGTCCACATGCTCATTCTTGTAATGATACTTAACTTTGTGAACCGATAATCAGATATATTAAAATACTATCTGTAAGTAATCTATAAATTACAGGAGGAATGTTCTCAGATGATAAAAATAGCTTTTTTTGATATTGATGGAACATTATTAAAAATCGGAAGTAAAGAGCCCTCTGCCAAGACGTTGGAAGCGTTAGAAAGACTTCGTCAGAATAATGTTTTATTATGCCTTGCAACAGGCAGAGGTTATCTGTCCGTTCCACATTTTCAGGGGATTGAATTTGATGCGCTATTAACCTTTAACGGTTCTTATGTCAAAGCAGGTGATAAGATTATCTTTAAAAACCCAATTCTAAAAGAGGACAAAAATCAGATCATCCAAAATCTCAAAAAGATGAATCGTGCAGCTGCGATCAGCAATGAGCACTTTATTGTTGCTAATGGTACAGATAAAGATCTGGAACAGTATTTTGCATTTGGAAGTGAGAAGATGATAATTGCAGACAATTTCGAGGAATTGTGTAACGAAGATATTTATCAGATTATGTGTGCCTGCAGCCGAACCGAATATGAACAGATATTACAGGGAACAACGCATAGCCAGATCACTACATGGTGGGATAAGGCTGTCGATATTATTCCTGACGATGGTGGAAAAGGAACTGCGATCAATGCAGTTCTTGACTATTATGGATTTACAAAGGACGAAGCTATTGCTTTTGGTGATGGTGGAAATGATATTGAAATGTTAGAAGCTGTCGGAACCGGAATTGCAATGGGCAATGCACATGAAAAAGTCAAGGCAAAGGCTGACGGTATCTGCAGACCTGTAGAAGAGGACGGTATTTATTATTATTGTCTGGAGAGAGGCCTGCTTTAAAAGGTCACGCAGGAACTTTATTTGATTAAAAATATCATTATTTATTGGACGAGTAACAAACAAGAGAAAAACTTGTTTTGTTACTCGTTTTTTCATATAGATATATAGCAAAATAATACAAAAATATCCTTTGAATTTTGGCATGGGTTATGCGTTTAACTATTGCAGATACAACGATTCATCTGTACTATATAATTAGAATGAGCAAGAGCAAAAAGAGGGAATGATTATGGCACAAAACAGGGTACGGATTACAGATATTGCTGATTCACTTGGACTTAGTACAGCGACAGTTTCAAATGTGATCCACGGCAAAACCGCTAAAATTTCAGATGATACAGTAAAAAGAGTTCAACAGGAGATTGAACGGACAGGATATATCCCAAATATGGCAGGTATTTTGCTTGCAAGAAATAATTCCAGAATTATCGGTGTTGTAATAAATGATCACATCAAGTATGAAGGAAGAGTTTTGGAAGACGGATTTGTAATGTCATCTTTAAATGCACTATCACATGAAGTAAATGAAAAAGGGTATTTTCTGATGATAAAAACCACAGTGGATATCAGTGAAATTCCTGTCTTTGCATCTATGTGGAATAAAGAACGTATTGATGGATTTCGCAAAGCTTTTGCTCCGGGAGAAGTACTGTTCTGGCAGATTCCCAAGCTTCGGAAAGAAAGGCGGCTCTTTTACGAAAATAAGTTTACAGAGCTTTCCAGGAATCAGATCACAGCAATTTTTGCAGTGTCAGATTATTATGCACTTGATATGATGCGGTTTTTGCAGGAAATGGGAGTTAACATCCCAGATGACATGCAGATTATCGGTTTTGATGATACAATGGTAAGCAGAGAAGGTACGAGGTACTGCCATGTCTGAATTTGTGAGATCCTTATGTAAAATAGCAATACCTGTTACCTTGCAAAGCATGCTCCAGTCATCATTTTCTATTGTGGATCAGATTATGATCAGCCAGCTTGGTGAGATAAAGATAAGAAGCGGGGGCAACACCAGACTGATTATGGTCATTGATATCTTTGGAACATGGTGTATCGGAATCCCGTTGTGCATTTTGGCTGCATATGTATTCCGATGGGGGATTGTTGGGGTGTATACCTTACTGACCACGGAAGAAATCTTCAGGCTTTTCATATCACTGATTGTTTTCAAAAAGCAAAAATGGATCATCAGTTTATCATAAAATCTATTTCTGCAGTGATAAAAAAATGCATATAAATGTTGAAAAGTATGATATAGTAAAATTATAGAACAAAAACTACTATCAGGATTGGAGGAAAACGAATGGATGTTGTAGCTTTAGGCGAATTACTCATTGATTTTACTGAAAATGGGATCAGTAATCAGGGAAATCCATTATTTGAAGCAAATCCGGGCGGTGCACCGTGCAACGTACTGGCAATGTTAACAAAACTCGGACATAAGACAGCTTTTATCGGAAAAGTAGGAAATGATTTTTTCGGACAACAACTGGAACAGACGATTATGGAAGTCGGGATTGATGCATCAGGTTTACAGAAAGATGATGACGTGCATACGACGTTAGCACTGGTACATACTTATCCGGATGGTGACAGGGATTTTTCGTTTTACAGAAATCCCGGTGCTGATATGATGCTGACAGAAGAAGAAGTCCCGGAAGAGTTAATAAAAGGAACACGAATCTTTCATTTTGGCACACTGTCCATGACACACGAAGGTGTACGTAATGCTACAAAAAAAGCTATTCGTGCTGCAAAAGAAGCAGGTGCTGTCATTTCTTTTGATCCAAATCTGCGCGAGCCGCTCTGGAACTCCTTAGACGAAGCAAAAGAGCAGGTGCTTTACGGATTGGGACAGTGTGATATTTTAAAGATTTCTGATAATGAGATCCAGTGGCTGACCGGAGAGGAAGATTTCACAAAGGGTGTACATTGGATCCTTGAGAGATATCATATTCCATTGATCCTTGTATCCATGGGCAGGGAAGGAAGCCGTGCTTATTATAAAGATCTTATTGTAGAAGTGAAACCTTTTATACAGAAGAATACAATTGAGACAACCGGAGCCGGAGATACCTTCTGTGCATGTGTTCTCCATTAT
>CAKQXQ010000077.1 GCA_934292805.1 uncultured Roseburia sp. | reverse complement strand
TGCGATACAGGCGATATAACCGTAAGTTCCCGTCAGATAGGCGAGGATAAAATTATTGTTATAATCCGGAAGTGTTGTCTTTAACTTCTCCACTCCATTTCCTACAAGGATGCTGTTCGCAAAACAGTCTTTTAAGGCGCGTGTCACATAATTCCACTCGACATCTCCTGTCAGAAAATTACGGATCCTGTCTATCTGATAAGGCGCATTTGCGATCAACAGGATGCCCGGCATCGGCAGAACCAGAAATACTGCTCCAATCACCGTCAGTACGCCCTTCCGGTTCACCTGAAACCAGTTTTTTGCAATACCAAGTATCAGAAGGCTCACCATGCATACGAACAGGATCACAAACAGAGTAAGGCTTGGCAGTCTTAATGCGATAAAAAGCGGTGGCACTGCCCACAGAACCGCTTTCACCAGTGCCAGGTATCCTTCTCCATAATAGGAATACAGGATTGCTCCATACACCGGAACATACAGCATCAAAAAGGAGAACATCGAGATGCCGAAACGTCCAAACCAGACGGTACGAATCGTTCCGCCAACCGCCAGTCCAAAGAACAACGATCCGATACCGATTGCAAGGATTCCTGCTGCAATCCATTTTGCCATTGCTGCGATCCGCGTATAATCCAGATGATACATGCAAAGCATCACACAAAAGCCTGCAATGATCTGTGTACATGCCCTTGGCATTCCTATTTTCCAGTGGATCCAGACACTTGCCAGCATGATCACTGCCATAAGCACGATCATCTGCCATGCCATCTTTGGTCTGTGTATCTGATCCAGCGAAATTCCGGTCGTCACTGGGTCTCCCATATCACAGACAGCCGCCTTCTCTGCTTCCTCTCTTGTCATTCCGGCTTCCATATTGTCTTCGATCTGATCGGATATATGGCTTTCTAATTCCTCACGGATTGCCGCATGTGCTTTTTTGCAACGGATCTGGTCTAACAAATTCTTCAAATATTCTTCCATCTGTCACACCTCCATTGCCAATACATTGGTCACAGCAGTCTGGTATTCTTTCCACTCTTCCTGCTTCTGCTTTAACAGGTGCTTTCCCTCTCTGGTAATGCTGTAATACTTGCGGACTTTCCCGGTACATTCTTTCTCGTACACAGTGAGGAGTCCCTTCTCTTCGAGTCCATGTAAAAGCGGGTAAAGTGTTCCTGCTTTTAACTCAAATACATTCTCGGACTTCTGCCGCAATGTATCGATCATCTCGTACCCATACATATCCTTCTCAGATAAAAGCTTTAAAATAAGCATCGTCATGCTTCCCGATATCAGTGACTTATCGACTGCCATAAATTGTTCCTCTCTTTCCTGTGCTCTATGCATCTGCTGCATTTCGCAACATTTTTATGTTTAATATATAGATATTCTATATATCGGTTATCTATATATTATATCGGCAGTCTATATATGTCAATCACTTTTATACTTTTTTTATTTTTCCAGCTGTTCTGATATATTTATTCTCTCATCTCCCTGAATTCCAAGTGCATCCAGTGCTTGATTTAATGTCCATTATGCTCCTTCAATCTCCTTAATGCTGAATCCGTTTCCCTCAAGAAGATACGTCGCACTGCTGCCACAATGAGGACATATTTTGGCATATTGGACTGTGGAGTATGTCTTTCCACAGTCCTCACATACTGTCACGCCCGGTATGATCTCTATTCTCAATTCTGAGTCTTTCAAAAGTTCGGATTTCTTTCTTGCATAGCCCCAGCAATCTGTCAGGTATTCCGGCACAACGCCGCTCACTTCCCCGATTTCGCAGGTTACGGATTTAATCTCCGTAAGTTGATTCTCTTCGGCAACTTCCTCTACCATCCGCATCACATGTACTACAATACCTAATTCGTGCATTCCACTTTCTCCTTAATTGTCCTTCAAGACTTCTTGCAGAATTTGATCTTGATCGCCTGCTTTGCTCCATTTGGAAGTATGTATTTTAACTTATCTTCACTTGGAACCATCTTGCTGCATCCAGGCAGATCTCTATGTAACTTGATCGCATCAAATTCACACTTCGTTGTACAGATACCACAGCCGATACATTTATTCTCATCCACAACAGAAGCTCCACAGCCAAGACATCTTGCTGTCTCTGCTTTTACCTGTTCTTCCGTAAAGATAAGCTTCGCATCACGGAACGAACGCTTCTTATCGATTGCATCGTTGTATCCCGGTATCTGACGGCTGGAATTGTCATAGCTTTCCACTTTGATGTCATCTTTATCAAGTTCAATAAAATCATTGCGGTTACGGCCGATCGTAAGGCTGGAGTTCGGCTGTACAAAACGATGAATGGAAATTGCCCCTTCTTTTCCGGCTGCGATCGCATCGATCGCAAATTTCGGCCCGGTATACACATCACCACCGACAAAAATATCTGCTTCTGCTGTCTGATAGGTCAGTGCATCTGCTACTGCTCCGTTGCCACGTCCGAGTTCAACTTTGCTTCCCTTTAACAGATCTCCCCAGATGATCGACTGTCCGACAGAGAAGAATACATGTTTACATTCGACTGTCAGTAGTTCATTCTCGTCATACTGCGGATTGAATCGTCCATCTGCATCCTTTACAGATACACATTTTTTCAAAACAATTCCTCTGACCTCGCCATTTTCATCCACAAGTACTTCTTTTGGTCCCCATCCCGGATTAATAAGAATACCCTCTTCTTCGGCTTCTTCAATCTCTTCTACAGATGCTGGCATTGTCTCTCTTGTTTCCAGACAGAACATACGGATCTTTGTATCTTCTTTCGCACAACGTCTGGAATCCCTTGCGACGTCAATGGCAACATTTCCTCCACCAATGACAACAACATCTCCCTTAATGTCATAGGTTTCCTTTTCATTCACCTCACGGAGCAGATCGACTGCTGTCTCGCATCCTTTTGCTGTGTCGTTTGGAATACCCGGAAGTCTTCCTCCCTGACATCCGATCGCTACGTAGAATGCCTTGTAACCCTGTGCACGGAGTTCCTCTAATGTGATGTCTTTTCCGACTTCCACACCGGTTTTAATCTCAACACCCATTGCTTTTATCACGTCAATCTCCGCCTGCACTACTTCTTTTTCCAGTTTAAAAGAAGGGATTCCATAAACTAGCATACCACCGGCACGCTCGTTTTTCTCAAAAATAGTTGGTTTGTAACCTTTTTCGGCAAGGTAAAATGCACAGGATAATCCTGCAGGACCACCACCGATGATCGCTATTTTCTCTTCAAAATATCCTCTGACGGAAGGAACCACTTTCTTCGGGATATAACGTGTCTTTGCATTCAGATCAAGGGCTGCAATAAATTTCTTCACCTCATCGATCGCGATCGCCTCATCAATGCTTCCTCTTGTACATGCATCCTCACAGCGGCGGTTGCAGATATGTCCGCAGACTGCCGGAAGCGGATTGTTCTTCTTGATCAATGCAAGGGCATCCTGATATCTTCCCTGTGCTGCCATTTTCAGATATCCCTGTACCGCAATGTGAGCAGGACAGGCTGTCTTACATGGTGCTGTACCGGTATCATAACAATTAATGCGGTTCTTATCACGGTAATCCTCATCCCACATTTCCGGTCCCCACTTTTTCTCAGATGGAAGGACATGTTTCGGATACTGTACTGTGGAGCCATCTTTTTTACAGAGCTTCTGTCCCAGTTTTACTGCACCTGCCGGACAAAATTCCACGCAGCGTCCGCAGGCAACACAGTCCTTTGTCTCAACCTTTGCAACATAGGCGGAACGGGACATATTCGGTGTGTTGAAAAGCTGTGACGTACGCAGTGCATAACAGACATTGACATTACAGTTGCAGACTGCAAAAATCTTATCCTCACCGTCAATATTCGTGATCTGATGAACAAAACCGTTTTCTTCTGCTTTTTCAAAAATCTCCAGTGCTTCTTCTCTTGTGATATAACGTCCGCCTTTATTGGTTTCGACTACATAATCTGCCATATCTCCAACTGCGATGCACCAGCTTTCCGGATCATCTGCACATCCCTCTCCGTATGTCTGGCGCGAACGACGACAGGAACAAGGGCTTGCTGCGTATTTTCCTTCGTATTTGTCCAGCCAGTGTGAAATGTGCTCAATAGAAATCGACTGGTTCTCCATACTAATTGCCTTCTCAACAGGGATGACATGCATACCGATCCCTGCTCCGCCTTCCGGTACCATCGGTGTCACTTTCTCAAGCGGCAGTCGGCTCATACGCTCGAAGAAACGTCCGACCTCCGGATGCTCCTCTAACATCTGAAGGTTCATGTTACCGAACTCTGCACTTCCCGGTACAAACATCGGAAGTACATACTGCTTCTTGTGTTCCGCATTCTCCCAGTTGTATTCGATCACACCATTGACTGCCATCTGCTGTAACACTTCTTCCAGATGTGTGCTTTCCATTCCTGTAAGTTTTGCGATCTCTTCTAATGTCTTTGGTTTGCGTACGCCCATTTTCAGTGCGATCTCTGCCATTTCATCGGTACACATTGCAGAAAGTCCCCAGTATTCCGGGTCATATTTTGTAATCTTCTTCAGTCCCAGCTTCTGTGGTACACGGTCTGTGATCATCTTTGCCAGCTTTACGATACATTCTCTCTCAACTTCTTTCTCAATAAATTCCGGTACATAATTTCCTAATGGATCTGCCATAGTCTTTCCCTCTCCTGATTCTATTTTATAAATTATCCAATTGATTAAAGGAACTTCCTCTTCCCTAAGCCTGATATGCCTTTACCTCACGTCGGATCCAGTTTGCCCAGTCTTCAAATCCTTCCCCTGTCTTTGCAGAGACAAAGAAAATCTCTGCCTTTGGATTCAATTTCAGAATCCGTTCTTTTACCGCATCTTTGTCAAAGTCATCAAAAACACAGAGTGTGTCACATTTATTGATCAATACGACATCGCAGATTGAAAACATGAGCGGATATTTTAGTGGTTTATCATCTCCTTCCGGAACGGAAAGGATCATTGCATTCTTGGTACTTCCGGTATCAAACTCCGCCGGACAGACAAGATTTCCGACATTCTCTAATACGACAAAATCAAGATCTTTCGTTCCGAACTCGCGGATCCCCTGTCTTGTCATATCCGCATCCAGATGACACATGCCACCGGTATGGATCTGAATGGCACGCACTCCTGTCTCTGTGATCGCCCGGGCATCCACATCGGAATCAATGTCTGCTTCCATGACACCGATCTTAAGCTCATCTTTCAGCATAGCGATCGTACGTTTTAAGGTTGTTGTCTTGCCTGCTCCAGGTGAAGACATCAGATTTAATAAGAAAGTTCCTTCTTCCTTCAATTCCTCGCGAAGTCTGTTTGCATCTGCATCATTATCCTCAAAAATACTGCGTTTTACTTCGATTACTTTAAATTCCTTCATTTTTCCCCCATTCCATGTTCTGAATCAGAATAAGCTTTCATCTCGTATGCTCATTCTCTGGTATGACCAGATTGTTAATTTTGTAACATTCTACTTATACCATACATAGAAAAAGCTATATTGTCAACATTTTTAGGACGATTTCGATAAAAATATATCTCCTTCTTTCTCTGGTATGTCCAGAAAATACCAGGTGTACTTCGGAGTGATTTACGTTACAAAAAAAGTCCCGGTATAAAATAATCTGCAAAAAACCTGTCAGATTTTCTTATACTGAGACTTTTTTCCGTAAATCTGCACATTACCCATCCATCTGCCTGCTATTGATACTATTCCAATAGCATTTGTCTGTTTAATCCAGCCTCACTTCTAACCGCCTCGAATTGCACACGGTTAAAATCCGGATTATGAAATTCCTCCCAAACAGCCAAAAACTCAACTGTATTTCTGTTTCGCATCCAGTTCTGAATGACAAATCTGGGATCATTATCAT
>CAKQXQ010000076.1 GCA_934292805.1 uncultured Roseburia sp. | reverse complement strand
GAAAATTGGGGGATTAAGTACTGGTCTAAGACACCGGAATTTATTGATTATATGGAGCAGCATTAGTTATGTAACTCCAGATTTTGTTCAATCCAAATCTCTTAATACTCAAAACTTGTTGATTTTACACGAATAAAAACTATACTATAGATAGTGCCTATTATTGGAGACAGAGCACGGAGAAGAAAAAGATACGAGGAAGTAATGATGAGAACAGAAGATAAAACAAGAATGACAGATGGAAGCATTTCCAGAAAAATTATTTTATTTGCAATCCCACTGTTTCTTGGAAATTTATTTCAGCAATTATATAATACAGCAGATTCACTGATCGTAGGAAATTATCTTGGAAGTAATGCATTGGCTGCAGTCAGTTCATCCGGCAATCTGATTTTTCTGATGGTCGGATTTATCAATGGTATCGCAATGGGTGCAGGCGTTGTTATAGCAAGATATTATGGGGCGAAGGATAGAAAAAATCTGGAAAAGGCGATCCACACAACGGTTGCGTTTGGCCTGGCTGCGGGAATCGCATTGACGGTGATTGGCATGATTTTAGCACCGAAGATCCTGGTGCTGATGGGGACACCTTCGGATGTGCTTCCAGAATCAATTACATATTTCCGAACCTATTTTGCAGGTTCTATCGGAGTGATCATGTACAATATTTTTGTCGGGATTTTACAGTCGGTTGGTGACAGCCGTCATCCGCTTATTTATCTGATCATTTCTTCATGCATTAACGTAGTACTTGATATTTTCTTTATTTCAGGTCTTGGTATGGGAGTAGGAGCAGCGGCTTTTGCAACCGATATTTCCCAGTTTATCAGTGCGTTTTTATGCCTGCTCCATCTGCTTAGGGTAAAAGAAGAATATAGGCTTCAGTTAAATAAAATCCGTTTTGACAGACAGATGCTGTGGCAGATCATTCAAAATGGTGTGCCGTCCGGTTTTCAGAATTCTGTGATCGCCATTGCAAATGTTTTTGTGCAGACGAATATCAATGCATTCGGAAAAATGGCGATGGCAGGCTGCGGTTCTTACTCCAAGATTGAAGGATTTGCCTTTTTGCCGGTTACCTGTTTTACAATGGCACTTACTACCTTTGTCAGCCAGAATCTTGGTGCAAAGCAATATGACCGTGCAAAAAAAGGAGCGAGATTTGGCGTTCTCTGTTCGATCATCATTGCAGAATTGATCGGAGTTGTGATTTATACAGCCGCACCGGTGCTTATTGCAGCCTTTAACAGTGAACCGGATGTAGTACATTATGGAGTTATGCAGTCGAGAACGATTGCGATATTCTATTTTCTGCTGGCATTTTCACACTGTATCGCCGCAGTACTCCGTGGTTCAGGCAATGCATCGGTTCCGATGATTGTCATGCTGTGCGTATGGTGTCTGTTCCGAGTAAGCTATATCACGGTTACGGTTCATTTTATTCCGGATATCCGCGTGATCTTCTGGGCGTATCCGCTGACCTGGAGTATTAGTTCGGTCATTTTTCTTGTTTTATTTTTGCGGGGAAAATGGGTGTATGGGTTTGAAAACAGAAAATGTTAAAAAATAAAATTTGACGATGAATAACAAAATATGTTATCCTATAAATCACACGTGCTTAGTAGGAATTAAACGAGGAGGCGAAAAGATTTATGAGTGAGCGATTAATTCAGATTATTACAGATTCTTTTACGAAAATTCTGATACCGGGTCTGTCGGTCACAATCCCGCTTACTGTGATATCTTTTACGTTTGCTATGATCATTGCAGTTGCACTGGCAATGGTACAGTTTGCAAATATAAAAATATTGAAAGAATTTGCCAGATTTTACATATGGATTATCCGTGGAACTCCGCTTTTAGTCCAGCTGTTTGTAATTTTTTACGGACTTCCGAATCTTGGAATTGTATTACCGCCATTTCCATCCGCTGTGATCGTATTCTCTATTAATGAGGGTGCATATTGTGCAGAAGTAGTCCGGGCAGCATTAGAGGCAGTGCCTAAAGGACAGATGGAAGCCGGATACTGTGTAGGAATGTCTTATATGCAGATTATGCGAAGAATTGTGCTGCCGCAGGCAATCCGTATCGCTTTTCCATCTTTGTGCAATTCTCTGATCTCGATGGTCAAAGATACTTCACTTGCAGCAAATATTACAGTTGCGGAGATGTTTATGGCAACACAGAAGATTGTTGCAAGAACATATGAACCACTGGCATTGTATTTAGAAGTTGGTTTTATATACCTGATGTTCTGTACGGTATTGACAAAGTTACAGAATTTTGGAGAAAAGAAGCTGGCTTTCTATGGAAAGAAGGGAAACTAGCATGTTAGATGTAAAACAGGTAAAGAAGTATTTTGATGGTGCAGAGATTTTAAAAGGGGTGGATCTTCATGTGGAAAAGGGAGATGTTGTGGCGATTTTAGGACCAAGCGGTGCCGGAAAAACAACTCTTTTACGATGCATGAATTTTCTGGAAAAATCAGATGCCGGTGAGATGGTTTTTGATGGAGAACATATAAATCTTGCAAAGGTATCAAAAAAGGAGATCGCAGCGATCCGTAAAAAAACAGCATTTGTATTTCAGGGATTTAATCTGTTTGCAAATAAGACGGCATTAGAGAATGTGACAGAGGGTCTTGTCATTGCAAGAAAAATGCCAAAAGGAAGAGCCAGAGAAATTGGAAGGGCAGCTCTTGATAAAGTAGGGCTTTCTGACCGATATGATTATTATCCGGATCAGCTGTCCGGTGGACAGCAGCAGAGAGTTGCGATCGCACGAGCCATTGCGACAGAACCGGAGATCATTTATTTTGATGAACCGACGTCTGCACTTGATCCGGAACTTACAATTGAAGTACTTGAAGTAATGAGAAAGCTTGCGGCAGAAGGAAGAACCATGCTTGTTGTAACACACGAGATCCGCTTTGCGAGAAATGTTTCCACAAAGGTTTTGTTTATGGAGCAGGGGCAGGTCGTAGAGGCAGGAGAGACAAAACAGATTTTTGAAAATCCAAAAGAAGCGAGAACAAGAGAGTTCTTACAGCATTATGAATAGAGAACCAGAAAGCATAGCAGGATAAAAGCGGGAAACCGCGTTTATCGAATATAGCGTAAAAAAGGAGTAACATATTATGAAGAAGAAATTCGTAAGCGTGATCTTAACAGCAGCAATGCTGACAGGAACATTTGCACTTGCAGGCTGTGGCAGTAAGGCACAGAATACAGATTCCAATGCAGCAGGTACCATAGAAAACACAACAGACAGTACTGATGTAACAGAAGCAGGATCAGACAGTGCAGAAGCAGTGGATGACCAGCTTGCACAGATAAAAGCAAAGGGAGAAATCGTAGTTGCAATGGAAGGAACATGGTCACCATGGACTTATCATGACGAAAATGATGAGCTGGTTGGTTATGATGTTGAAGTTGCAAAGGCGATCGCAGAAAAGCTGGGTGTGAAAGCAACCTTCGTCGAAGGCGAATGGGATGGACTTTTCGCAGGAATGGATGCAGGACGCTATGATATTGTAGTAAACGGTGTGGATATTACAGAAGAGCGTGCCCAAAAGTATGATTTTACAGAACCATATGCTTATAACCGCACAGCAATTATTGTAAAAGAAGATAATGAAGAGATTCAGTCTTTTGAAGATTTGAATGGAAAACATACAGCCAATACAATTTCCAGCACATATGCAGAATTAGCAGAAAAGTATGGTGCAGATGTGACAGGAGTAGATGATTTAAATCAGACATTTGAATTATTATTATCAGGCAGGATCGATGCAACATTAAATGCAGAGCTGACATATTATGATTATATGAAGGCACATCCGGATGCAAAAATTAAAATCGCAGCACTTACGGATGATGCTTCCGAAGTAGCCATTCCTCTTCGTAAGGGTGCTGCATCAGACAATTTACGTGCTGCGATCAATCAGGCACTCGAAGAATTGCGGGCAGATGGAACATTATCCGAGCTTTCTGTAAAATATTTTGGAAGCGATGTGTCCCAAGCACCGGATGCACAGTAAGGAATCTCTTGACAATTTGTTATTTGAGTCTAAAATTAAACAGTGTATATTTCTATAAGACTGATACAGGATAATGTATCAGTCTTATATTATGCTTCGAAAAAAACAAGGGCAGGAGGATTTATGAAAAAGAGTGGAAATATAAAGAAAATGCTTTCTTATTACAAACCATATATGCGGGTATTCTGGACAGATATGTTTTTTGCGACGCTGTCTGCGGCAGTTGCACTGATCATCCCGTTAGTAGTCCGGTATGTAACATATAATCTGGTGTACCATGAGCCGGAAGAGATTCTTCATCAGGCATTATATATTGGAATCGGACTGTTGGTATTGGTAGCAGTGGATTGCTACAGCAAGTTTTACATTTGCAATTATGGGCATGTTATGGGTGCGAGGATCGAATATGACATGCGTGCGGAGATTTTTGCACATTATCAGAAATTATCATTTTCGTTTTATGATGATCAGAAGGTAGGACAGCTGATGAGCCGTATCACGACGGATCTTTTTGACATCAGTGAGCTGATGCATCATGGACCGGAGAATATCATCCTTTCCGTGATCAAAATCGCAGGTGCATTTATTATTCTGGTCAATATCAGTCCGATGCTGGCTGTTGCAGCATTTGCGATCCTTCCGTTTATGCTTGCTTATGCATTTCTTTTAAACCGTAAAATGCGTGTGGCATTCCGGGAAAACCGTGTGAAAATCGCAGACATTAACGCTCAGATCGAGGATAATTTATCCGGGATCCGTGTTGTAAAGTCTTTTGCCAATGAAGAGATTGAAAATGAAAAGTTCAGACATGGAAATGATGGATTTTTAAAAGCAAAGAAGAACAGCTATTTTTATATGGGAAGTTATCAGGCAGGGCTTGGTGCATTTACAACGCTTATCCAGGTCAGTGTTATTTTAACCGGAACGATCTTAATCGCCAAAGGAATGATAAATGTCAGCGATCTTGTGACGTTTGTGCTTTATATCAGTGTTTTTACAGATCCGGTCCGCACCCTCATTGATTTCACAGAGCAGTTCCAGAATGGATACAGTGGATTCGAACGTTTTCAGGAGATCCTTGCTATCCAGCCGGATATTGAAGACAAAAAAGATGCAGTGGAACTTAAGGATGTAAAAGGTGATATCACATTCGACGATGTTTCTTTCCAGTATGAAGAGAATACGGAAAAAGTATTAAATCATATCAGTCTGAATGTTCCGGCAGGAGCATATATGGCACTTGTCGGGTCTTCAGGAGCAGGAAAGAGTACACTTTGTTCTCTTATTCCACGATTTTATGATGTGACAGGCGGTGCAGTGAGGATTGATGGAATCGATGTCCGCGATGTGACGCTGAAAAGTTTAAGAGATCATATTGGTATGGTGCAGCAGGATGTCTATCTGTTTGTCGGAACGGTTTATGATAATATCCGTTACGGAAAACCGGATGCAACCAGGGAAGAAGTGATCGAGGCAGCAAAAAACGCCAATGCACATGAGTTTATCATGTCCCTGCCGAACGGATACGAGACAGATATCGGACAGCGTGGTATTAAGCTTTCCGGAGGACAGAAGCAGCGTCTGTCGATCGCAAGGGTATTTTTGAAAAATCCTCCGATCCTCATTTTTGACGAGGCAACCTCAGCACTTGATAATGAAAGTGAAAAAGTAGTACAGGATTCCTTGGAGAAGCTTGCCAAAAACCGTACCACTTTTGTGATCGCACACAGACTTTCCACAATAAAAAATGCCGAGAAGATTCTGGTACTTTCCGAGGAAGGTATCGAAGAATCAGGAACACATGAAGAACTGATGGCTAGGAAAGGAACTTATGAAAAGCTTTATAATATGCAGTTCCACAAATAAAATGAAAGCATCAGAAAAAGAGGAGAACTGATATGCCGGAACTTGTCCGTAAAAAAAAGAAAATGTCATCTTTTGAGATGATCGCATTTGGATTTGCAGGTGTGATATTACTTGGAGCACTCATTTTAATGCTTCCGATCTCATCCTCTGCCAGAGTTGTGACACCATTTGATAAAACTCTATTCACTGCGACATCAGCTGTCTGTGTGACAGGACTTGTAGTCGTGGATACAGGAAGTTACTGGTCGGCGTTCGGCCAGGCAGTGATCTTGCTTCTGATCCAGACCGGTGGATTGGGAGTTATCACTGTGGTTGCATCTTTTTCAATGGTATCGGGGAGAAAGATCTCATTAATGCAGCGGAGCACGATGCAGGATGCAATTTCAGCACCGAAGGTAGGT
>CAKQXQ010000075.1 GCA_934292805.1 uncultured Roseburia sp. | reverse complement strand
TGTGCGTAGCTCAGCTGGATAGAGCACTTGGCTACGGACCAAGGTGTCGGGAGTTCGAATCTTCTCGCGCACGTATGTCAAATGGTCTCAGATCCTTGAACTTTCAGGGATTTGGGGCTGTTTTTATGTGATAAGAATGATAGAGCAGAGGTTGAAGTGTGGCAACACCAGGAAGTGTAAGAAAATGAGTGAAGTAATAAATCAGAAGAAAGAGAGAATTGATTTCTTAGATTATTTAAAAGCGATATGTGTGATCATGGTAATTATCACGCATTACGATTGGTCAGACAAGTCAACTCCATTTTTCACAATGCTGATCAATATGGCGGTTCCCGTGTTTATGATTATCAGTGGATATAATTTTGCAATGTCCAATAAGAAAAAGACAAACGGAAAATTCCGAAAAATGTATGAGTGGAAGTTCCTGAAATCGAAGCTGATCCGTTTTTTAGTTCCGTTTTTTACAGTCTGCCTGATTGAAATTGCAATTCTCGCAGTGGAAGATAAAAATATTAATCCGTTTCGTATCTTTGTATTAGGGGCATATGGTCCGGGAAGCTATTATGTGCCGATCATGATACAGCTGCTTGTAATATTTCCGATTATATATAAAATGGTAGAACGGAGTGCAAAATGGGGGATTTTTCTTTCGGGAATGGCAAACCTCTTATTTGAGATCTGCGTAATTGTTTTTGATATGGATAAGTATTATTACAGACTGAGTATCGGACGTTATCTCTTACTGATCGCATTTGGATGCTATCTGTATCTGCATCCGGAGCACAGACTGAAAAAAAGACAGCTTATATGTATGTTTTTTATCGGAATGTCCTATATCATTGCAGTTTATGGATTAGATAAAGAATTTGTTATTTTTGGTTACTGGAAAACAACGGCTATGCCGATTGCATTTTATATTTTTCCAATTATAGTTTTATTTTTCAGGAAATTTTATCATTTGACGATCCCGGGAAGTGCCGGAAGGCTGCTGACTTTGATTGGACAGGCGTCGTATCATATTTTTCTTGTGCAGATGGTATATTACCATTTTAAACTTGGAGGAAAGATTATGTCGATGCCATGGTATGTTGCAATTCCAATCAATATCGTAATATCCGTATCCATTGGGATTATGTTCTATAAGCTGGACGGACAGTTTATAAATATGGTCAGAACGTATAAATATCAGAGAAAAGTGAAAGTTGTATAAGTCATAGAAAAAGCCAGGTGCATTGCACTTGGCTTTTTCTGAGGGGAGTATAAATAATTATAAGGGGTATAACCTGTGATACATCGTATCACACGCTTAGTATAGCTTATATATTTTTAAAAAGCAATTTAAAAACTCGAATCGGTGCATATTTTACAGAAATTTTTCAGATACTAAACTCGCACGATAAGTGCATCAAAAATGATCACAGTATAAGGAGAATCACAATGGCAAAGAATAAGTGCAAGAATAGTTATGAACAAAATTCCGGTGAAAATGGCTGCAGAAAAGAGAATCAGGGGCAGTGTAAAGGTGCCAAGGACAAAAGCATCCGTAATTGCAGCTCAAATAAGAGAAAAGACAGTGAATCGGATCGGATGACTGACGAGGGATTGGATTGCTGCAAAGATAACAGATAACACAGATTTGCTTTTATGGCATAAGATGTAGAAAGAGATTACAAAAGAAAAAAGAGGCAGACTACAAAAAGAAAATGTAGCCTGCTTCTTTTTTTTCAACAGGAAAATAAAATTCTGGAGGGATCAGATGTCATTTTATGCAATTTATCCGAAGGATATTTCAAATATATGCTTGAAAAAGAAACCGGTGATCGTAGATATCAGGGAAAGGGAGGCATATAGGAAATATCATTATTCGGGTGCAGTCAATATACCATACGAAGAAGACGAAGATTATATATATCAGTTTTCCAGAAGAAGACCGATTCTATTATATTGTGAATATGGAAGTGCAAGCCTGTTAGCTGCGAGGAAACTGGGAAAGGCAGGGTATGAGGTATATACCGTGATCGGCGGGGCAAAAGCGATGCAGGAATTGTTATCACACAAAAATTCAAATACAATTGACAGTTCAAAATGGAACAGATAATATAAAAAGAGATTACAATTTTTAGAGGAGAATTCAGTGAGAACATTTGATTTACTTGTGCCATGTCATTTTGGACTTGAGGCAGTTTTAAAGAGAGAGATTTATGATCTTGGATATGAAATAACAAAAGTGGAAGACGGAAGGATTACATTCGAGGGTGATGCAGAAGCAATCTGCCGTGCCAATATTTTTTTACGCACGGCAGAACGTGTAATGATCCAGGTTGGCAGATTTAAGGCAACGACATTCGAAGAACTTTTTCAGGGGATCAAGAATCTTCCATGGGAAGAATATATTCCGGAGGATGGCAAGTTCTGGGTTAAAAAGGCATCTTCGATCAACAGTAAGTTATTCAGTCCGTCTGATATCCAGTCTATTGCGAAAAAAGCTATGGTGGAGCGCCTGAAGCAAAAGTATCATAAAGACTGGTTTAAAGAAGATGGAGCACCATACCCGGTGCGTATTTTCCTTTTGAAAGATGAAGTGACAGTTGCACTTGATACGTCAGGAGATTCGTTACATAAACGTGGATACAGAACGATGACCAGTAAGGCACCACTTACTGAGACACTGGCAGCTTCGCTGATCATGCTGACACCTTGGAGAAAAGACAGGATCCTCGTAGACCCATTCTGCGGAAGTGGTACATTTCCGATAGAAGCAGCTATGATCGCAGCCAATATAGCACCTGGAATGAACCGGGAATTCACAGCAGAGCAGTGGACCAATCTTGTTGATAGAAAGCTGTGGTATGAATGCGTAAAAGAGGCAGAAGATATGATCGATACTTCCGTAAAGGTCGATATCCAGGGATATGATATTGATGGGGAAGTAATAAAAGCTGCAAGGGAGAATGCAAAACGTGCAGGGGTAGACCATATGATCCATTTCCAGCAGCGTGCGGTTGCAGATTTAAGCCATCCGAAGAAATACGGATTTATCATTACAAATCCGCCATATGGCGAGCGTCTGGAGGAGAAGGAAGATCTTCCGGCATTGTATACACAGATCGGACAGGCGTATGCAGGACTGGATTCCTGGTCAATGTTTATGATCACAAGTTATGCGGACACAGAGAAATACATCGGAAGGAAGGCAGATAAGAACAGAAAGATATATAATGGAATGTTAAAAACCTATTTTTATCAGTTCCTTGGGCCAAAACCTCCGAAAAAACATAAGGATGTGAGTGAATGAGGTATTCCAAACGTTACATTGTCTTTGCAGCACTGCTCGCAGTGACATTATTTTTGAAATTTAATACCTTCAGTGAGCAATATCAGTCGGTCAATCCATTTCGTGGTGCAGAACTGAATGCGGATACATGGAATCCACTGATCGCACAGAGTGTGAATGAGAACCGGCTCTCAGTAGTGATCGACAACAAAGAATATACGAACGAGAAGTATCCATTTTATATGGATTATAATCTGAATATCATGGTTCCGGTAACATTGCTGCGGGATGCATTAAACTGCAGCGCACATGTATACAATGAGGATACACTTCTTGTAGAAAAACATAACAAAGAACTCTCTTTTTCCTTAAATCAGGATAAAGTGGAAGTAGATGGCAGGAAAGAACCGATCGTGTCACCATTTTCCAAAGAGGATCAGACATATTATGTCAGTCTGAATGATCTGTCCAATTACCTGGATTATTCTTATAGCTGGAATATTTCGGAAAATAAGGCACAGGCAGCAGATATATCCGAGAATACGACAATTATTCCTGCAAAATACGATCTCAGGGATAAAGCGAGAGTATCGGAAATACGTAATCAGGGAACATATGGAACATGCTGGTCATTTGCAGCATTAAGTGCAATGGAATCCGTTCTTTTGCCGGAACAGGAATATCAGTTTTCTGTGGATCATATGACATTAAATAACGGATTTAATCTGTCGCAGGATGACGGCGGAGAGTATACGATGGGAATGGCGTATCTGGCTTCCTGGAAGGGACCGGTATACGAAAAGGACGATCCATATGGAGACAGAAAGACCAATCCGGATTTGAAAGCAGTAAAGCATGTGCAGGAAATGCAGATCATCGATGGAAAAGATTATGAGAAGATAAAAGAGGCTGTATTTAAGTATGGTGGTGTGCAGACATCGATTTATAATTCTTTAAAGAGCTCACAGTCAAAGTCTGCATACTATAATAATGAGACCAGTGCATACTGCTATATCGGTACAGAAAAACCAAATCATGATGTAGTGATCATCGGATGGGATGACAGCTATTCCAAAGAAAATTTCACAGTGGATCTTGAAGGAGATGGTGCATTCATCTGCCAGAACAGCTGGGGAAGTTCATTCGGAGATGGCGGTATTTTCTATATTTCTTATTATGACACGAATATAGGTACACACAACGTCGTGTATACAAAGATCGAAGACAGCAACAATTATGATAATATTTACCAGAGCGATCTGTGTGGCTGGGTCGGACAGCTTGGATATAACAAAGAAAGCATCTATGGAGCCAATATTTTTACAGCAGAGTCAGATGAGACGCTCAAAGCTTCCGGATTTTATGCGACAGGAAAAGATTCAGAGTACCAGCTTTATGTGGTAAAGAATTTCAAGGATGAAACTTCCCTGACGAACATGGTACAGGTTGCCTCCGGAAAGCTAAGCAGTGCAGGTTATTATACGATCCCATTTGATAGAGAGATCGCAGTTGACAAAGGAGAACAGTATGCAATCGTTCTATTCATCCGTACACCGGGTGCAGTGCATCCGTTAGCAATTGAATATGCGGCAGACCGTGCGACGAAGAATGTTATTCTGGATGATGGAGAAGGCTATATCAGTGCGAATGGATTTGACTGGGAAAACGTAACAAATATCGAGGAATGCAATCTGTGTATCAAAGCATTCAGCAAAAACAGGTAAAAAGATAAGCATTTAAGTCAGCATCAGATAAAATTGGAAAAAGAGGACAGGAAAATGAATAAAATTATATTTGCAACCGGAAATGCCGGAAAAATGAGAGAGATCAAAGACATTCTTGCAGATTTAAACTGCGAGATTGTTTCCATGAAAGATGCCGGGATTTCGGTGGATATTGTAGAAGATGGGAAAACATTCGAGGAGAATGCACTGATCAAGGCAAGGACTGTAGCAAAAGAAGCACCTGGGGCAATCGTAATGGCAGATGACTCCGGACTTGAGGTGGATTACCTGAACAAAGAACCTGGAATCTATTCTGCACGTTATCTTGGAGAAGATACTTCTTATACGATCAAAAACCAGGCTATTTTAGATCGCCTTGCAGGAGTGCCAAAAGAAGAACGTACCGCACGCTTCGTATGTGCGATTGCAGCAGTTCTTCCGGATGGAAGGGATATGGTCGTAAGAGAAGCCATGGAAGGTTATATCGGCTATGAAATCGCCGGCGAAAACGGATTTGGATATGATCCGATTTTCTGCGTGGAAGAATACGGATGTACAACAGCAGAATTAACTGAGGAACAGAAAAACGAGATCAGTCACAGGGGGAAAGCATTACGTGCAATGAAAGAAAAACTGGCAAAGGAAGCAGTATGAAGATATTGATCATCAGTGACACGCATGGTAAACATGACAATCTGTCCAGGGTTTTAGAGCAGGAGTCTCCGGCAGATCTGCTCATACATCTTGGAGATGCGGAAGGATATGAAGATTACATAGCAAAACAGGCGGGATGTCCGTTAGAGATCGTTGCAGGAAATAACGATTTCTTTTCAGACCTTCCACGTGAGAAGGAATTGCAGATCGGAAAATACAAGGTACTGATCACGCATGGACACTATTATTATGTCAATACGGGAATTGAAGAGATTGCACGTATGGCACAGGGAAGAGATTTCGATATTGTAATCTTCGGACACACGCACAGACCGCTTATAGATATTCGCAAGGATATCATTGTGATGAACCCGGGAAGTCTTTCTTATCCGAGACAGGAAGGCAGAAGACCTTCTTACATCGTTATGGAAACAGACCAAAACGGTGATGCAGAATTTGAAATAAAATACTTATAAAATGGCGTAAAATGGCCATTTTATAGGCATTTTATAGGTATTCAAAAAAAATATAAAAAAATGTTAAAAAAAGTGTTGACAATTTCTTTGCACTCATATATAATAACTCTTGCGTCGCGGATGTGACCGAAACTTCTCGATTAGAGAAGCGTTGAAAATGATCCTTCGGGGTGTGGCTCAGCTTGGCTAGAGCGCCTGGTTTGGGACCAGGAGGTCGCAGGTTCGAATCCTGTCAC
>CAKQXQ010000074.1 GCA_934292805.1 uncultured Roseburia sp. | reverse complement strand
GCACTTGGTCTTATTACATTTTTCCTGATCCATATCACGCAGTTCAAAAATCTGCCGTTGAAACAGATCTGGGTAGATATGTGTTCGCCATTACCACCATGGCTGCCTATTTGGTTCCCAATCAATGTGATCAGTGAGATTGCGGTACCAATTTCCCTGTCATTACGTTTGTTTGCAAACGTATTATCAGGAACGGTTATGATGGCACTTGTATATGGTTTATTAAGCAAGATCGCGATCATATGGCCGGCAGCACTTCATGTGTACTTTGATTTGTTCTCAGGAGCAATTCAGACCTACGTATTCTGTATGCTGACAATGACTTATATCAGCCAGAATTACGAACAAGAGTAATTAACGGAAAACAAGGAGGCTAAATCCTCTGCTCACCAGGGGGTTCGCATTTTCCTACGGAAAACAAGGAGGATTCAATATGAACATTACAGGACAGGATTTAATTTTAGCATGCTCAGCAATCGGAGCTGGTTTAGCAGTTATCGCAGGTATCGGACCTGGTATTGGACAGGGTATCGCAGCAGGACATGCAGCAGCAGCTGTTGGTAGAAACCCGGGTGCAAAGGGTGATATTATGTCAACCATGCTTTTAGGTCAGGCCGTAGCAGAGACAACTGGTCTTTATGGTTTGTTGATCGCTATGTTATTACTTTTCGTAAAACCATTAGTATAAGAGGGATGAGAAAAGGTAAAATAAACGGAAAGGAGGCCAGACCTTGGAAGAAATGACAAGACTTTTTAATCTGGATTTCCAGCTTTTGCATGATACCGTGCTTCTTGCAATCGCAATATTTTTCCTGTTTTTAGCTCTGTCATATCTGTTGTTCAATCCGGTCCGCAAGATGCTTAAGGACAGACAGGAGAAGATCGCTACAGATATTGATACAGCAATTGCAGACAAGAAAGATGCTGCAGCATTAAAGGCAGAGTATGAAGGCAAGCTGAAAAATATAGATAAAGAGGCAGAACAGATTTTAAGTGAAGCCCGCCAGAAAGCTTTGAAGAACGAAGCCAAAATTGTGGACGAAGCCAAGGAAGAGGCTGCTCGGATCATCCAGAGAGCGAACGAGGAAGCAGAGCTTTCCAAGAAACGTGCAATGGATGAGGTAAAACAGGAAATGATCACAGTTGCATCTATGATGGCTGCAAAAGTTGTAGCTGCCAATATTGATGCTACAGTTCAGGATACGCTGGTAGAAGAGACATTGAAAGAAATGGGTGAATCAACATGGCAAAGCTAGTATCAAAAACATACGGTGACGCATTGTTTGAGGTAGCTTTGGAGAAAAACCAGCTTGATGAGTTCCTGGATGAAGTCAAAGCGGCACAGACCGCCATTGAAGAAAACAAAGAACTCTTCAAATTAATGAGTCATCCGAAAATCGTAAAAGAAGAAAAAATCCAGATCGTAACAGATATTTTCACAGGAAAAGTTTCCGAAGAGCTTGTAGGGCTTCTTCGAATGATCGTAGACAAAGGACATTTTGAACAGGTGGATAGTGTATTCAATTATTTCATCAATGAAGTAAAAGAATATAAGAACATCGGAACTGCATATGTGACTTCTGCAATGGAATTATCCGACGCACAGAAGGCAGCGACCGAAAAACGATTATTAGAGACAACAAAGTATGTGAAATTTGAAATGCATTATGATGTGGATCCTGCACTGATCGGTGGAATGGTGATCCGTATCGGTGACAGAGTTGTTGACAGCAGTGTCAGAACCAAATTATATGATCTGACACGCGAGTTATCCAAAATACAGTTGAAAGCAGGTGAATGCGCTTCATGAATTTAAAACCAGAAGAAATAAGTTCCGTAATTAAAGAACAGATCAAACGTTATGCAGCGCAGTTAGAAGTAGCTGACGTTGGTACCGTTATTCAGGTGGCAGATGGTATCGCACGTATTCACGGTCTTGATAATGCAATGCAGGGCGAACTTTTAGAGTTCCCTGGCGAAGTATATGGAATGGTATTAAACCTTGAGGAAGATAACGTTGGTGCCGTATTGCTCGGTAACCAGAAGAATATCAACGAGGGTGATACTGTAAAGACAACCGGACGAGTTGTTGAAGTTCCAGTCGGGGACGCTATGTTAGGACGTGTAGTCAATGCATTAGGACAGCCAATCGATGGCAAGGGACCTATTGAAACAGACAGATACCGCCAGATCGAACGTGTTGCATCCGGTGTTATTTCCAGAAAATCTGTAGATACACCATTGCAGACAGGTATTAAGGCGATCGACTCCATGGTTCCGATCGGACGTGGACAGCGTGAGCTGATCATCGGTGACAGACAGACCGGTAAGACAGCGATCGCAATCGATACGATCATTAACCAGAAGGGACAGAACGTAAAATGTATTTACGTTGCAATCGGTCAGAAAGCTTCTACCGTTGCTTCCCTTGTTAAGACATTAGAAGAATTTGGTGCAATGTCTTACACTACAGTTGTTGCATCAACAGCCAGTGAATTAGCACCATTACAGTATATTGCACCATATGCAGGATGTGCGATTGGTGAGGAATGGATGGAAGCAGGACAGGATGTTCTCATTGTTTATGATGATTTGAGTAAACATGCAGCAGCATACCGTACACTCTCATTGCTTCTTAAGAGACCACCAGGACGTGAGGCTTATCCGGGTGACGTATTCTACTTACACTCCAGATTACTTGAGCGTGCAGCCCGTCTTTCTGACAAATTAGGAGGAGGTTCTTTAACAGCACTTCCGATTATCGAGACACAGGCAGGTGACGTATCAGCATATATTCCGACTAACGTAATCTCCATTACAGATGGTCAGATTTATCTGGAGACAGAGATGTTCAACTCCGGTTTCAGACCAGCGATCAACGCAGGTCTTTCCGTATCACGAGTTGGAGGTTCTGCCCAGATCAAGGCGATGAAGAAGATCGCAGCACCTATCCGTGTGGAACTTGCACAGTACCGTGAACTTGCAGCATTTGCACAGTTCGGTTCCGAGCTGGATGCAGATACTACTGAGAAGCTTGCACAGGGTGAAAGAATTCGTGAAGTTTTAAAACAGCCACAGTATCAGCCAATGCCAGTTGAAAAACAGGTTATGATCATTTATGCAGCTACGAAGAAGTATCTGATCGACATTCCGGTTGAGAAGATCCTTGATTTTGAGAAAGCATTATTTGAGTATGTTGATACAAAGTATCCGGAAGTGCCTGAGGCAATCCGTACCGAAAAAGTCATCAGTGATGAGACAGAAGCAAAACTTGTAAAAGCAATCGAAGAATGCAAAGCGGACTTTTTAAAGTAGGCGGAGGGAGGTTTTTCTTATGGCCTCAATGAAGGACATTAAAAGAAGAAAAGGCAGCATACAGAGTACGCAGCAGATCACCAAAGCCATGAAACTTGTTTCTACTGTAAAGTTACAGAAAGCAAAGGGAAGAGCAGAACAGACGAATCCATATTTTAATTATATGTATCAGACTGTCAGCTCTATGCTTGCAAAGTCCGGAAACATTAATCATCCATATTTAAAATCCGGAGAGACTACGAAGAAGGCAGTGGTTGTCATTACCTCTAACCGTGGACTTGCCGGAGGCTACAATTCGAATATTGTAAAACTTGTCACCGGAAGCGGAATCCCGAAAGAGGATGCGAAGATTTATGCAATCGGCAGTAAGGGGCGTGAAGCATTAGAACGTCGTGGATATCAGATCGCATTTGAGGATGCAGAAATGATCGAGTCACCTTCCTATGCGGATGCATCAGCTCTCTGTAAGAAGATTTTAAAATCTTTTTCAGATGGAGAGATCGGTGAGATTTATCTCGCTTACACACATTTTAAAAATACGGTCAGCCATGAGCCAAAACTCATTAAGCTGCTGCCTGTAGAGATCGATGTGGATAAAGCAGCAGATGATACTTCCAATATTCTTATGAACTATGAACCGAATACAGAAGAGGCACTTGATATGATCATTCCGAAGTATGTCACAAGTCTTTTCTATGGTGCATTAGTAGAAGCAGTAGCAAGTGAAAATGGAGCAAGAATGCAGGCAATGGATTCTGCAACAAGTAATGCAGAAGATATGATCAGCGATTTGACTCTGAAATATAACAGAGCGCGTCAGGGAGCTATCACTCAGGAATTAACTGAGATCATAGCAGGCGCATCAGCGATTTCCTAGTGCCCGTTGTACGCAATCTGCGTACCTTAGGGAAATATAATAGATAATTGCAAAAATAAAACAACAAGGAGAATTAAGCATGGCAAATAATATAGGTAAAATTACCCAGATTATTGGTGCCGTTCTGGATATCAAATTCACAGAAGGCAACCTGCCTGAGATCAATGATGCTATCAAGGTTCCTACCAGAGATGGAAAAGAACTTGTAGTAGAGGTTTCACAGCATCTGGGTGATGATATTGTCAGATGTATCGCCATGGGATCCACGGATGGACTCGTTCGTGGAATGGATGCGATCGCTACCGGTGCTCCAATCAGTGTTCCGGTTGGTGAGAACACCCTGGGACGTATGTTCAACGTCCTGGGAAATCCTATTGACGAGATTGATCCACCAACGGGTGTTGAGACATGGCCTATCCATAGAAAAGCACCTGCTTTTGAAGAGCAGGCAACTTCTCAGGAAATGCTAGAGACAGGTATCAAAGTCGTTGACCTTCTCTGCCCATACCAGAAGGGTGGTAAAATCGGATTGTTCGGTGGTGCCGGTGTAGGTAAGACCGTATTGATCCAGGAGCTGATTCACAATATCGCAACCGAGCACGGTGGATATTCTGTATTCACAGGTGTAGGAGAACGTACACGTGAAGGTAATGACCTTTACTATGAAATGAAAGAATCAGGCGTAATTGATAAGACAACCATGGTGTTCGGACAGATGAACGAGCCACCAGGAGCACGTATGAGAGTTGCTCTTACCGGTCTTACCATGGCAGAGTACTTCCGTGATAAGGGTGGAAAAGACGTACTTTTATTCATTGATAACATTTTCCGTTTCACACAGGCAGGTTCTGAGGTTTCCGCGCTGTTAGGACGTATGCCTTCAGCCGTAGGTTACCAGCCAACTTTACAGACAGAGATGGGTGCGCTCCAGGAGCGAATCACATCTACAAAGAACGGTTCCATCACATCCGTACAGGCAGTTTATGTGCCAGCCGACGACTTAACTGACCCGGCTCCGGCAACAACATTCGCCCATCTGGATGCAACAACCGTATTGGAGCGTTCGATTGCAGAGTTAGGTATTTACCCAGCCGTAGATCCACTGGCATCTACTTCCCGTATTCTTGATCCACGTATCATTGGTCAGGAACATTTTGAAGTTGCCCGTGGTGTACAGGAAATTTTACAGAAATACAAAGAACTTCAGGATATTATCGCAATCCTTGGTATGGACGAGTTATCAGAGGATGATAAACTTGTCGTTAACCGTGCGAGAAAGGTACAGAGATTCTTATCCCAGCCATTCTTCGTAGCAGGACAGTTCACCGGTCTGGAAGGAAAATATGTTCCGATCGCAGAAACAGTTCGTGGATTTAAGGAAATCCTGGAAGGAAAACATGATGATGTTCCAGAAAGTTACTTCTTAAATGCAGGAAGCATCGATGAAGTACGCGCTCGTATGAACGCTTAAGGTGGAGGATTATTATGGCAGAGGAAAATAAGATTTTTACCGTAGAGATCATCACTCCGGATCGAATCTTTTATAAAGGTGAGGGAGACATGATCGAATTTACAACTGCTGTTGGTGAGATTGGTGTATACAAGAAACACATTCCGCTGACCACCGTTTTAGCACCGGGTGTTGTGAAGATTCACAAGACAGGTGAAGATGATGTGATCGCAGCAGTGCATTCCGGTTTTGCAGAGATTCTGCCAGATAAAGTAACCCTTCTTGCAGAGATTGCAGAATGGCCGGATGAGATCGATAAAGGTCGTGCTGAAGCAGCAATGAAGCGTGCCGAAGAACGTCTCGCAAATAAGACCGAGGCGATCGATGTGAAGCGTGCAGAGTTTGCACTTCGCAAGGCGCTGGTTCGTCTTGATATTGCAAAATAAAAGAAATGCTGGAAATTCCCCAGAGAGTGTTATATACTTTCTGGGGAATTTTTAATACAAGACAAGAGAATGTTTGCGTAGCGTACATTCTTTTGTATATGACAATGCATTGGTGAAAGCTGATAAGCAAAGTTTAATATCAAAACATAAGGAAAGGGCAGGGCGATCATTATGAAAATAACAATTGCAAGACAGTGTGGAAGTGGCGGACATGAAGTGGCAGAGGCTTTGGCAGAGAAGCTTCATCTGGAGATATTTGACAAGAAAAGATTTGTGGAAGAGGCAAAAAAGAGAAA
>CAKQXQ010000073.1 GCA_934292805.1 uncultured Roseburia sp. | reverse complement strand
AATTAAATTTTTTGACAATTCAAATGGGCCAGGGGTTTTTCCCTTGGCTCATTTTTATTGTTTTGTAAATTATCTATTATTGTGGTAAACTCAAAGTGATTTATAAATTTTGTTTAAATTAACCGGCAGAAGGAGAGTTTTATGAACGATAATTATTATGATAAAGACAGCTATCAAACTTATTACAATGGAAAACCTTATCAATATCAGACAGATACCGGCAGATATGAAGAGAAGGAGTCTTCTGATATGAATATCGGAAGATGGCTTCTTACATTTTTGCTCTGTGCGATCCCGGTTGTCAATCTGATCATGCTTATTATATGGGCTGTGGGCAGTAATCCAAAAGATGCAATCCGTAAAAACTGGGCCAGAGCACAGCTGATCTGGATGGTCATCATAACGGTTATTTCAACGATTTTATTTATTGCAGGCGGTGCTGTTTTTCTTTCCATATTTACAGACCCTTATCTGCTTTCACAGTTCCGTGAAGAAGCACAATTACCATCGCAAGATGAATCCGCCGACTGGTCTGCGGCTATGCCGGATATAGACGGCTTAGGTTCAGATTCTGATCTGCTGCCGGAAGATTCCTGGGAAAATATGAGTTTTAATTTTGACGGACACGATTATACATTACCGTTTTCTTACAGAGAGTTAGAGGAAAATGGATGGACTTTTAATACTGCAGAGTATGACTATGCGGATGGTTACGTTTTAAATCCGCATCAGACCGACAGTCTGTCAGTTATATTAAAAAACCCGGATTATGAGGGATTATGGATCGGTGTTGGATTCGTAAATGACAGTGACGTCGTAAAAGATATTAAGGATTGCGAGATCTATTCCTTTGCGTACGATCTTTTTGGTGCGGGAACGTCTTATCCAAACATGGATATTTACGGAGGCATCTCTATAGGGATGAGCGAACGAGACGCTGTTAAACTGATGGGCGATGCCGATGACAAATATCATTCCGACGATTACAGCAGTTATTATTATAATAATAAAGAATGTACGAAATATCTGAATTTTGATGCGGATAAAAGCTTTGGTGTGGGATATATTAGTCTTTCTTACTATATATACTAAGAGAACTATCAAGATATAAGCAATGATAATTTACAGGATCACGTCCTAAGCAGAACAAATGAGCAGGAGTACAGTAAAGGATGAATACAGTTATAAAAATTTTCAAAAGTGATGTGAAAGGATTATGGAAGAACAAACTGGCACTTCTTATTGCCCTCGCAATCTGTGTTCTCCCATCACTTTATGCATGGTTTAATATCTATTCAAACTGGGATCCTTACAGCAATACAGGAACAATCCCTGTAGCAGTGGTATCCCTTGATGAAGGTTATACTTCCAGTGATGGTGAAACCTCTGTTATGGGTGATGCGGTGATCGATAATCTGAAGGAAAATGATAAAATCGGATGGCAGTTTGTAGAAACAGAAAAGAAAGCGTTAGACGGTGTCTACAGTGGAGAGTATTATGCTGCGATCGTTATCGGAAAAGACTTCAGCAAAAGTCTTTATGGATTTGCAGAGAATGGACTGACGCATCCATCGGTAACTTATTATGAGAACGAAAAGAAAAATCCGATCGCATCTAAAATCACAGATACTGCAAAAGGAACTCTACAGACAAGTATCAATGAACAATTCATAAATGTCGCAGTTTCTACTGTCATGGAAAGCATGAATCATCTTGCCGATGACGAAAAAAAGACGCAGTATATTAAGAAGTTTATTGAAAAACTAAATTCTGTAGATGGTAATCTGGATGATTATCTGGCGACAATTGACCAGCTGATCTCCTGTAACCAGACACTGGCTTCTAATCTTAAAACAGCAGGCACTGAAGTAAACAGTGCATCGGGCAAATTAAAAAATGGTGTATCGCAGGCAAACCAGGCAAAAAATGAAGCGATCACCACCATCTCGACTCTGGAATCACAGATGGATCAGGTGTATCAACAGATTCATACGAAGTTAAGCAATGTCAGCCTGACACTTGGAAAAGATAATCTCACAAAAGAAGAAATCGATCAGGTTATTGGAAATGTATCTGATTCCAGTCAGCAGATTGAATTATTGAAAAAATTATTGGATAATGATCTGATCCCGGATGGAAGCACAAAAGATGATATCACAAAGCTTCTTGATCATATTCAGGAAACAACGGATGCAATACATAATACATTGAAAAATGAGGCTGACAATTTACAAAATCAGACAGAAAACCTGCATAATCAGATATCGTCGGATCGTGCTGCAATAAAAGCGGCTGCCGGTCTTGTGGATGCAGTACTGCCAATTGTCGAGAAACAATTGCAGGCAGATATCACATCTATGAAGTCCAGTATTTCCGCTGCCTATAACAGCATGGTTGCTTCGTTAAACAGCATGAACCAGGGACTTGCCGGAACAGGCACTGCATTAAATAGTCTCGGTAATACAGTGAACAGTTCAAATAGCAGCTTCGATACAATAAAAGAGCTCATTACCTCTGCAAAGGAAGATGTGAATACACTTCTGACAGAATTGAATGCGGTAGAGGACAGCGATAAATATGACCAGTTCATAGAAATTCTCTCCACTAAACCGGAAGTCATGGGAGAATTCTTTGAACAGCCTGTTTCTGTTGTAACAGAGAGAGTCTACCCGGTTGAAAACTATGGTTCCTCTGTCACACCATTTTATACGATCCTTGCCCTCTGGGTAGGTGCAGTGATCCTGGTTGCACTGATCAAAGTACAGGTAGATAAAAACGAATTTTCAGATGCTAAAACATATGAGAAGTATTTTGGCAGATTCTTATTATTTCTTGTGCTTGGACAGATCCAGGCTGTGATCGTTGTGTTTGGTGATCTCTATCTTTTGAAAGTACAATGCCTTGACTATGGAAAATTCTATCTGACAGCAGCTTTTGCAAGTCTTGTGTTTAATCTTTTGATTTACACTCTGACAGTTTCTTTTGGAGACGTTGGAAAGGCTCTTGTAGTTGTGATCATGGTAATTCAGATAGCAGGCTCAAGCGGAACCTATCCGATTGAGATTTTACCGGAATTTAACCGGCAGGTATATCTGTATTTTCCATTCCCATATGCGATCAATGCGATGCGTGAAACGATCGGCGGAATGTATGGAAATGATTACTGGGGTTACTTAAGCCAGCTGGCAGTATTTGGTATTATAGCACTTATTATCGGACTGTTTGTCAGAAAACCATTTATTAAAATGAATCATTTCGTTGAAAAGCGTATGGAAGATACAAAGATGATGTAAGGAGGCAGTCAGATGAGTACAGATTATGAAGAATCCTACCGCAGAATTATGGATTATCAGAATAAAGAGCATGAAAAAAATCAAAAAAAGATCCGTTGGGGAATCCGCTGCGTCATATTAATACCACTGGTATTTCTTATGTTGACATTTTCTATGGACAGTTCCAAAGTGGTATTCCTTGTATTATGGATCGTATCACTTTTTACAATTTCTGCATATCTGATCTATGTAGAATACAGTGATTATACATTACAGATGCGTCTGGCAGAGCTTGGTATCAAGGAAGATGCAACAATTGACGATCTTCTTCCAGATAAAAACCTGATCGCACAGTATTTTGCGGAGGAAGATAAGGAATGAAAAACATATTGCGTATTTTTTTAGCAGATTTTAAAAGAGTCAAAACAAATGTGGTAGCAGTGGTGATCGTGATTGGTTTGTCTATTTTACCTTGTCTGTATGCATGGTTTAATATTTTATCAAACTGGAGTCCTTACGGACCGGATGCTACATCCAATATCAAAGTTGCAGTTGCTTCGGATGATGCAGGACTTACGATAGATGATATGACATTTAATATGGGCGAAAATGTGATCGATGGATTGAAAACAAATACGTCCATAGGCTGGGTATTCACAGATACGACAGACGAAGCGGTTGATGGTGTATACAGTGGTGATTATTATGCGGCACTTATCATGCCGGAAGATTTTACGGAAGACATGGTGAGTTTCCTGACCGGTGAAATGGAACATCCACAGATCACATATTATACAAACGAAAAGAAGAATGCGATCGCACCCAAAATTACGGATAAAGCCAAAACTGCTGTTCAGCTTGAAGTAAATACACAGTTTATCTCCACTTTAATATCAACCTGTATGGAAGCAACGGATACTTTTATGGATTCTTCCGTAATTGAAAACAAAACAGGTACGACGAATATTATTGATATGCTGATCGCAAAATTACAGGCTGCAGATTCGGATCTTTCCGTATATGAAAAACTGATTGATTCCCTGATGAATGTGTCCGGAAATGCATCTGATACGACATCTCAATTCGCAGCAGTATATCCTGATATGAGCAGTGCTTTGAAAAACGGACAAAATGCAATGGGAAGCCTGAAAAATGCGACAGGGACAGGTCTGGCTTCACTTGGGTTGATTTCAAAAGGATTGTCATCTACATTTAGCGGAATCAGCAGTGCACTTGGTTCTGTATCAAAGGCACTTGATACTTCAAATGGCAACCTTTCACAGCTTTCCGCAACACTTGCATCTGCCAATATCAGTCTTTCCGGCACGAAAAATGCGATCGCAGATATGCGTCAGGTAATAGCAGACCGTCTTGAACGACTTGAGCAGCTGAAGGGAAACGACGGATACGAGATTTTATCAGAGCTTTTGACACACGATGCAGAGGAGATCGGCAGTTTCCTGGCTTCACCGGTGCAGATTGAAACACAGGCTATTTATGAAGTGGATACATACGGAAGTTCCATGGCTCCATTCTATACAGTGCTGGCTCTCTGGGTCGGTGGCCTGATCCTTGTTGCCATCATACATACAAAAGTGGAACCGGATCCGTCTCTGACAAATGTCCGTCCGTATCAGAAGTTTTTCGGAAGATATCTGACATTCTTTCTGATCAGCCAGGTGCAGGCACTCATTGCGGTATTAGGAGACCTGTATTTTATCGAAATCCAGTGTGAACATCCTTTTTTACTCTGGCTTGCTGCATCATGCACAAGTTTTGTATTTAGTTTTCTCATGTATGCACTGACCGCAGCTTTCGGAAATATCGGAGAGGGACTGGCAATTATCATCATGGTGATCCAGGTAGCAGGTGCAGGATGTACCTTCCCGATTGAAACACTGCCGGAGGTTTTTCAGATTTTTTACCGCTTCCAGCCATTTAAATATGCGATGGGTGCCATGAAAGAAGCAGTTGCAGGAATGTATCAGAACGATTACTGGACAGATCTTTGTATTCTGTTGGGATACACGATCCTTTCACTGGTCATTGGCCTGGTTCTGGCAGTTCCATTTGAAAAAATGAACCATATTATTGAAACCAGTAAAGAAAAATCCGGTGTAATGTTATAAACATAATTCATAAAACATATATTTAGGTATGATATCAAGTTATAATAGTCATGTGAAATAGGTATGGTAAAATACCGGCTTTACCGTTGACAAAAAAATATGATATTGATATTATTTATCTAAATATGAGTTAGTAAAACTGTAAAGCACAAAAGACTTTACAAGGAAGAGGTTTTCAGTATGAGAAGACAGGTATTATCACTCTTAGTTGAGAACAATCCAGGCGTTACAAGTCATATTTCAGGATTATTCAGCCGGAGAGGATATAACATCGACAGCTTTTCTTCAGGAGTGACAGCTGATCCGCGATATACACGAATCACAATTGTGGCAAGCGGAGATGAACAGATTTTGGAACAGATTGAGAAACAGCTCGCAAAGTTAGAAGACGTGGTTGATATCAAGAAATTGGAGCCGGATTCTTCGGTAACAAGAGAACTCATTATGGTTAAGATTCGTGCGAAAGACACCGAACGCCAGCCGATTCTTAATGTGACTGAGATTTTCCACGGGAAGATCGTAGACGTTACAAACGATTCCATGGTCATTGAACTTACAGGCCGACAGGATAAGCTTGAGGCATTTTTGGATCTGTTACAGGGATATGATATTCTGGAATTAGCGCGCACAGGTATTACGGGACTGTCAAGAGGAACAGCAGACGTAAAAATCATCGAGTGATTTTAAGGAGGATTAAAAATGGCAGCAAAAATTTTTTATCAGGAAGATTGTAATCTCTCATTATTAGAAGGTAAAACAATTGCTATTATCGGCTATGGCAGCCAGGGACATGCTCATGCATTAAATTTAAAGGATTCCGGATGTCATGTTATCATCGGACTTTATGAAGGAAGCAAATCTTGGGCAAAGGCTGAGAAACAGGGATTTGAAGTATACACAACAGCAGAAGCAGCAAAGAAAGCTGACATCATTATGATTCTTATTAATGATGAAAAACAGGCTGATATGTACAAAAAAGACATCGAGCCAAACCTTGAGGCAGGAAACATGTTAATGTTTGCACATGGATTTAATATTCATTTTGGATGTATCGTTCCACCAGCAGACGTTGACGTTACAATGATCGCTCCAAAAGCACCAGGACATACAGTACGTTCTGAATATCAGGCTGGAAAAGGAACACCTTGTCTGATCGCAGTAGAGCAGGATGCAACAGGAAAAGCTCAGGATCTTGCACTTGCATATGCACTTGGTATCGGTGGAGCAAGAGCCGGTGTATTAGAGACAACATTCAGAACAGAGACAGAAACAGACCTTTTTGGTGAGCAGGCAGTTCTTTGCGGTGGTGTCTGTGCATTAATGCAGGCTGGTTTTGAAACATTATGCGAAGCAGGATATGATCCTAGAAATGCATACTTTGAATGTATCCATGAGATGAAACTGATCGTAGATCTTATTTACCAGTCAGGTTTCGAAGGTATGAGATATTCTATCTCTAACACAGCTGAGTATGGTGATTACATTACAGGACCTAAGATCATCACAGAAGATACAAAGAAAGCTATGAAACAGATTCTTTCTGATATCCAGGATGGTACATTTGCAAAAGACTTCTTAGTAGATATGTCTCCTGCAGGCCGTCAGGTACATTTCAAAGCTATGAGAAAGAAAGCAGCAGAGCATCCATCTGAGCAGGTTGGTAAAGAAATCCGTAAACTTTACAGCTGGAATAACGAAGAAGACAAACTTATCAATAACTAATAGATATTATGCTTCATATTCCCCGGTTTTTGAAAAAACTTCAAAAACCGGGGAAATCTTTTGTTGACAAATGAAACTCATATGTTAAAATAAATCATGTTATAAGCATAAATTAAGACGTTGACGAGGAGTATTAAGAACGGAAGATACATCAGAGAGCTGTCGGATGGTGCAAGACAGTATCCAGAAGTTCCCAACTCGCCTCTGAGTTTTTCGGCTGAACCGGTGATAACTGCAAGTAGGTCGGAACGTGTGATTCGCGTTAAGAATATGAGTGCGTATATGGATGAGTCACTCATCCTGCGAATTAGAGTGGTACCACGGAGAATTTGATCT
>CAKQXQ010000072.1 GCA_934292805.1 uncultured Roseburia sp. | reverse complement strand
TTTGCCTGCGCATCTTTTAAAACTTCATTGAAATCAGCACCCTTTTCTGTCATCTCAGTCATCATATAGTTCGTTGTGCCATTTACGATACCGGTGATCTCTTCGATCTCATCTGCTGTCAGACAGGAATTCAATGGACGGATGATCGGAATACCGCCGCCAACACTTGCCTCAAACATAAAGTTTACATTTTTTTCTTTTGCAAGTGCGATCAGTTCTGCACCTTTTGCTGCCACTAATGCCTTGTTGGATGTTGTAACATGCTTGCCTGCCTCTAACATTGTCTTCACAAATGTATATGCCGGCTCTACTCCACCCATTGTCTCAACAACAATCGCCACTTCCGGATCTTCAGCGATCACTTTATAATCATGCACGATCTTACTCTGGATCGGATCTCCCTCGAACTCTCTCAGATCAAGAACATACTTTAATTCTACCTCTTCTCCAACACGAGCCGCTATGCTCTTCTTATTGATATCTAATACTTCTGCCACTCCGGAACCGATCGTTCCGAATCCCATGATTGCTACTTTTACCATATTGATCTGCCTTTCTGTCTACGCTGCTTTTCTGACTGTCTTTCTTATTCTCTCGCCAGGATCTTTACATACTGGATTCCATTCACACTTTCAATCTTCTCCATCATCTCTGTCACGTCTCCTGTCTGTGGCAGGATATCGATACTTAATGTAAGCGTTGCGATTCCATTTACCGGAATACTCTGATGGATGGTAAGAATATTTGCATGAAATTCTGCGATTGTTTTCAATACTCCGGATAACAGTCCCGGTTCATCGTCCATCTGGATCACCATTGTGATCGTCTTCCCCTTGGTTGTCTCGTGGAATGGGAAGATATCATCCTTATACTTATAAAAAGAACTCCGGCTGATTCCAACACTTTCCGTCGCCTCCTGCACGGATGCAGTCTTTCCGGAATCGATCAGCCTCTTTGCCTCCACCACTTTCAACAAAACTTCAGGTACTGCCTTTTCCCGCAGAACATAATATTGAATCTTGTCTTTCATAAAACTAAATCCCTCTTGACCTCTTATGACGCATCCTTCAAACCGTTGCGTCTGTATGTTTGAGGCTTACACTTGTCCTCATGAGGAAGATAATAACACAAAGAGGCTGCCAAAGCAACCTCTTTTCCAGAACATTTCTATATTTTTGTTTCTTATTCACCAATTTTTAACATTTAAAATTTGCGGCTACCGCCTCCATGCATTGTACCCGCACTACTTGTGTGTACTGTGGAACGTCCGCTGCTTCCGCTGCTGCCTCCGTTGGAAGGCGGCGGATTTTTTGGAATTCTGCGGTGTGTCACGATCTGATTTACAAAACGATCCTTACTGTTCTCCAATTTTACATCACCGGTTCCGTGAGGATCCATCGTGTCCTTTGCGAATTTCAGTTTATATTTTGCATGGATACTAACGAAAACCAAGGCACCGACAACAACTGCCACGATCAGAGCAAACGCAAACTCTCCTACTGTCAGTTTACGGTATGGGATGATTTTTCCTGTCTCTTCATCATAAATATATGTATCTGAAGCAATCCCCTGCTCATAATATTTCTGCACTCCATTTAGCATGGCAATGTAGCAGTCATAATATTGTGCATTGGATACATAAACATATGCATCATCCAGGATCTCATCAATCCTTTCATCTGTCAGATAATAGATGCTTTCTCCGGCTGTTGAAATTGTAATCTCACGATTATCCATATCGATCAGAAAAACAACACCATTTTCCTTTGTCGCATAGGTATCAAAATAGTCATCTGCATATTCTCTGGATGTCTTTCCTTCGGCATCATCTGTAGAAATCGCAAAAATATCCCAGTCCGTATCTCCTGCGAGCTCCTCCATCTGCTCACTTAAGCTGGTACATTCCGCCTCGGAGAGCAGCGGTACATCATCCACAACTCCCGTAGCTGCAAAAACAGGGGATGCTGACACACAAAGTGCTGGGACAGTGATCAGAAGAGCCGTTCTTTTTTTCCATTCTTTCATCATAAGAAATACCCTCCGATCAATAGAATAATAAATACGATCGCCGCAGAAACAACGCTGGTAAGTGTAACCTTCTTTGTATCAACCGGAAGCTCACCAAAGACTTTTCCAGTCTGCCCATTCATGGAATAGTAATAAATCTTTCCGTCTTTTCCTTTGTATGTGACCGTCCAAACCGGAAGCAATACATAAGACCACTTTTCATTTTGCGGTAAAAGTCCCATATGGTTCACTGTAACAGCATTGTAACCTGAAACCGTATTCCGCATCAGATTCTCTGCTGTCTGCTTCATCACTGATGTCAATTCCGGTTCTACAGTTTCTTTCTCGATATCCCGTTTTTCTGCCAGAAATCCGGACAGATATCCCATATTAAAATCTTTCATTTCTTTCAGATTATAAGGAAGGACTCCATTTAAAAGCTTCACATTGGCTTTTTTTAAGGCATTGGCTGTCATACCTTTTATGTCAACCACTCCATCACGTTCCACCTGATAAAACTTTGTTTCTGTATACTCTACATCACCGCTGCGCCATATGCGGATTTTCTTTGCTTCCCCGGCAAGCTTCCCCTTTACCGTTGCATCATAAATCCAGTAAGGAAAATAAACTCCGCTCAGGCTTTCGATCTGCTTCCGGTTAAAGAACGCTTTTGGTATGTATTTCTTCTTTCCAACGTACTCCAGGAAACGTTTCTCTGCTTCTTTCCTTGAGATTTTAAATGGGATGACTTTATTCGGAAGGTACTTTCCTTCCAGACGCTTTTCAAGCACGACCGGATTCTGACAATAATAACAGAACGTTGCCGCTGTTGTTGCATCCGTAACAATCTGTGCCCCACAGGAAGGGCAGCTATATATCACTGCCTCCTGGCTGGCTTCATCCTTCGGATTCGCTGTCTCCTGATCGCTTTCTTCCTTTTGACCTGCTGTCTTCTGACCGGTTTCTTCTTCCGTGCCTGCTGTTTCCTTCTCAGTTCCTTTTGCCGGATTCAATGCATCCAGTTCTTCCTGAGTAAATACAGAATCACAGTAAGCACATTTATATTTCTGTAATTCCGGATCAAAAATCAGTTCTCCGTCACAGTTAGGACATTTAAAACTGATAACTGCCATACTTAGCTCCTTGCCTTTCCACAATTGCTGCAGAATTTTCCTTTGTTTACAGTGCCGCATTCACATGTCCACTCTGCTGCCGGTGCCGGTTTTCCACACTCGCTGCAGAATTTTCCGGTATTTACAGTGCCACATTCACATGTCCATGTATTGGCTGGTGCCGGTGCCGGCTTTCCACATTCACTGCAGAATTTTCCGGTATTTACGGTGCCGCACTCGCATGTCCAGCTGTTTGTCTGCGGTGCACCCTGCTGCATACCCGCCTGCTGCATGCCTGCCTGGGACGGAGCTGCTGCCATGCCTGCGGTCATATTGTTCAGTCCTTCCATAGATGTGTTGAACTGTTGCATTCCCATTCCAACACCCATGAAGCCTGCCATTGCTCCACCTGCATTGGAACCTGCATCACGGACACCCTCTGTAAGGTTCTTCACTGCCATGCCCCTTAAAACACTGGCATCGCCGCCTAACATAGCTCCCTGGTTTCTCATATTGATGAGTTTCTGGGACTCTTCATCATAAGATAAGCTTGCAATACCAACTGCCTGGATTTCCATACCACGGGTCTGGTTCCATTCCTCATCCAGGATCGCTGACATATATTTTCCGAGTTCTCTTGCTTTGGAGGTAACGAAAGAAATACGTGTTCCATCCGCTGACATCTGGTTGATCGCCGACTGCAATGCCTCTAAAAACTCTGACAGATACTGGCCATTTATATCATCGATCTCTACATGGTCAGTGTTTCTTGGTATTGCTTCTGCATAAAACTGCAGAGGATTCGTAATTTTAATGGAATATGTACCATGTGCTCTTAAGAAAAGCTCTGCATTATAAAAATTATCGAAATAGTTGATCGGATTTCTTGTTCCAAATTTAATCTCTTTGATTTCCTGCAGATTTACAAAAAATACTTTCTGCTTGGTAGGTGTCTCTCCTCCAAATCTGATACGGTCAAAAGATTCTTTTAAAGTATCTTTAAACTGTCCGTTGAACATGGAAGGAAGTGCTGAATTATCTACCTTGTAATATCCCGGTTCTGCTGTATAATCTACAACTTTTCCTCCATCTACCAGCATCATAAACTGATTGTCATACACATGGATGATCGAACCATTGGAAACGGTATTGTCTGTACCCTTTGTATTCTGTCCTTTACGGATCAATACACCACTTGTAAAGACCGTTTTTCCTCCCATATCATCTGCTTCATAAACCTCAAGCCACTGGTCTGCTAAAGCTCCCCCGACTGCCTGTCCTATTGCCTTGATAATTCCCATAACATTTTCCTCCTTATTCTTATAGTAAGCTTATTCTATATCGTAAGCTCATTCATTCTGTAAAAAAGCTGCTTCCTATCTATGCTGATAAGTCACTTCATAAAAACGATGGATCGTCCATACTTTTAAATTGACCGGAGTTATCGCAAGTCCGCAGTATTCGCAGCTCATTGCCCCCAGATTTGTAACCGGTGCTCCGCAGTGTGGGCAGGTCGTACCGACGGCATTATCAATTTTTGCCATCTTCTCATCCTGAATATACATGACTTCGATATTATACTTTGTCTGCTCCAGCCTGTTTGCATCCCCGGAAATAATCTTTCCGGCCTTCTTCTTATAATGAAGATGTTCCACCGCGCTCTGGAAGGTGATGATACACTTTCCCTCTTTCTTTTCATACTTCGCGATCTCTGTTCGGTGTACACGGATCTTTTCGTAGACTTCCTGTACTCCTTCTGCCTTGTTCATCCCGATCGTATTTGTTATCTGCTTTTTGAGTTCTTCTGTCGGTTCTTTTAAAAGTGACGGATTCTCCTCATTGATCGCACGGAGTGCTGATACCAGCATATTTTCTGCTTTATTCTTAAACTGCACAAAATTAAAATCTGGAAAATCCTTTTCGATCTGTGGCTCAAAAATCCTTGTCATACCGGAAACCGACTTCGGAGTGGAAGCAAGCTCATCTGCCTGCTTATTCCACCCATCAATAAGTGATTTTGTTCCAAATGCTGCCATTGAAAAAGCTTCCACTTTTTTCTTTATAACACGGTAGCCATAGTATCCGCCACCTGCGATCACTGCAAGTATGACAACCACAGGAATCCAGTTATTCATCGTCTCCACCCAATCCCTTCGGACAGCCTAATGACAGCCACTTCAGGTATCCATTAATAAACAGATCGATCTTTCCATCCATTACACTGTCAACGTTTCCTGTTTCGACACCGGTTCTGTGATCTTTTACCATTGTATATGGCTGCATAACATAAGAACGGATCTGATTACCCCATCCGATCTCTGTCACTTCACCACGGATTCCGGCTGCTTTTTCGGCATTTTCCTGTTCTTTTAAAAGATACAGCTTTGCCTTTAACATCTGCATTGCCTTTTCCTTATTCTGATGCTGGGATCGCTCATTCTGGCACTGTACCACAATTCCTGTTGGTAAATGCGTGATTCTGATTGCAGAAGACGTCTTATTAATATGCTGTCCACCTGCTCCACTGGAACGATAGGTATCGATCCTTAAATCTTCTTCATTTATCTCTACATCAAGATCTTCTTCAATATCCGGCATGACATCACATGACACAAAAGAGGTCTGTCTCTTGCCTGCGGCATTAAAAGGTGAGATTCTTACCAGACGGTGTACACCTTTTTCTGATTTCAGATAACCATATGCATTCTCGCCCTTTACCTCGAAAGTAACAGACTTAATACCGGCCTCATCTCCATCCAGTGAGTCCAGCACTTCCATCTGAAATCCCTTATCATCTACCCATCTTGAATACATGCGGAAAAGCATCTGTGCCCAGTCACAGGACTCCGTTCCACCGGCTCCTGCATGCAGGGATACGATCGCATTATCGCTGTCATATTCTCCGGAAAGCAATGTTTTAATACGGATTCCTTCATAAGTATCAACGAATTCATCCATCATCTCTCCGATTTCAGGGATCAGTGATTCATCATTTTCCTCATAGCCCATTTCAATCAGCGTTTCTATGTCTTCGAACTGTGTTGCAAGCTTCTCATAAGTCGCAACGTCATCCTTCATACTTTTTAATTCTTTCATTTTGTTCTGGGAAACTACCGGATCGTTCCAGAAATTCCCATCTTCCATTTCCCGCTCTAATTCCTGGATCTTCTGCTCTTTATTAGCCAGGTCAAAGTGAATCCCTCACTTCCTGCAGCGGTCCTCTGTATGAATTCAGAGTCACTTTGAATTGATCAAGTTCTACCACAGTATCACCTCTTTCATTTTATTTTTACAGGCTTATTTTCATCTGCCTACTTCTTTTATTGTAAAATAATTGTTCCTTTTTGGCAATGTTTTCACACAACTTTTTCCTCTGAAACCTTGTTATTATCAAATAAAGTAACAAAAGTGCGATTGCAGCACCTGCCGTATCAATCAGCACATCATGCACCTCCGCAGATCTGCCCGGTATAAAATATTGATGAAATTCGTCAGTCGCAGCATAAATTGCCGCCGTAAAAAGTGCATATAAATAATTTCGTTTTTTCAAAGCCGCAAATCCATTGTAAAATGCAAAAGAAAGCAGACCCAGTATGGCATATTCTGTCATATGGGCTGCTTTTCTTACCGGATATTCGATCACTTCTGCAATCTGCTCTGTCTGCTCATCTGTCAGTTGCAAATGAAATGTATCATTTACACTGCAGACGATACGATGACACAATCCTCCGCTTACTTTACTGGATTCATCGGCCGGCTGGTTGGAAAAGGAAAAAATAAGTCCCATCCACATAACTACCAGTATTCCTGTCACGATTCGATAAAGTATTTTGTTCATCTTTTATTCTTCCAGTTTTCCTTTCAATACTTCAATGGCTTTCTGGATCTGGTTGTCATAAGCCTCGTCATATGAAGTTCCATCCTTATCCAGGTATTCATATTCCAGTTCGATATCAGGTTCAATGCCGACACCATGGATATAATTTCCTTTCGGTGTAAAATACTTAGCTGTTGTAAGCTTTACGGCATCCCCATCTTCCAGTGGAAAAATTGTCTGAACGATTCCCTTTCCGTAAGTCGTTGTTCCGATCAGTGTTCCATACTCAAAATCCTTGATTGCACCGGCAAGAATCTCGGAAGCACTCGCACTGTCGCCATTGATCAGTACTGCGATTGGATAATCCAGATGTGTTTCCCCTTTCGATGTATAATCCTGACGGTTTCCATTCTTATCCTCTGTATAAACAACGGTTCCTTCCGGCAAAATATCATCCAGTATTTTTACAACAGACGTTACCATACCACCTGGATTGTAACGGACATCGATGATCATTGCCTGCATTCCCTGGTCTTCAAGATCAGCAACAGCCTGTTCAAACTGTGTGGCAGTTTCTGTTTCAAAAGAATCAATGTGGATATAACCAATATTTTCATCCAGCATCTTGTGTGATACACTCGGCAGCGTAATATCCTGTCGTTCCACGTCTACTGAAAGATACTTTCCTGTCGATGGGCGATAGATCTCCATATGGACTGTTGTCCCTTTTTCCCCACGGATGTGCTTTACGAGTTCTGAGAGTTCCATAGATGTTGCATCTATATCCTCCACAGAAATGATCACATCATCCTTCATTAATCCTGCCGCCTCAGATGGTGTCCCTTCATAAACTTTATTAATCGTTACGACCATTGTATCCTTATCCTGGGTCAGACCGGCACCAATCCCATAATACTGACCGGTTGTAGAAACCTGAAGTGCCTGATAATCTTCTTCGTTATAGTATACAGAATACTTATCCCCAAGACCGGATACCAATCCTGTATACAGTCCATCCTGTAACTTTGTATTGTCGATATCGTCATAGAAGTACAGCTTCATATAGGCGGAAAGCTCATTGATCTTTGTGATCGCTGCTGTATCAAGTACGCCACCATTTCCATCTCCCGCATCTTTTTCTGTGATCAATATCTGTGTACCTGTGACCATACATGCCACATTCATCCCGGTCCAGCAGATCAGCAATGTAGCGATCACACCGATCACGATTCCTTTGACCGTGCTTCCTTTTTTCTTTTGTTTCACCTGTTTTTCTTCCTGATATTCATTTGTCTCAATATGATTCTGCTGCTCCATAAAAGTCCTTTCTCTGTAAATATATGTAAAAATTCCCTGCCTTAAGACAGGGAATCACATATACTCTTTTGAAATTTAAAAGTTATCTTTCCCAGTAAGTCGATCAGCCTTTCAGATAACTCCACGGACTGACATAACTTCCGTTTAATGATACACCAAAATGTAAATGATTTCCAGTAGAAATACCTGT
>CAKQXQ010000071.1 GCA_934292805.1 uncultured Roseburia sp. | reverse complement strand
AATCCAGCACCGATGATTCCTTCTGCAGGATCTGTTGCTAATTTGTTTAATGTTTCGTTTGCTGTGATAACACCTTCAGCTGTTGTCTGGTTAGAACCAAAGATAGCGATTGTGTCAGCTTTGGACATGATCTTGTTAGCTTCTGTAGCTGCTAAGTCTACTGTTGTCTGAGCTGGAACACCAACTTCGATGATAACTTCTGCTGTAGCTTCGTCACCCTTGTCAGAGCAGTTGTTTACGTAGAATTCGTTACCAACTACTGCAACTTTTTTGCCGTCTGCTGTACAAAGTTTGATCATTTCGTTAATGAATCCAAGACCACGCTGCTGAATGTTAAGAGCTGTAGCATCCTGGTTAACTTCACCGATTCTTACAGGTTTGTCAGCTGTAGCTGCTGCAACAAGATCTTTGATTACAGGATACATATTTGTAGCTGCGCAAGCACCTGCTGCTTCGTTGTCTGTAGCAACTGTTGCTACAACAGCTCCTTCTGGAGCATCAGATACACCTGTATCGAAGCATACTACCGGAATACCTGCTTCTAATGCTTTTGTAAGAGAGTCAAGTACGGAGTTTGTATCACATGCTGCTAAACCGATTCCGTCTGGAGCTTTCTGGATAGCATCATCTAACATCTGAACCTGATCTGCGATATCAGACTCGTTTGCTGGTCCGTTAGCGTTTGCTGTAACACCTAACTCTTCACACGCTTTGTTGATACCCTGAACAGCTGCCTGCCAGTATGTAGACTGGAAACTCTTTACGATTACTTCGAAGTGGTAATCGTTGCTTTCTGCTGAAGCTGCTGGTGCTTCTTCTGTAGAAGCATCTGGTGTTGCGTCTGGTGTTGTTGCCGGTGTCTCCTCCTTAGAACCGCATCCCACCATTGAGAGTGTCATAGCTACCCCAAGTACAATTGCTAAAATTCTCTTTTTCATTTTTTGTGTCCTCCTTTAGGATTAAATGATCTATATGAAGTCTTATGACATCATACCGTAATGAATATCAGTTTTTATTTATTTTTTCTTTTTAAGTACATCGACTAATACAGCTCCGATCAAAACGAGACCTGTAAAGATCTGCTGCCAGTTTGCCTGTAAACCGATGAAAGGTAAACCAACTTTCATAAGTGTGATAACAAGTACGCCGAGGAACGCTCCCGCGATCGTACCAACACCACCGCTTGCAGATACGCCACCAACGATTGCTCCGCCGATCGCATCCAGCTCGAATCCGGCACCTGAACCAGGATAAATGGTTACATATGTTGCAGAGTAAGCAATTGCTGCAAGTCCTGCAAAGAAACCGGAAATCACATAAGCAAATACGTGATAGAATTTAACATTTACACCGGCTAATTTTGTTGCTTCTTTGTTACTTCCGATTGCAATTGTATAACGTCCGACCTTCGTATGTTTTAATACAAAGTTCATAAGAAGAACAAGTGCAACGACTACAACGATACCGATTGGAATTACTTTTCCGTTTGCATTGAATCGGAATATCTTCCTGAACCATCCTTCCGGCTCCAAGGAAGAAGGCCATGAAACACCAAATCCACCACTAAGTAAAGATCCAAGTCCTCTTGTGATCATGCAGGTACAAAGTGTTGCAAGGAAAGGTGGTAAATCCATAAATGCTACCAGGAATCCGTTCAATGTACCAATTAAAATACTAAGTACTAAACAAGCTATTAATGCAACGATTACAGGTACGTCTTTGTGTACGATCAGATATCCTCCAAATAAGGAATAACAGATCAGACCAGTACCGATTGAAAGGTCTACACCACCGGTAATCAACGGGAATGTAACACCGATCGCCATAAGTGCAATGTAGTAAGACATATCCAATACGCTTACAAATGTTGAGTAAGTTCTAAATGTAGGACTAAGAATACTGAAGAGTGCGACCATCGCAATGATGATACCGACTACCATGGCTTCACGTCCATTTATTTTACCAAAGTTCTTTTTCTTCGACATCTTCCATTTCCTCCTATTCAATCTCTCGAGTTGCAAGATTCATGATTCTTTCCTGAGTTGCTTCCTCGATACTGAGCTCACCTGTTTTCTTACCTTCACACATAACCACGATACGGTCACTCATACGTAAGATCTCTGTCATTTCAGATGAGATCATGATGATGGATTTACCTTCTGAAGCAAGTCTGTTCATCAGCTTGTAAATCTCATTCTTTGCACCTACGTCAATACCTCTCGTAGGCTCGTCGAAAATTAAGATATCACTGTCACGGGTCAGCCATTTTGCAATAACTACTTTCTGCTGGTTACCACCGGATAAGTTCACAACCAACTGATCTACACCAGGAGTTTTGGTTGCTAATGCATCTACATATTCCTGTGCTACTTTCTTCTCTTTCTTCTTGTCGATGAAGATTCCCTTCATGAACTTGTGCATAGTAGCCATTGTTGTATTCTCAGCAACTGTCTTCTGGATTGCAATACCATATCTCTTTCTGTCTTCTGAAAGATATCCGATACCACATTCAACTGCGTCCTGTGGACTATTGATCGTTACTTTCTTACCATTAATATAAATATCTCCGCTCTCTTTCGGATCTGCTCCGAATAAAGCTCTTGCTGTCTCTGTACGTCCGGCACCCATTAAACCGGAGAATCCAAGGATCTCGCCTTTATGAAGTTCAAAGCTTACATCCTGTACCATCTTACCTGCATTCAGATGTTCTACTTTTAATACAACCGGTGCATCCTTTGGCACTGCACTTTCTGTCTTAGGATCTTCATAAATAACTCGTCCAACCATCATGTTGATGATGTCTTCTTTTGTACATTCATTTGTGATCAGTGTACCAACATATGTACCATCTCGCATGACAGTAACACGGTCTGTGATCACTTTGATCTCATCCATACGATGTGAGATATATACCATCGCAATGTCTTTTTTCTTCAGATCTCTGATGATCTTGAACATTTCTTCGATCTCTGCTTCTGTAAGTGCTGCGGAAGGCTCGTCGAAGATAATGACTTTTGCATCGAAGGAAACCGCTTTTGCGATCTCACACATCTGCTGTTTACCAACGGTTAAATTGGACATTTTCTCTGTAGGATCAATATCTACATTCAATTTATCAAAAAGCTTTTTCGCTTCTTCATTCATTTTCTTATCATCGATTGTGATTCCTTTTTTGAATTCACGACCGATAAATAAGTTCTGTGCTACAGTCAGATGACCAAGCATGTTCAGCTCCTGATGCACGATAACAACACCGGCATCCTGTGCTTCTCTTGTATTTTTAAATTCGATTTCTTTTCCTTCATATGTAATAGTACCGGAATCTTTTTTATAGATACCTGTCAACACTTTCATTAATGTGGATTTACCAGCACCGTTTTCACCCATTAATGCAAGAACTTCACCTTTTCTCACTTCCAGGTCAACATGATCCAGTGCGTGAACACCAGGGAAAGATTTATCGATACCTTTCATTGTTAAAATAATATCACCCATTATTCTTACCTATCCTTTCTTCGTACTATCACTAATTCTTTCTGCGTCTTGCAGATACGTCTGCATAAACAGCTGCGATAACAATTACACCTGTAATGATAAACTGATAGTCTTTTGAGAAACCAAGAGCAAGAATACCCTGCTGTAACAGAGAGATAATAAGTACACCGATTACAGTACCACCAATAGATGCCAGACCACCGGCCATGGATGTACCACCCATTACACATCCTGCAATTGCCTCATTGTTATACTGATCACCGTAACCAGGCTGTACTGTTGTATAAGCACCAACATAGAAGATAGCAGCCATACCTACTAAAATTCCACAGATAACATATGCCAGCATTTCCCATTTCTTTACATTAACACCTGATAATCTTACGGCTTCTTTGTTACTTCCAAGGCAGAGGATGTAACGTCCGGCTTTTGTTTTGTTTAAGATGATTCCACAGATAATTGCTGCTACAAGGAAAATGATAAGTCCGGTAGGTACATTTCCCATTTTAACAAAGTTTCTGTACCAGCCGTTTGGATCACTTGACTGTGGCCAGCTCACTGACTGTGTTTTTGTGAATACTGCTGCGATACCTTTTGCAATGTTCATACTTGCCATAGAAACAATGAATGGCGGAACATTCCAATAAGCTACCAGATATCCGTTAAAGATACCGAATAATAATCCGATCACTACGCTTAATACCAAAGCTGCTGCCATCGGAATTCCATGTGTCAGGAAACTGTATCCAGACACCAGAGCGCAACAGAACATAACCGGTCCGATAGAGAAATCAATACCGCCTGTTGCGATAACAAATGTTACTCCCAGGGAAAGGAATCCAAGGAAATAAACATAATTCATCGTGTTCATGATACGGGACATTCCAAAGAATTTTCCACCGGTCAGTAATCCGAATGCAAGATACATTGCCAGCATTACAAGGACCAGGATAATTCTGTTAAAGCCCACTTTTTTTACAAATGCGTTTTGTTTAAATTTTTCCACTTACTTTTACCTCCATAGTTGATCGCCTAACAAAAGTTTTGTTCCCCAACTCGCTTTCATTATTCATATTATACAATCCACTCACTGTATGGTCAAGGTATTCTTTGTCATTCTATACAAAATTGGAGCAACAAATGAATATTTTTCCATTTTTTTACACAATACGTTATATTTTATTTTTTTCGCAAATATTGTTGTTTTCAACTCGTGTATATTGTACAATAACCGGGTACAAATAATTACATAAAACTATTTGCGGAGGTTATTATGAAACGATTGCGAAAATCTGTCATCCTGCTTTTGTTTGTTTCGATCAGTCTTCTTCTTTACAGCTGCGGACAGTCCAAAAAGGTAGAATGCCCTTTCACAGAGATCACCTGGGAGAGTACTCTCGACGATGTATTAGCTCTGGAAGGAGAACCTTTAGATTCTTATGCTTCTACTTATTCCGGAATGACTTACACTTTCAGTAAAGATTTCCATGACATGTCAGGAACAATTAAGTATATGTTCGATGACAACGACAAGCTGATGAGCATGGCCTGGCTTTACATTCCAGAATCAAAGGAAGATCTTGAAAATGTTTATCAGACCCTTTGTGACGAAACCAACCAGTTATATGGTGAAAGCGGTTTCGATTCCGACATGGGAACTGCCAAAGGAAATGTCTGGTACTTAGAAGACGGAAACATCCTCGTCGGTGTTATGTCAACAGGTTCAAATGAAGCTGTCCAGTATCAGTTCTTCCATCCGGACGTATCAAGCAAAAAGCCACAATAAGTCGATATGTCAAATATTTTTCACGTAAGCCTTATATCAGGCAATAAAAAAGTCGGGAATCGGTTTTCAGATTCCCGACTTTTTTTATTTAAGTCTTATGCGTTGTCTAATGACTATTTGTACATTGGACCATATACTGCACATGCTCTGTAGTCAGCACCTTCTTTATCCATTCCAAATGCATCCCATGCCTTTGGTCTGAAGATATCTTTGTCTGCTACGTTGTGCATAGCTACTGGAATTCTTAAGATGGAGCAGAGTGTGATCAGATCTGCACCAATATGTCCATAAGAAATTGCACCGTGGTTAGCACCCCAGTTATTCATTACTTCATAAGCTGTCTTGAATGCAGAACCATCTTTGCCATCACATCTTGGAGCAAACCATGTAGATGGCCATGTGTAGTCTGTTCTCTTCCAAAGAGTATCAGAAACATCTGCAGGAAGTCCTACTGTCCATCCTTCTGCGATCTGCATAACAGGTCCTAATCCTTTTACAAGGTTCAGACGAACCATTGTTGCAGGCATTGTAGCTGTTGTCTCGAATCTTGAAGAGAATCCGCCGCCACGGAAATATCCGTTATCAGCTGCACACCATGTTGTAGCTGCCATAATTGCATCCTGGTCTTCTTTTGTCACTTCATACCAAGGTTTCATTGTCTGATTGCCTTCTGCATCTCTTGCTTCAGCATTTGCATCTAAGCAGCATGCTCCGGAATTGATCAGGTGGATCACACCATCAGCCTCTTTTGCTACGCCTTCGATGTCATATCCAGTCACTCTCTTGATTGCATCTCCGCTCCAGTATGTACGAACATCTGCAAACATCTGTGCTCTGTTTGTTAATAATTTCATGAATAACATACCTAATCCGTTAAGTACGTCGTTCTCTGTTGCAAGGATGTATGGCTCTCTTGCTCCATTCCAGTCGAAGGATGTATTTAATACTGCCTCAGCGAAGTCTCCGTTCGGATAGAAGTCTGTCCACTGTCTCTGTCCCTGGAAACCGGCAGCAAGTGCGTTGTGTCCAACTGCTTCTTCTTCACAGCCTTCTGGAAGATTCTTGTTACCATTCATAAGGTCTTTGATGATAACTGCCATCTTAACAGCAAACTCAAACTGTTCTTCTTTTTCTTCATCGCTCTTTCTTACGAAGTCAGGGTTCTTGTCATAACCCATCTTGCATTTTTCTTTTGCCCATGCAAGAGCTTTCTGGAATTCAGCTTCATCATAAATTCCTTCTGTCATACGACGGATGATCTCTACTTCATCTACAGACTCTACTCTCATTCCGAGGTAAGACTCCATGAAATCAGAATCAATGATAGATCCGCCGATACCCATACAGATGGAACCGATCTGTAAGTAAGATTTGCCTCTCATAGTTGCTGCTGCAACTGCCGCACGTCCAAATCTTAATAATTTTTCTTTAATGTCATCTCCGATTGTAGAATCGTCAGCTTCTACTACATCATGTCCGTAGATACCAAATGCCGGAAGACCTTTCTGTGCATGTGTTGCCAGAACACTTGCAAGGTAAACAGCTCCTGGTCTCTCTGTAGCGTTAAGACCCCAGACACCTTTGATCGTTGTAGGATCCATATCCATTGTTTCAGAACCATAGCACCAGCATGGTGTTACTGTAAGAGTAATAGCTACTCCTTCTCTTCTGAACTTTTCTTCACATGCTGCAGCTTCTGCAACACGTCCGATTGTTGTATCAGCGATCACAACTTTTACAGGTTCACCATTTGAATATTTAATGTTTTCTTCAAATAATTTTGCTGCTGCTTTTGCCATACCCATTGTCTGGTCTTCAAGACCCTGACGAACCTTGATTGGTCCTCTACGTCCATCGATTGTTGGTCTGATACCAATTACCGGATATGCGCCGATTAATCTGCTCTCTGCCATGATATAATTCCCCCTTAACTTTTTTGCCCGCAGGCTTTTGTTTAATTTAAATTATAGTGTTTGCACACCAAAAACAAAAGTGTTATACTATAAAAAAGCTGTACAATATTCACTTCTTTTACTATGGGGATAGGATTTTATGAAATATATCGATTATCAGGAACGGGCACAGCAGGGAACATTTAATTTTCCGATTGCTTTTTATCATCAGACACCACACAGCCCACGCTATGACATGCAGTATCACTGGCATACCCAATATGAAATCATTCGCATTATCTCGGGTACGTTCCAGTTGAAGCTCGAAAAAACAACCATGCTTTGCAAGGCGGGCGATGTCGTTTTTATTACAAGCGGAATGCTCCACGGCGGTACTCCGCACGACTGCATTTACGAATGTATTGTATTTGACCTGCAGATTTTACTGAAGAATAATCATGCATGCTCACGGATCATTAAGGACATTATCGACCAGAAAATCACGGTCAACACCTGTCTTTCAGAGACTTCCGAAACAGTTCCGTCCATAGTCCATGATCTTTGTCATGCCTTGTCCAGCAAAAAAACAGGTTATGAATTTATGGTACAGGGCTATCTGTATCATCTTCTTGGGACTATTATTAACGAACATTTATATGAACAGGCACACCAGAATATCGTTTCTGCCGAGCGGATTTCTTCTGTTAAAAATGTACTTACTTTTATATCCGATAATTACAGTAACAATATCACTCTGGATGATCTGTCACGCATTGCCGGCATGAATCCCAAATATTTCTGTCGTTATTTCCGCAGCCTGACAGGACGCACTCCTATTGATTATCTGAATTATTACCGGATCGAATGTGCCAGTGAGATGCTTTCCACAAAAGATATCACTATCAGGGAAGTTGCCATCTCCTGCGGATTTAATGACGAAAGTTACTTTATTAAAACATTTAACAAGTATAAGGGAATTACTCCGAAACAGTTTATGAAATCCCCTTTTTAGATGGATGTCAAATAAGGGCATGTATCATGATTCTTGTCTGTAATTCTCCTGCCATTTTATTTGAAATCTGGGTTGCCAACAAAATGCCTCCAACACAAATAATTTGTGTTATACTTATACGCAAGATACCTACTACTATATTCAAAGGAGATTTTCTATGCGTACTGCAATTATCGAAGACACTGCGGATAATGCTAAAGTTCTGCTAAATCACCTGCAGCAGTATGAAAAAGAGACTGGTATTTCTATCCATACCACTTCCTTTCAAACTGGCATGGATTTTATATCTGACTATCATCCTATCTGGGATCTGATTCTGCTTGATATCGAAATGCCTCTTATGAATGGAATAGAAACTGCACGAAAAATTCGCCAGCTTGATCCAGACGTACTGATTATTTTCGTTACATGTATGGCACAGTATGCGATTGAGGGCTACTCTGTACGAGCTCTCGATTA
>CAKQXQ010000070.1 GCA_934292805.1 uncultured Roseburia sp. | reverse complement strand
CACATGCAGTCATGCTGACTGTCATAGCAAGTACAAGCATAAGGCTTACTACTTTTTTCTTCATAATATTTCCTCCTAGTTAGAATAAAATATATATAAGCGCTGCTGCGTTTATATCACCCTTTTGCATCGTCTGTTTTTCACAGACGGACATTTCATTTTTTACATTGTAGTTCTATCGTGTTATCAATGCACCGCTTTATCTCGCTAAATTATTTTTTTATAACCAAAAAAAGCGTAACAGACGCTTTCCTGTCTGTTGCACTCGATAGATACAAATGTCCGCTGTCCACATACAGCACTTTTACTATTATACATGTGTGAGTGGATTTGTCAATAGTCTTTCCTTCTGTGCTTCCTTCCAATTTTTTCCCATTTTAATAGAAAAATCCCCGAAAATCAAAGGATTCTGACTTTCGGGGATTTTGTTTTCCTGTAAACAATTTTATTTTTTTACTGCTGTAAAACTCTTACTGTGCAGATTTTGTTGCATACATGAAGTATTTCATACCATATACGGTTGCATATACACCAGTCACATTTGATTTCTGCATATAAACATCATTGTAGTAGTAGATTGGGATAACTGCCCATGTATCCATAAGCATATCCTCTGCATCATGCATCAGATCAACACGTGCTGCGAAGTCTGTTGTTGTACGGATCTGATTGATCAATGCATCGTATGCGCTCCAGTCTGGGGAAGAAGAAACAGGAGTTCCTTTTCCAAGCTGCATATCATTGTTACCGGAATCAGATGTGAAGATCTCTAACATGTTGACCGGATCATTGTAATCTGCAAGCCATCCTTCACGTGCAAGTGTGAAGTTACCACTCTTACGATCCTCTAAGAATACGTTCCAGTCTTCTGTTTTGATCTCAAGGTTAATACCGAGCATAGAAACATCCTGCTGGATAGATTCTGCAACTGCGATATGTCCTGTACCATCATTTGTTAAGTATGTCATGCTGATGGCCGGATCAACTTTGTATGTGCCATCTCCGTTGTCTGTAAATGTGTAACCAGCTTCCTCTAATAAACCTTTTGCTGTCTCAAGTTCTCCTGCACCGGTAGCTGTTGCATCATAGTAAGAAGTATCTGCTGTTTTGAATACTCCGCCGTTACCATCTGCCATTCCTTCCGGAACGAAAGAATCTGCTGGGATCTGACCTGTCTGACCTACATTTTCAACGATGAACTGTCTGTCAACAAGTAAGCTGATTGCTTCACGCATTTTTGCAGCTTCTTCTTCTGTCTTGCCATCGAAGATCGGATCGTTTACGTTGAATCCGATGTAGTATGTTCCAAGGTTATCTAAGATACCGAATTCCGGATTAATTCCGTTTAAGGAAGAGATTTCATCGTTTGGTACTGTATCAATGTAATCAAGGTCACCACTGTTGTATGCTGCATAGATTGCTGTATCGTCTGCACTTAACATGAAGTGAAGCTCATCCATTGTTACGTTCGCTGCATCATAGTAATTTGGATTCTTTACGTAAACCATGCTCTCGTTGTGTGTCCATGTCTTGAGTGTATAAGCACCGTTACATACAAATCCTGCTTCCTGAGCCCATTTTCCTGGAACTGTTCCGTCTGGATCAGCTTCTTCTACACCAGCTTCATATACCGGATAGAATGTTGGGAATGCAAGTAAATCATTGAAGTATGGGCATGGGCTTACCAATGTGATCTCTAATGTGTAATCATCCGGTGTCTCTACTGCAAGAGTACCGTCATCGTTACGTGCGATCACATCAAAAAGGTATGCATAGTCTGCTGCTGTCTTCTCATCGATGACACGGTTCCAGCTGTATACAAAGTCAGATGCTTTCAGCTCTTCGCCATTGCTCCATTTGGATTCGATCATATGAATTGTGTAAACAGTTCCATCTTCTGATACCTCAGGCATATCTGTTGCAAGAGCCGGGATAAGAGTACCATCTTTGTCATAGGTGTAAAGACCTGTGAAAGAGTTTACTGCAAGGCATCCGCCATCTACAGAGCTGTTTAATGCAGGATCAAGATAATCCGGTTCGCTTGCAAGGTTGATGTTCATCACTCCTGTGTCTGTGTTGACAGCTGTTGCAGCTGCTTCTTTTGTCTCAGTTCCTGCTGTGCTTCCGCCTGTTGTACCTGTGGATGCATTGCTGCCACAAGCCGCAAGACCAAGTGTCATAGAAGCGATCAGTAATGTTGCTACTAATTTTTTCATAATATTTTCCTCCTATAAAAATATTTATGTTCTACGTGCTTATAATTTGCAACGTGAAAACCTGTTTGATTATTTGTTCCAGCATGCCACAAAATGTCCGTTTCCTCTGTCGGAAAGTGGTGGCATTTCCTTTGCACACTGTTCGGTTGCATATCTGCATCTTGTACGGAACGGACAACCGGTCGGCATTTTTAACGGACTCGGTACATCCCCTTCCAGAACGATCCTCTTGCTGTGTCTTGCTGTCTCAGGATCCGGGATCGGAACAGCTGAGAGAAGACTTAATGTGTATGGATGGATTGGGTTGCTGTTTAACTCATCCGCATCTGCGATCTCCATCATCTTGCCGAGATACATAACTGCAATACGGTCTGAAATATGATGTACGACCAGAAGGTCATGTGCGATAAACAGATAAGCGACTCCAAGCTTTTCCTGTAATTCTTCAAACATATTGACTACCTGTGCCTGGATCGATACATCCAGAGCAGATACCGGTTCATCACAGACAATGAATTTCGGATTCACTGCAAGCGCTCTTGCAATTCCGATACGCTGTCTCTGTCCGCCTGAGAACTCATGAGCATAACGCATTGCATGCTCTGCGTTCAATCCGACAAGCTCCATGAGATTTAAAATTTTCTCACGTCGTTCTTTTCTGTTGGAATATAATTTATGTACATCCAGTGGTTCCCCGATAATGTCTTCGACTGTCATTCTCGGATTCAGCGAAGAATACGGATCCTGGAATACCATCTGCATCTGTTTGCGGTATGGAAGCATATCCACATCTATTTTTTTGCCCTTTACCGGCTTTCCGTCTGCTCCGACGATCAATTTGTCATTCTCGTCATACTGTTCGCCACTGTCAAACAACACGTTTCCGTCAAATGTGATCTTACCTGCTGTCGGCTGGTAAAGTCTTAACAGTGTTCTTCCTACTGTTGTCTTTCCGCATCCGGATTCTCCGACCAGTCCAAGTGTCTCGCCCGGTTTGATCGCAAAAGAAATATCATCTACAGCTTTCAGCGTATTTGTCTTAAATCCCTGACGCACCGGAAAATACTGTTTTAAATGACTGACCTCAAGAAGGTTCTTCTCTTCGCTCATAATCTACTTTTCCTCCTGTGCCTCATATAATTCTTTGATATTCATCCAGCAGGCTGCCAGATGTGTGTCACTGATACGTAATTCTTCCGGTTTTTCGGTAAGACATATCTTCATTGCCGAATCGCATCTCGGACAGAATGCACAGCCCTGCGGCATCTGCAGTAAGTTGATCGGTGTACCTCCGATCGGTACCAGTTTTTCATCCATATTGTCTGCTTTCGGAATCGATTTCAAAAGTCCCTTTGTATATTCATGTGCCGGACGATAGAAGATATCATCTGCGGTTCCTCTCTCGCAGACACGTCCGCCATACATGACAAGGATCTCGTCACACATACTTGCAATGACACCAAGATCATGTGTTACCATAATGATCGCCATTCCGAACTTCTTCTGAAGATCCTGCATCAGCTCCAGGATCTGTGCCTGGATCGTAACATCCAGTGCAGTAGTCGGCTCATCAGCGATCAGGATATCCGGCTCACACACAAGTGCCATCGCGATCATGACACGCTGTCTCATACCACCTGAAAGCTCGTGCGGATACTGTTTCATACGGCTTTCCGGTTCATTCACCCCGACCAGTGTGAGCATTTCAACCGCTCTGTCCCATGCCTGTTTTTTATTTTTATCAGTGTGGAGCAGAATTGCTTCGATCAGCTGGCTGCCAACGGTAAATACCGGATTCAGGCTTGTCATCGGATCCTGGAAAATAATGGAACATTTTTCACCACGGAACTTCTGCATCTGCTTATTGTTCCATTTGGTAATGTCTTCTCCAAGATACTTTACTTCTCCGCCTGTGATACGTCCTGTCTCTGCAAGGATCTGCATAACAGAATAAGCGGTAACTGATTTACCGGAACCGGATTCACCTACGATTCCGAGTGTCTTTCCCGGCTCCAAGTTAAAGGAGATACCATTGACCGCCTTCACTTCACCGGCATCTGTAAAAAAGCTTGTATGAAGATCATTCACTTCTAATATGTATTTATTTTCTTCACTCATATTCTTATCTCACTATACTTTCTATTATTTTTACCAAAATGCTTTCTAGTTCAGTTTTGAATCAAAGGCATCACGAAGTCCGTCACCCAGTAAGTTTAATGCAAGAACAATGAGGCAGATCGTAACTGCCGGGATGACCAGTCTCAGCGGATAGGACTGCATACCGGATCTTGCGTCATTTGCAAGACTTCCCAGAGAGGTAAGCGGTGATGCAACACCAAGTCCAAGGAAACTCAAATAACTTTCTGTAAAAATGGCACTTGGAACCTGAAGTGCTGTTGTGATAATGATCACGGACAAACAGTTCGGTAAAATATGTCTTTTTAAAATTCTGCCATTTTTTGTACCGATACATCTTGCTGCAAGTACATACTCATTATTCTTAATTGATAAGATCTGTCCACGGATCAGCCTCGCCATGCTTACCCAGTACAAAAGTCCGAATACAATAAAGATTGAGATCATATTCGTTCCAAGCTTTTCAAGAACGGTTCCCTGTATCAGGGGCTTTAAAGTCTCATTGAATACAACTGACAGTAAAATGATGATCAGCATATCCGGCAGGGAATAGATCACATCTACGATACGCATCATGATAAGATCGACTTTTCCTCCGAAGTATCCTGCAATGGATCCGTAGATCAGTCCGATGATAAGCACCATGATCGCTGCCACTACTCCGACTGCAAGGCTGACTCTTGTTCCATAGATCACACGGATAAAATAATCCCTGCATAAGCTGTCTGTACCGAAGATATGTGGGAAAAGTTTCTCACCTGTTTCTTCCATATACTTTGTCTCCAGCTTGGAATACTCGAATGGTGCCAGGTTTGCCGCTGTCTTATCACGCACTCCATTCACCGAGATGATCTGTGAATAGCTGTATGGACAAATATGCGGTGCAATTATAATTGTAAGGATCAGCAATACAAGAACAACAATACTTGCCATTGCCAGAGGATTTTTTCTGAGACGCTTCATACCATCTTTGAAAAAGGTTGTGGATTCACCCATAACATCCTGCTGCTTCTTTTCATCCTCAGTTGCCTTGTCAAAATTTTTATGATTGAATTTACTTAAATCTACCTGTGCAGACAGAAATTGTCTTTTTTTCAGATCCATTTTTCATCCGTCCTTTCCTTTTACTCAAATGTGATTCGAGGATCAACAAATTTATATGCAATATCTGTCAGAAGGTTTGCAATTACCATAAGAACCGCAAGGAAAATTGTTGTTGCCATGATCATTGTATAATCCCTGTTTACGATACTTGTTACAAAAGAGGATCCAAGTCCGCCGATCGTAAAAATATTCTCAACAACCATTGATCCTGTCAGAATATATGCAACCATCGGTCCTACATAAGTAATGACCGGGATCAGTGCATTTCTGAGTGCATGCTTAAAAATCACTTTCCATCCAGGAACACCTTTTGCTTTCGCTGTACGGATATAATCCTGGTTCAAGGCATCTAACATACTCGTCTTTGTAAGACGTGTAATATATGCCATCGGGTAAACACTTAAGGCTATGATCGGTAATACATAGTTCGGAGAAGATGACGACCATACCGGAAACCATTTAAGCTTCAGACAAAATACCAGAAGAAGTAAAGTTGCCAGTACGAATGACGGCATCGCCGTTCCAAGTGTTGTGAAGAATACGATCAGCCTGTCAGGAAGTTTGTTACGTGTCAGGGCTGCAATACTTCCAAGCACCAGTCCTACCACAATCGCTACACCGGCAGCCATTCCTCCCAATTTTGCAGACACTTTAAATCTGGTTGAAATCTCATTCTTAATGTCACGTCCACTATGTAAGGAAACGCCCCAGTCACCGTGTAACAGGTTGCTCATATAAATCACATACTGCTGTGGGATCGGTTTGTCGAGGTTATATCTCTCTTCCAGAACCTTCTGTGCCTCCGCGCTTGTTGCTTTTTCTTTGTTAAACGGTCCACCCGGAATGATATTCATTACGAAAAATGTTATCGCACTGACGATCAAAATGGATACAATTGCCAATATTACTCGTTTTACAATATACTTTCCCATTTCTTTCTCTCCTGTCATTTCTTTTTTACGATTGGATACTTCTTTGCTCATCTATCATGTTATCTTGATGTCTTTGTATCACTCTAATACTTTATCACTCTAACTTATGTATAAACTGTATTATACAGTCAAAATAAGATTTGTCAATAATAATTTGTTTACCGAGAAACAATTCATACATTTTTATAATATAAACATGCTATTTTGACGCATTTTTTCTATAATGCACAAAATCCGCTCTGTAAAAAAAATCAATTTTTGCCGACTTTAAATATCTGAAAATACGCTTCCCAGGCGATTGAAAAAATGTATCAAAAAGGACAGGGAATTGCCCTCATGTTGGGTTTCCCTGTCCTTTTTCTATTAAAACTTATTCGATTGTTTTGTCAGCCTTATTCCAGCCGGTGCCCTGTGTGTACTCTGGGCATGCTCTGTGCGTTCTAATCGCAGAAAGCCTTCTTCTCAAATTTTTCGACAAGACTTCTGATGCAGCCATCTTCAAACGGACTTACCAGTCCAGCCTCAACGATCACATTCGTGAAGAAATCTCTCGCTGATAATTTGCAGAGCTTGTAATAATTTGCCCAGGCTTTTTCAAAATCCTCATCCATCATTGCCTTAAACTGCATTGCACATACGCTTGCAAGGCAGTAATCAATATAATAAAACGGACTTCCGAAAATATGGGACTGTTTCTGCCAGAATCCACCTTTTCCAAAGAACGGATCCTCTTCGTAATCCATATGTGGTCTGTAGACTTTCTCTAGCTTAGCCCATGCCTCTTTTCGCTCTGCCGGTGTCATGTCCGGATTCTCATATACGATATGCTGGAATTCATCCACCATGCATCCATATGGTACAAATGCAGAAGAGTCTTCCAGATGCATCTTCAGATAATCATCCTTTCTGTCTCCGAAGAATAACTCCATCCAGTTATATGTGAAATATTCCATGGACATAGAGTGGATCTCTGCAGTTTCCATCGTGATATCAGCAAATTCACGGATTTCCTCGTCACGCACGATATATCCCTGGAATGCATGTCCGCATTCGTGAGTGATCACATCCACGTCGCCGCTTGTTCCGTTAAAGTTTGCAAAGATAAACGGTGATTTAAAATTCGGAATATATGTCATGTATCCGCCCTGACGCTTGGTCTTTCTTCCAAGTACATCAAAAAGCTCATTTTCCATCATGAAGTCAAAAAATTCTTTTGTCTGCGGTGACAATTCCCCATACATCTTCTGGCCTGCTGCAAGGATCTCTTCCGGTGTTCCAATTGGTGCCGGATTTCCATTGGTAAAATAAACATCCGTATCAATATAGGATAGCTTATCCACACCGATACGCACTCTGCGGTTCTCATGCAGCTTATTTGCAAATGGTACAAAATATTCCTTTACCTGTTTACGGAAATTCTCTACCATCTCCTTGTCATAACAGTTACGGTTCATGCGGTAATAGCCAAGCTCCACATAATTCTCATATCCAAGCTGTCTTGCCTGCTCGGTTCTGTTTTTTACCATCTTATCGTAAATCTCGTCGATCTCGTCTGTAACAGACAGGAAATAATCACTGACTGCCTTCCATGCTTTTCTTCTGACTTCGCGGTCCTGGCTGGTCTGGAACTTTCTCATGAGAGACAGATTGTAAACTTCTCCCTCAAAAGGTATCTTCGCTGTAGCGATCAGCTTACTGTAACGGCTGCTCAATGCATTTTCTTCCTGCATCAGCGGGATGATCTTCTCATCAAAAGCCTTGTTTGCAATCTCAATATTTTTAAAGGTTACTTTTCCGATTTTGCTTTCCAGATAATCTCTGTATGGAGAATCATAAAGTACTTTTCCGTATTCGTTCTCATACTGGCTGATGATCGGAGTAACCTCATCATAAAAGTCACTCTCTTTTTCATAAAATTCATCGGTTGTGTCAATGTCATGACGGATCATCGCAAGCTCCATGCTTGTGCGGACATCATCCATAAACTTATAATACTCTCTGTGGATCTCGAACTGTTCCTCTCCACTGGAAGCCGCCTTCGTGCGGTCGATAATATCACGGTAAGTTTTCTTTACTTCATCCATATCAATACGCTTGTATGGCATTTCTGAAAATTTCATATATGCTCCTCCTATCTGTCTCTGGTTTTCCGACAATCTTTATTATATCTGCTGGAGTGCTTTTTTACTATCTCTAATTTACCGTTTTTGAAATATCTTTTTTTCATATTTCCTTATCCCTGCAAATACATTATAATGTTAGTTGTATCTTAATGATGATCCGCAGTATAGTTTGTAGTAGAAATGAGGTTTTATATGATCACAACAGAAGATATTTTAAACATGAATTTTTATAAAAAAGAAAAGTTTACCGGCAGCTACAAAGGTATGCGTTACCTTGTAAAAAAAGACAAAGATGACGCAGAAAACGATGTTTTCTGCGCCACTGTATGGCCTGGACCTTATAATTTTGCAGCCACACCCGATGACCAGAAAATTTCTGCCACTTTTCCATTCACAGAAGAAGGCAAACAGCAGGCAGTCGACTGGATGAATGAGCAGTGGCGTTCCAGAAGTGAATGGGGGATTATGATGCATTCGTGAAGAACGATTGCTTTTCTACATCAAAACCAGCATTTATAATAATACCAATGCGGTTTTATTTTTCGAATCTCTCCTCCATTGTCTCCGTATCCCTGCCAGCTCCAGCCCGCATTGTCTCCCTCTGCTTTT
>CAKQXQ010000069.1 GCA_934292805.1 uncultured Roseburia sp. | reverse complement strand
AGGGCTATCGCCAAACGGTAAGGCAACGGACTCTGACTCCGTCATTTCAAGGTTCGAATCCTTGTAGCCCTGCTAGGAAGCACCACGAAAGTGGTGCTATTTTTTTAATGTAACAGGAAACTTCGTTTTCATTACGTTATAAATGATCCGCAAGGATCACAATGCGGTGGATAAAGAAGCAGTCTGATGTTACAAAGTTTAAGAGGAATAAGGTTATGTTAAAATTAGGAGAATATCAGAAACTCACAATTGTAAAAAGAGTAGAATTCGGTGTATACCTTGCAGAGGAGGCAGATGTCGAGAAGAGAGTGCTTCTTCCGGCAAAACAGGTACCGGATGGTGCGAAGCCTGGGGATGAACTGGAAGTATTTTTGTATAAGGATTCCAAAGACCGCCTGATCGCGACAACAAACAGACCAAAGCTTACACTTGGAGGTCTGGCAGTACTTCGCGTGGCACAGGTAGGAAAGATTGGTGCGTTCCTGGACTGGGGATTAGAGAAAGATCTTTTTCTTCCATATAAAGAGATGACAATGAAAGTCCAGCCGGAAGATGAGGTACTTGTAACTTTATATATTGACAAGAGCAGCAGATTATGTGCTAGCATGAAGAAGCTATATGATCTTCTTTCTATGGACGCTCCATACAAAGAGGGCGATGTGGTAGAGGGAAGAGTCTATGAGTTCAGTGATAATTTTGGAACTTTCGTTGCAGTGGATGACAAGTATTCTGCAATGATCCCGAGACATGAGGATACGAGTAAGCTAAAAATCGGTGATGTGATCGAAGCAAAGGTGATCGGAGTTAAGCCGGATGGCAAGCTTGATATTTCACTCAGGGAGAAGGCGTACCTGCAGATGGATGCAGATGCAGAGAAGGTAATGCAGGTGATCGAGGAGTTCGCAGGAGTTCTTCCGTTTGGAGATAAGGCTTCCCCGGAAGTGATCAAGCGTGAGACTGGTCTCAGCAAGAATGCATTTAAACGTGCAGTAGGACGTTTATATAAGGAACATCGCGTTGAAATTACAGAAAAAAGTATAAGGAAGGTAGACTGACATGAAAAAAGTAATCAGCACAGAAAAAGCACCAGCAGCAATCGGACCGTATTCACAGGCAATCGAAGTAAATGGAATGGTATACACATCAGGAATCATTCCGGTTGTTCCGGAAACAGGCGAAATCCCGGAAGGATCTGTAGCACAGGCAAAACAGGCACTGACGAACCTTTCCAACTTACTGGAAGCAGCAGGTACTTCTATGGATAACGTAGTGAAAACAACTGTATTCATAAAAGAAATGAATGACTTTGGAGCAATCAACGAAGTGTACAAGACATTCTTTACCGCTGATTTCCCATCCAGAAGCTGTGTGGAAGTAGCACGTCTTCCAAAAGATGTTATGCTTGAGATTGAAGCGATCGCAATAAAATAAAAACCAGAAACTGCAGCACCCGATATGTGGTTGCTGCAGTTTTTTACATCATAAGATTCAGTAGTGCGAAAAATGCTGAAAAAGAGCGAAAAAGAACCTCTATAAGGTTGACAGTAGAAAGGTGCTTTGTTATAATAACCACGTAACAAATGTAACAAACTTGTAACAAATAGTTCTTGGAGGCAATTTACAAGATGAATCATACAATCAGAAGAGTGGCAAGCTGCTTATTAGCAGGTGCTATAATAATCGGAGGTACAGGAATCGGGACTTATGCACAGGGAAGCGGAGTTTCTTCAGTGATCGCAACAGGGATCAGTTCGAATGGCTCACCGGCAGCTGGTTTTTCACAGATGCTTTCCCAGTGTCTGATCGAGAGCGATAAGGCTGCGGCAGAAGCAGCTGTGGCAGCAGAACAGGTGAGTGAGAATGAGGTACCAGTTGTGGCATCTGAGTATGCAGATATTGCAATTGCACAGGTTAATAATTATGTCAATGTCAGAGCAGAAGCGAATACAGACAGTGAAGTATTAGGAAAGTTATATAATAATTCAGCAGCAACAGTATTAGAGACAACCGAAGATGGATGGTATAAGATCACATCCGGAAGTGTTACAGGATATGTAAAGGCTGAATATGTTGTAACCGGAGATGAAGAGCTTGCAAGAAGAGTGAGCACCAGATATGCTACGGTAACGACAACAACATTATACGTCAGAATGGAGCCTTCCACAGAAGCAGGAATTCTTACTATGCTTGGTGAGGGAGACGACTTTGTAGTTGTAGATGAATCCATGAAAGATACCGGATGGGTAGTGGTTACTACTGAGGAAGGTGATGGATATGTATCTACAGATTATGTAAATCTGTGGACAGATTTTGTGACAGCAGAATCCAAAGCAGAAGAGGAAGCAAGACTTGCTAAAGAAGAGGCAGAGCGTAAGGCAGCCGCAGCAGCTGCTGCAGCCGCAAAGAAGAAAAAGTCTTCTTCATCCCAGAGTACACAGAGCACAGGAAGTTCATCTTCTCAGTCATACTCTTCACCGAGTGGATCAGATGGTCAGGCAGTTGCTAATTATGCATGTCAGTTTATCGGAAATCCATATGTATACGGTGGTTCAAGTCTTACCAATGGTACAGACTGCTCCGGATTTGTAATGTCTGTTTATGCAGCATTTGGAATTGGTCTTCCACATTCCTCCAGCGGACAGAGAAGTGCAGGATACGAGGTTAGTTTATCTGAGGCACAGCCTGGAGATATTGTATGTTACAGTGGACATGTTGGAATTTATGTTGGAAATAACACAATCGTTCATGCAAGTACACCATCCAGTGGAATCAAGTATTCTACCGCTACATATCGAAATGTACTCTCTGTAAGAAGAATTTTCTAGACAGATACAGTAATTTAAGATACGAGATATTATAATTTAAGTTATCACGCAGATTGATAGCAGGTTTGATCACAAATACGGTCAAGCCTGCTATTTTTATGTTAAGTAGTAAATGCTATGGAGCGATTACGTTAAGCACAAGATATTTGTGGGGTAATGTGGAGTCAGTGCGAAGAAATACAACCAATTGGAGCAGACAGAGCTTTCATCCGGAATCGTTCGGTATCGATATATACAGAAGATAAAATACATACTCGTGAAAATGTAAGACAATATTTTTGGAGAGAAAAAAACGGATTTGTTAAAATTACACAAAAAAAGATAAAAAACCATGAAAGCACCTTAAATGTGAAAAAGTTATTAGAAAGTTGTCCACATCAAAAAATACCGTTTTTCTTCGTAAAATAGAGTTATACACAAAGTTATCCACGTTATCCACATTAAAAACGCGTGGAAAACGTGGTTTACATAGTAAAAACATCGAATGTATGTTTTGTCTATTTGTGATAAAAACCAAGATAAATAAAGAGAAAGTCAAAGAAAAATGAAAATGGATAATGAATAAAAAAAGAAAGAACAGAACGAAAATTGTCAGAATACGGAGTGAAACTATTGAAATAGAATATAGTAACACAATAAAAAAATACCGCAGACAATAGATAAAATACCGCAGCTTAACTAATAAAACAACGAAATCAGATTGACAAAACAGCGGAAACTCAACATAACTTGAAAAATATGCTATGGTTTGTTATACTACTTGCATAAATTTTCTTGAACTGAGAAAAATAACCAGGAGTATTGAATGATAAAGAAAGTAGACATACTGGGAGTGAAGCTTGATAACTATACAGTTCGTGAAGCGATTATGTGTGTGGAAAGATATCTTGGCAATCACGTGCTGAATGTGATCGAGAGTATTTCGGCACAGATGCTGATCCAATCAGAATCAGACCCGGTAATGAAAGAAATATTAAGTTCGCTGGATCTTGCAGTGATCGGGGAGAAAGAGATCATCCAGGCTGCGGGACTTGAAACGATGCAGCGGATCAAAGAAACAGAAGAAAACGATTTTTATTTCGAATTTTTTAAACGAGTTGAACGCAATAAGAAAAGTGTCTTTTTACTGGCAGAGACAGAAGAAAAGCTTACAGGACTAAAACAGGAGTTGAAGGAGTTTTTTCCAAAGCTGATCTATGCCGGAGAATATGCAACAGAACAATGTGTGGGAGATCTTGAGGCTGTGATCAACGATATGAACGCAACGACACCGGATGTGATCGTATCGGTGCTGCCATCTCCGCTGCAGGAGCATTTTCTTTTTGAACACAGAGATAAGATGAATGCCAATATCTGGTATGGAATGGGCTGTGTATCCGTACATAGGAAGAAGCATGGACTATTAGGACGTATTAAGAGCCATGTTCATCGCAGCAGACTGACCAATATTATGAATAAGTATGATGAAATGAAAAGGAAGACCAAGAATGCAGAAAATATTGAATAAACGTTCCGTTTGGGTGGATTATGTGATGCTCATTATAGGAACAGGACTATTGGCAGCATCCATTCAGTGCCTGTATGATCCGATCGGACTGGTTACAGGAGGATTTACAGGTCTTGCGATTGTTCTTAAAGCAGCAACAGAGGGGATCATAGAAGGAGGTATTCCTCTTTGGTTTACGAATATTGCTTTTAATATTCCACTGTTTTTGTTTGCTTATAAGATAAAAGGAAAACGTTTTATATGGAGAACGGTGGTAGGTACCGTACTTTTGTCCGTATGGATTTTTATTATTCCGGCAGTTGATCTGACTCAGCAGGATTATTTCCTGGCAGCAGTATTTGGTGGTCTGATCGGTGGAGCAGGTATGGGGCTGATCTTATTGTCGAGATCGACTACGGGTGGAACCGAAATGCTTGCTGTTTTGATCCAACATTTTTTAAGACACTATTCGGTTGTGAAGATCATGCAGGTTCTTGATGGTGCAATTGTACTTTTGGGTCTGTACCTGTTTGGTATCCGGGCTGCCATGTATTCAATCGTGGCAATTTTTGTGACTACGATGGTTTCGGATGGATTGATGGAAGGCTTTAAATATTCCAAGTCAGCTTTTATTATCACAGATCACTATAAAGAGGTTGCGGATAAAATATTGCAGGAGCTGGATCGTGGTATCACAGGACTTTATGCAAAGGGAATGTATTCCGGCGAAGATAAGTGTATGCTTTACTGCGTTGTTTCAAAAAAACAGATCGTAGAATTGAAGGATATCGTGTCAGAGATCGACCCAAATGCGTTTGTGATCGTATCCGATGTAAGAGAAGTACTCGGAGAGGGATTTTTGGAGTATCAGCAGAACTGATTTTTATGTCAGGGATTATTTTGTGAAGAATGTCCACGATAGAAAGTTGGAATTTTAGATGGAAAACTGAGGAAATGCATAAAAAAATATGCATTTCCTCTTTCTTTTTTTGCAGTTTTGCATTAAAATAAATACTAGGTATTTTTTTCGCAGGGAAATATAGTGCTTTTTATTGTGGAAGTTGCTATATTTTACAGGGGTTATAACAGGGTCAGATCAGAGAAGGAGCAAAGATTATGATTTCAAATCAGATACTTCAGAACACGATTGATGGATTGAAGGGAATTACCAGAATTGATTTATGCATTATTGATGCTGAAGGTAAAGTGCTTGCTGCAACCTTTACGGATGCAGAGAAGTACATAGAAGCGGCACAGGCATTCGTAGAGTCACCGGCAGATAGTCAGGTTGTGAATGGATACCAGTTCTTTAAGGTATTTGATGATCATCAACTGGAATATATCCTGCTTGCAAGCGGAGACAGTGATGACGTCTATATGGTGGGTAAAATTGCCAGTTTCCAAATCCAGAATCTTCTGGTAGCATATAAAGAAAGATTTGATAAGGATAACTTTATCAAGAATCTTTTGCTGGATAATTTATTGCTTGTTGATATCTATAACAGGGCGAAGAAGCTTCATATTGATACAGAAGTCCGCAGAGTTGTCTTTATTGTTGAGACGAACCGCGAGAAGGATGGCAATGAACTGGAGCGGATCCGTAGTATTTTCAGTGGCAAGTCCAAGGATTTTGTGACTGCAGTAGATGAGAAGAATATTATCGTTGTCAGGGAAGTTGCTGACAATGAAGGATATGATGAGTTGAATAAAACAGCAGAAGTGATCGTGAATCTCTTTAAGGGTGATACCGATACGGGAGTTCATGTCGCTTATGGTACGATTGTAAATGATATCAAAGAAGTATCCCGTTCTTACAAAGAGGCACGCATGGCTCTTGATGTAGGCAAGATTTTCTTTGAAGAGAAAGATGTGATCGCATACTCCACACTTGGAATCGGACGTCTGATCTATCAGCTTCCAATTCCACTGTGCAAGATGTTTATAAAAGAAATATTTGACGGAAAATCGCCGGATGATTTCGACGAGGAGACACTTACTACGATCAATAAGTTTTTTGAAAATAGTCTGAATGTTTCCGAGACATCCCGTCAGTTATATATTCACAGAAATACATTAGTGTATCGACTTGACAAGTTACAGAAGTATACAGGATTAGATCTTCGTGTATTCGAGGATGCCATTACTTTTAAAATCGCTCTTATGGTCGTAAAATACATGAAGTATATGGAGTCATTGGATTACTAGATTTAGGAGGAAGCAATGATTAAGTTGGAACATGTCAGTAAGTCATATACAGCAGGAATACCTGCACTAAATGACGTGAGTCTCAACATTGAAGCAGGTGAATTTGTATTTATTGTTGGTGACAGTGGTTCGGGAAAGTCAACGCTGATCAAACTTTTACTGAAGGAACTTGAACCGACAGAGGGTACGATCACCATTAACAAAACCAAATTAAACAAGTTAAGAAGAAGACAGATCCCGAAATTCCGCCGAAACATTGGTGTTGTTTTTCAGGATTTCCGTCTGTTAAAAGACCGCAATATCTATGACAATGTGGCATTTGCCCAGAAAGTCATCGGTGAATCAAGCAGAAGCATTAAGAAGAATGTGCCTGCAATGTTGTCTATGGTAGGACTTGCAGCAAAGTACCGTTCTTATCCAAAACAGTTATCCGGGGGTGAGCAGCAGCGTGTAGCGATCGCCAGGGCTTTGATCAACGAGCCGAAGATCCTTCTTGCAGATGAGCCGACCGGTAATCTGGACAACCACAATGCGTGGGAGATCATGAAGCTTTTGGAGGAGATCAACAGCCGCGGAACAACAGTAGTAGTTGTTACACATAACCTTGAGATTGTGAAAGCAATGAACAAGCGTGTCATCACGATGAAGAAAGGTGTTGTTGCAGAAGACAGCAAGGGTGATAGCAGCGATGAGGATTAGTACATTTTTTTATACGATCAGACAGGGACTGAAGAATATCTGGAAGAATAAGCTGTTTTCACTGGCATCTATCGCAACGATGACAGCATGCATTTTCCTTTTTGGAATTTTTTATATGATCGTAACGAATTTCCAGTCCATGGTGAAAGAAGCAGAATCCGGAGTAGCAGTTACGGTTTTCTTTGATGAGGGAACGACGCAGGAACAGATCGACGAGATCGGTCAGCAGATCCAGGCAAGACCGGAAGTGGCAGCGGTTGAATATGTTTCTGCAGATGATGCATGGGAAAGCTTCAAGAAGGTTTATTTTGAAGGGAATGAATCTGTTGCGGAGAGCTTTGCAGGGGATAATCCTCTTGTGAATGAGTCAAGTTATTCAATTTATATGAATGATGTATCTATGCAGCAGTCTCTGGTTGACTATCTGCAGTCTCTGGATGGAATCCGCAAGGTCAATCAGTCAGCAGCAGTTGCCAACACATTGACAGATTTTAACAAGCTGATTGGATACATATCTGCAGGAATTATTATCATCCTTCTCGGAGTCGCTGTATTCCTTATCAGCAATACAATCACGGTCGGTATTTCCGTCAGACGTGAAGAGATCGCGATCATGAAACTGATCGGTGCTACAGATTATTTTGTAAGAGCACCATTTGTTGTAGAGGGTATTGTGATCGGATTGATCGGTGCAGCAATCCCACTTGGAATCTTGTATACAATGTATGGCAGAGTCATTGAGTATATAGGTGAGAATTTTACTTTTATCAGCAACATGATGAAGTTTTTACCGGTAAACGAAGTGTTCCATACACTGGTGCCGGTAGCGTTGATACTTGGTGTTGGCATCGGATTTATCGGAAGCCGCATTACAATCAGAAAGCATTTGAAAGTTTAAAGCTATGAAGAAAAAGAAAATCCTGCACTGCATTCTTGCAGTGATACTTGTTTTTACGATGGCAGCCGGGATGACAGTCCAGGCGAAGAATGACGCTTCGTCAACATCCTTAAAGGAGGCCCAGCAGGAGAAAGAGGCACTGGAAAAACGCCTGAAAGAAGCAAAGAAGCTGATCAGTGATCTGAAAGATTCCAAAGGCAACGTAGAGAGTAAGGTAAAGGAACTGAACTCGCAGCTTGTGGATATCTCGTCCAAGATTACAAATCTGGAGAATCAGCTGGCAGCGAAGAGTAATGAGATCACAGGAGCAGAAGAACAGCTGGCTCAGGCCGAGGAAGACAAAGAACGACAGTATGAGGATATGAAGACACGTATCCGATATATGTATGAGAACAGTCAGACCTCTTATCTGGAGCAGCTTCTGGATTCTGAGAATATGGCAGAGTTTTTGAATACGACAGATTATATCATCCAGATCCAGAAGTATGATCGTGCAAAACTGAAAGAATACGAAGAAACAGTAGAGGTGATCACGAATACAAAGGCACAGCTGGAACAGGATTATGAAGATCTGAAAGTGATGAAGGCGAATGTGGAAAGCCAGAAGAAGTCGGTTGCAGCTCTTATGAACAAGAAAGAGACAGAGCTTGCAGGAATTGCTGACAATCTCACTGATGCACAGAGTGATGCAAAGTATTATGAAGCGGAGATACAGGCACAGAAGGAACTGATCGCAGAGATCAAGCGTATCGAGGCAGAAAAGGCTGCGGCGGCAGCAAAAGCAGCAGCTGAAGGGAAAACATATACGGATAATCCGTATACCGGAGGTGCATTTACATGGCCTTGTCCATCCAGCACGAAAGTAACGAGTGATTATGGTTCCAGGGTGTCACCAACAGCAGGAGCATCCTCGAATCACAAGGGTATTGATATCGGAGCAGCAGGTGGAGCAACAATTGTTGCGGCAGCAGCAGGAACTGTGAAAGCAGCGAATTACAGCAGTGCGGCTGGCAATTATATCATGATCGACCATGGCGGTGGATTATACACTGTTTATATGCATTGTTCCTCCCTTGCAGTATCAGAAGGAACAGCAGTGACTGCAGGCCAGACGATCGCTTACGTCGGAAGTACAGGTATTTCTACTGGAAATCATTTACATTTTGGTGTATCATTAAACGGAAGTTATGTCAGTCCGTGGAGTTATCT
>CAKQXQ010000068.1 GCA_934292805.1 uncultured Roseburia sp. | reverse complement strand
GTATTTATGGAATTACTGCCGAATGTACATTTACTTGGAGTTTTTACCATTTCTTTTACACTTGTTTATCGGAAAAAGGCACTGTACCCGATTTACACGTATGTATTATTGAATGGGTTGTTTGCGGGATTTGCGACATGGTGGATACCGTATCTGTATCTCTGGACGATTCTGTGGGGTGTGACCATGTTGCTCCCACAAAAAATTCCGAAGAAGATACAGCCGATTGTGTATATGGTCGTAAACGCATGTCACGGATTTTTGTTTGGAACACTCTATGCCCCGGCGCAGGCAATTCTTTTTGGACTGAGTTTTAAGGGGATGATCGCCTGGATCATTGCAGGATTGCCGTGGGATTTTGTGCACGGCGTCAGTAATTTCTTCTGTGGAATATTGATTGTTCCGATTGTGACACTGCTGCGGAAGTTAGAAAAACAAGTAGGATGAGAAACGTATAGAACCATTGTAGATATTTTCAGAAAAGCGGAAGCTGCTTTAAAACACAGCTTCCGCTTTTTTGTTTACTCTTTATCTTTCGCAACCGGCAGAGTAAAAATGAATTCTGTGCCAACGCCTTCCGTACTGACACAGTTAATATTCTCGCCATGTGCCTGGATAATTTCTTTTACAATGGAAAGACCAAGACCGGTACCGCGTTTATCCTTTCCGCGGGACAGATCGGTTTTATAAAATCTTTCCCATATTTTTTTCTGACTGTCTTTTGGAATACCGATTCCGGTATCTTTTATGGAGACAAATACTTTTTCGTTTTTTTCCGTAGTTTCAATCGTGATCATTGAATCCTGGTGGCTGAATTTGATCGCATTGTCGATCAGGTTATAAAGCACCTGTTGGATTTTGCTGAAGTCCGCAGATACATAAAGTTTTTCACCTGAGAGAATGAGATTGAAGCGGATATGCTTCTTGGAGCAGACTCCTTCAAACGTCAAAACAGTTGTTTTGATCGTCTGGTTAATGTCAAACCTTGTGATATCTAACATAACACCATGTGAACCAAATTTATTAAGCTCCAGCATACTTCTTGTCAGCTTGTTCAGACGTTCCGTTTCAAACAGGATAATGTTTAAATATTTTTCCTGCATTTCAACAGGGATCGTACCATCCAACATAGCCTCCACATATCCTTTGATTGAAGTCAAAGGTGAGCGGAAATCATGTGAAATATTTGAAACAAACTTTCGCTGGTCATCTTCGAGCGTATTCAGTTCATTTGCCATATAATTCAGGGAGGCGGCCAGATATCCGATCTCATCATTGGAATGTACATTGATTTTGGCATCAAAGTTCCCTGTGGAATATTCATTTGCGGCATGTGTGATCTTTCGGATCGGTATATATACAACATATGTAAAAAGAGCCAAAACAATAAAAGCAGCTGCAAAGATCAGTGCCAGTGTTTTGTAAGCGATTCCGGAAAGACTGTTTGCAGAATCTGTAATATAGGACTCCGGTTTATGGATGATGACATAACCGCGGACTTTATAATTGACATTGATCGGATAAAATACACTAAGCATATTTTCTGAAAAACAATCGTAAAAGGTACCTGATTCATAATAGCTGCTTCCAAAATCAGCTACGTCAAAATCAGTTACTTTTCTTGGCTCATCACTAGAAGAACCCGTGTCCACAAGAACATTTCCATTAAGATCCATGATCCAGATATCAGCGTTCAAATAAGCACCTAATGAGGACAATTGTGTATTCACATCGTCCAGGGACATTGCGTGGCTAAAATAATTCTGTGCATAGTTAGAAGAGATCAGTGATGATTCACGGTACAGATTTTGTACTTCTTTTTTCTCCAGATGCTGGAAAGTAAGGTGGTATGTAAAGGTTGCTATAATAAGAAATCCCAGCAGCCCAAAAAGCAGATAACCACCCAGAAGTTTGGGGTAGAGTGTTTTTTTCATCAGCTTTTGACCTCAAATTTATAGCCGATGCCCCAGACGGTAGAAAGACTCCAATTTCCATGATCTTTAATTTTCTCACGGAGACGTTTCACATGAACATCGACCGTTCTTGTATCACCAATATATTCATAGCCCCAGATGTGATCGAGCAGCTGTTCCCTGGTAAAAACCTGGTTTGGAGATGATGCCAGGAAATATAAAAGCTCCAGTTCCTTTGGCGGCATATCAACAGGCTGTCCCATATAGATCACGGAATAATTTGACAGATTGACAACAAGATCGTCATATCGGACACATTTCAGATCAGGTATCGTTTCTTCTGTTTTTACTGGCTGATAGCGGCGGAGGACAGCCTTCACGCGGGCAACCAGTTCTTTGGAATCAAAAGGTTTCATAATATAGTCATCAGCTCCGAGTTCAAGACCGAGTACTTTGTCAAAAATCTCGCCTTTTGCGGAGAGCATGATAATCGGAACATTAGCCTTTGCACGGACCTCGCGGCATACCTGATAGCCGTCAATTCCAGGGAGCATGAGATCAAGCAGGATCAGATTTGGGTTATACTGTTCGAATGCGATCAGAGCCTCTTCTCCATCATTTACAATTTTTGTGTCGAAACATTCTTTGGTGAGATAAAGAGAGATCAGTTCGGCAATGTTATTATCGTCATCAACAATTAAAATTTTCTGTTTTGTAGCCATAATATCCTCCTTGTGTTATTGTGTTTATTTAAATTCTGCGATAGTTACACCGGCATCACCTTCACCATATTCGCCGAGATGGTAAGATTTTACATGTTTCTGGCGTTTCAGGTAAGTGTGGACAGCGGCACGGAGAGCTCCGGTTCCCTTGCCATGTACGATGCGGACAGAACCCAGATGAGACAGGTAGGCGTCGTCCAGGTATTTGTCCAGTAGTGCGATCGCCTCATCTGTTGTTTTACCGATGAGATTAATTTCCGGAGAAATCGTTGCAGATTTACTCATGCGGATTTTTCCGGCACCGGTTTTATTTGCCTTGGCACCGGACATCATTGGTGAATCATCATCGATCAGAACCAGATCTTTGATGTTGACAAGTGAACTTAAGATACCCATTTGTACATACAGATCACCCTTCGCATTCGGAAGTGTATGGACAGTTCCCTTCAGGTTCATGCTGATCACTTTAACAGTATCACCGATCTGAAGCTTCTTTGGAATCTTGTGGTTTACAACTGTGTTCTTCTGCTGGTCGGCGAGCTTCTTCTGGCGGTCATTCATTTTATTGCGGAGCTTTGTACGCTCTTTTTCCATTTCACTCATCGGAGCGTTGGCGGATCCATATTTATTAAAATTGCGGATGGTCTCATCAGCAACATCTTTTGCCTCTTTTAAAATACGACATGCTTCTTCATTGGCTTCGCGGAGAATCTTGTCACGGCTGGCATCCAGCTTCTCGTTTTTTTGTTCCAGACGATCTTTTAAAGCTTTAATCTCTTTTTTGTAACGATTGATCTCTGCTTCTTCTTTTTCAATCGTCAGGCGGCTTTTCTCAAGATCGGAAAGAAGGTCTTCGAAATTTTCGTCGTTTTCGCTGATGCGGCTTTTGGCATCTTCAATCAGGTCTTTTGGAAGACCGAGCTTTTCGGAGATGGCAAAAGCATTACTTTTTCCGGGAATACCGATCAGAAGCCGGTAAGTCGGACTTAGTGTTTCGACATTGAATTCGCAACAGGCATTTTCAACTCCGGGAGTGGAAAGTGCATATACTTTCAACTCGCTGTAATGAGTGGTTGCCATTGTGCGGGCACCATACAGATGAAGCTTGGATAAGATGGAAATAGCGAGTGCAGCACCTTCTGTAGGATCTGTACCGGCACATAATTCATCGAACAATACAAGTGATCTGTCGTTTACCTTTTTTAAAATGCGGACAATGTTGGTCATATGGGAGGAGAAGGTACTGAGACTCTGCTCAATGCTCTGCTCATCTCCGATATCTGCAAAAACTTCATCAAAAATACCAAGCTCAGAACGTTCTGAAGCAGGGATATGCAGACCGGACTGTCCCATAAGTGTGAGAAGACCGACTGTTTTTAAAGAAACAGTTTTACCGCCGGTATTAGGACCGGTTACGATAAGAAGTTTAAAATCCTTACCAAGCATCACATCGATCGGAACAACCTTTTTCTTATCCAGCAATGGATGACGCCCTTTTTTTATATGAAGATAACCATCACAATTGAAAATCGGTGCAACACCGTTATAAGTCTGTGCATAAGCGGCCTTGGCAAAAATAAAATCTAACTCAGCGAGAATCTCATAATCGGATGCGATCTGATCCGAAAAATCTGCTGTCAGATTGCTTAAATTCTCGAGGATCTTCTCTATCTCTTCTTTTTCCTTCAATAATAATTCTTTATATTCATTATTCAGGTTCACAACAGCCATCGGTTCTATGAAAAGGGTAGAACCGGAAGAGGACTGATCATGTACCATTCCGGGAACCTGGGATTTCGCTTCGGCTTTTACCGGGAGACAATAGCGTCCGTCACGCATGGTAATGACGGCATCCTGAAGATAACTTCTGGTGGTGTTGTTGTTGATCATATGATTCATCTGTGCTCGGATCTTGTCATTCATGCCACGCATGGAACGACGGATCGAACGCAGCGTACTGCTGGCATCATCTGCGATCTCATCCTCTGCAAGGATGCAGCGTGTGATCTCATCATAAAGAGGTGTCAGCGGTTCAATGCCGGTAAAAAATCCGGTCAGTGAATCATCCGGGACAGATTCTTTTTCAGATCTGGAAAATGCTTTTGCACGTTTTGCAGCTTCTAAAAGTGAACAGATGGAAAGCAGTTCGGCAGCACTTAAAGAAGCACCGATATCCAGTCGTTTCAGTGAATCATTTACACTGTGGACACCGGAAAAAGAAAGACTGCCACACCGGAAAAGACGGCTTAAGGCATCTTTGACCTGGAGCTGAAGCAGCTCAATCTGATCTTTTTCTGTGATCGGATGGAGTGCGAGACAGCGTTTTTTTGCTTCCGGGCTGTAAGCGTATTCGGACAGCTGATTTAATATTTTATTGTATTCTAAGGTTTTTAAAACTTTTTCATTCATTGAATGTTCTCCATTATATATACTGGCTGATCTTTTTTCATTATAGACTAAAGTGAGAGGGTTGAAAAGCAGAGATTTCAGGGAAAGAGTGCAAAAAGAAAGTATTGCAAGCACATGTCTTTCAATTTATAATAATATTTGGTATGATTTTATGTATATAGAACGATTTTTTCTGTATACAGCAACTATTTTAATTGGCAGATTACAGGCATTGAACGAACGGTAGAAACCGTTATCTGGAAGGAAATATCATGCAGAACGACAATCAGGATAAGTATGAATTTATCAGTGAAAAGATAAAAGAAAAACCTGTGAACAGAAAGAAATTTCTGTCCAGGATCTGTTATGTGATTCTTATGGCAATTGTTTTCGGAATAGTGGCAAGTGTTGTATTTGTGCTGGTTGAACCGAGACTGGAGGAGCGGATCAATCCGCAGGAAGATCCGTCAATCACAATTCCAAAAGATGAGCCGGAAGCAGAAACGGATACGGAATCACAGGAGAAGAATGAGACGGTAAAGGATGAACCGGATCAGGAATTGCAGGTTATTTATGAGCAGCTGACGTTAGAGGATTATCAGGTTCTCCAGAATCAGTTGTATGCAATCGGAAAGCAGGCAAACAAGTTTGTAGTCGGCGTGACCGGAGTGAAGAGCAATACGGACTGGTTTAACAATTCTTATGAGAGCAAAGGACAGGGATCCGGCATCATCATAGCGGATAACGGACAGGAACTTTTGATCCTGACGGAGCGAAAAGTGATATCAGGGGCCTCTTCCATATATGTAACATTTGTAGATGATGCTTCAACAGAAGCTTCTATCAAGAGTTATGATGCTAACACAGGAATTACGATTTTAAGCGTGCCGGTCAGTGCAATAGATGAAAGCACAATGTCAGCAATCTCGATTGCAGTTCTTGGCAATTCACTTGCTGTTACACAGGGAACGCTTGCACTTGCAGTCGGCAGTCCGCTTGGAACCAACTACTCTATTCTGACTGGAAATATTACATCTTCTGCATATACAATATCTACAATAGATGCAAATTATGCTATTTTTACAACAGACATTGTCGGAACAAAGAACGGAAGCGGAGCACTGATCAATCTGAACGGAGAAGTGATCGGCCTGATCACCCAGGGATATAACAGTGATGGCGACCAGAATACACTGACAGCACTGGCAATCTCTGATTTAAAGCCGCTGATCGAAATGCTTTCCAATAATATGGATATTCCTTATATCGGTCTTGAGATCACAACTGTGACCAATACGATCGCAAAAGAGAATGATATTCCAAAAGGAGTTTATATTAAGTCTGTGAAGATGGATTCACCGGCAATGGCAGCAGGTTTACAAAGTGGTGATATTATCACGGAAGTGAACGGAGAGACGATTGTTTCGGTGGACGGATATAAGACCAAATTACTTTCAATGGCGAAGGGCGATGTTGCAGAAGTGATTGTACAGCGTCAGGGAAATAATGGTTATAAAGAGCTGAAATGCAAAGTAAAAGTCAGCGTTTTAAAATAAAGATTACACTAATTGGAGGAAAAGCAGGTTATGAAATATATTGAAAGCCTTCGCGAAGGCGAACGTATTAACGAGATTTATCTGTGCAAGACAAAACAGTCAGCACTGACGAAGGCAGGAAAGCCATATGAGAATGTGATTTTACAGGATAAGACAGGTATTCTGGATGCTAAGATCTGGGATCCGGGTTCTGTAGGGATCGATGATTTTGATTCTCTGGATTACATTGCAGTTATGGGAGATATCACAAGTTTTCAGGGAAATTTACAGCTTTCTATAAAACGTGTGAGAAAAGTTCAGGAGGGAGAATATGATCCAAAGGATTATCTCCCGGTAAGTGATAAGGATATCGATCAGATGTATGAGGAATTAAGTGCACTGATCCGTTCTGTAGACAATCCGTATTACAGGAAGCTTCTTGGAAGTTTCTTCCTGGAAGACAAAGAATTTGAGAAGCGTTTCAAATTCCACTCTGCTGCGAAGACAGTACATCATGGATTCGTAGGTGGATTATTAGAACATACATTAAGTGTAGCAAAACACTGTGAGTATTTTGCAAAGTGTTATCCAATTTTGAACAGGGATTTGATCCTGACAGCAGCAATTTTCCATGATATCGGAAAGCTGGAAGAGTTATCCGTTTTCCCTGAGAATGATTACACAGATGAGGGACAGCTTTTAGGACATATTATGATCGGTGCAGAGATGGTAGGTGAACGTATCCGTACAATCGAAGGATTCCCGGTTCGCATGGCAAATGAACTCAAGCATTGTATACTGGCACATCACGGCGAACTTGAATATGGTTCACCAAAGAAACCGGCACTGGCAGAGGCACTTGCATTAAGCTTTGCAGACAATGTGGATGCCAAGATGGAAACAATCCGCGAGATCTTCGTAAATGTACCTGAAAATAATCTGGAGTGGCAGGGATTCAACCGCCTGCTTGACAGCAATATCCGAAGATCAAGTACAAAATAGTTCCGGAAGACAGAAAGAAATATAGATGAATAAAAACGATATTATAAATTTAACAATTGAAGATATGGGAATTGATGGAGAGGGCATCGGAAAGTTGGATGGAATGCCTTTCTTCGTGAAAGATGCAGTGATCGGAGATGAAATCGAGGCCCGTATCACAAAGCTTAAGAAAAGCTATGGTTACGCACGCATTGAGAAAATCATCACTCCGTCTAAGTTCCGTACAGAACCGGCGTGTGAATTGCACAGACGTTGCGGAGGCTGCCAGATCCAGGCAATGGATTATGCAAAGCAGCTTGAGTTTAAAGAGAACAAAGTACGTAATAATCTGATACGTCTGGGAGGATTTGATTCTTCCTATATAGATTCTGTGATGGAGCCGATCGTCGGCATGGAGAATCCTTATCGTTACCGCAATAAAGCACAGTTTCCAATCGGAAAAGACAAAGAAGGAAACCCGATCGCAGGATTTTATGCATCCCGCACACACAGTATTATCCCTGTAAAAGATTGCATGTTAGGTGTTGCCCAGAACAGGGAAATCCTGGATGTGGTTTTATCCTATATGAAGGAATACAAAGTGGAGCCATATGATGAGGCAAGTGGAAAAGGTCTTGTACGTCATGTGTTGATCCGTTATGGCTTTACAACAGAAGAGATTATGGTCTGCATTATCATCAATGGCAAACGCCTTCCGATGCAGGACGTACTCGTCAGAAGGCTGAGGGAGATATCAGGGATGACCAGCATCTCTGCCAATATAAATGAGAGCCGGACCAATGTGATCCTCGGGGAAAAAACAGTAACGCTCTGGGGACAGCCGTATATTACGGATTATATTCATTTGAGAGACTGTACGCAGTTTGAACGCACAGGAAAGGCAATTGCTTATCAGATTTCTCCGCAGTCATTTTATCAGGTCAATCCGGAACAGACAGAGAAGTTATATAGTCTGGCATTGGATTATGCAAATCTTTCCGGAAAGGAATCTGTCTGGGATCTCTATTGCGGAATCGGAACGATTTCCCTGTTCCTTGCCGGTGCAGCAGGACATGTGTATGGAGTCGAGATCGTGCCGCAGGCAATCGCAGATGCGAGAGACAATGCAAAAAGAAACGGATTCGATAACACCGATTTCTTTGTGGGAAAAGCAGAAGAAGTTCTTCCTGATTTTTATGCAAAACATAAAGCAGAACAGAATGGTATGCTGCATCCGGATGTGATCGTTGTCGATCCGCCAAGAAAAGGCTGCGATGAAAAATGTCTGGAGACGATGCTTTTGATGAAACCGGAACGGATCGTCTATGTGAGCTGCGATTCAGCGACTCTGGCGAGAGATCTGAAGGTGCTGACGGAAGGCGGATATGAACTGAAACGTGTGAGAGCAGTGGATCAGTTTGCACATACGGTGCATGTGGAGACTTGTGTTTTATTGTCCAAATCAGGACAATAGTTGGATGATTCGATGACTGGAAAGTGAAGAATTATTATATAAGTCAACAAATGCTGGAAAAGCAGGGTATTACGGAAGAATTGAAAGTCCATGATCAGATGGAATGAGTCAGGGCTGTAAGTAATATCCGAAATGCAGCAGAAGAGATTGTGTTGAAAGAATTGATTTACAGGTAAACAAAGAGTTGAACAGGTAGGAAGGAAAATCCTATTTGTTCAGCTTTTATGTTTATAAGGGGTCAAAGAAGAAGCATATTACAATTCTACTGCTGGTCGATTGATTTATGCATACTCCCATTATAATATGTGTGCAGGAGGTGGATATATGTATCAAATTAGTAATGAAAAATTTGGTTTATTTGTAACCGAATTAAGAAAGGAAAAGAATTTAACTCAAAAGGATTTGGCTGAAAAATTATATGTATCAGA
>CAKQXQ010000067.1 GCA_934292805.1 uncultured Roseburia sp. | reverse complement strand
CCGCCGCAGGGGCTTGTGGATTATCTGGAAAACCATACAGATGAGATGGATGAATCTTTGAAAAATGTATGGCAAAATCAGAATGCCGGGGCAGAGAGAAAAATAACTCCAGACAGTGGGCAGGATGGTATGGAAAAATGCGGAAAAGAAAAAGGATGGAGAGAGGTTTTTGGTCTGGCAGCAGATGAAATTTTTTCTGCATATCATATTGCAAGTTATGTAGAATATGTCGCAGCAGCCGGAAAAGCAGAGTATGATCTTCCGATGGCGGTCAACAGCTGGCTGACACAGGGGACAGAGCCTGGAGTATATCCATCCGGTGGACCGGTTGCCAAAATGATGGAGGTGTGGAATTATGCAGCCCCGTCTATTGATATCTATGCACCGGATATTTATGTACATAATTTTACCGATATCTGCGAGGAGTATACCAAGCTTGGCAATCCACTTTTCATTCCGGAAACGGCGACACATTCCCACTGTGCACCAAGGCTTGTGTATGCAATCGGACATTATCATGCAGTCTGCTTTGCACCGTTTGGCTTTGAGGATATGGGAAAACCGTTCAACTCTGCCACAGCACATCTCTTCGGGGTGGATGTGAAAGACCCATTACTTTCCATACCACAGGATGTAAAGGAGTACCATTACTGTGCGTCAACGTTAGGAAGCATGATAGATCTGTTTTCGGACAATTATGGAACAGACAATCTTCAGGCAGTGATTGCAGAAAACTGTAAAGATGGTACAGGAGAAATGTTATTTGAAGATTACAGATTCCGCGTGCAGATGGCGGTTTCAGGGCAGGGAGAACAAAAAGGCGTATGTCTTATTTTAAAGGCAGAGGAAGATACTTTTTATATGTTTGCAAATGCATGCCAGATTGAAATCTGTTCGAATGACAAGACGCGGGAGCACTGTGATATTTTATCTTATGAGGAAGGAGCTTTTTCGGAAGGCAGCTGGGTGGCAGGCAGAAGATTAAACGGTGACGAAGCAGCAACGATTACATTTGAGGAATACCGGCTGGTGAAGATAAAACTCTTTTTATATGGAGATGAATAGAAGATGAAGCTCTTACGATATAGGCAAAAATAGACGCCTTTGCAAGTAAACTTGCAGGGCGTTTATTTTTGCTATTTTGCATGGCTCGTATCTGTTCACAAAATCTTCACAAAATAATTAGCACTCATCTCTTGACAGTGCTAATAAACGGGTGTATAACGTAATCAGAACAAAGGAAAGGAACAAAAGAAGGATAAAAAGATCAGAAATGATTTAAGAAAGAAAAGCCTGTGAGTTCCCCGAACATCCCAGTTCCAAAGAAACAAGGTAATAAAGCATGAGATATCCACGAAAGAGCGGATACCGTAGAAAAGGAGAGATGACTTATGTTGATGCCTAGTATTTTTGGAGAAGATTTATTTGAAGATTTGTTTGATTTACCATTCTATGATGACAGTAAGGTTGAGAAGAAATTGTATGGCAGACATGCTAAGAACCTTATGAAAACAGATATAAAGGAAATGGATAACGGCTATGAGCTGATCATTGACCTGCCTGGATTTAAGAAAGATGAGATCAAGGTATCATTAGACAATGGATATTTGTCCATCGCCGCTGCAAAAGGTCTTGATAAAGATGAGCAGGAGAAGGATACCGGAAAGTATATCCGAAGAGAACGTTATACAGGTTCCTGTGAGCGTAGTTTCTATGTTGGTGAAGATATGACAGAGGAAGATATCAAAGGCGAGTTCAAACATGGTATCTTAAAACTGTTTATTCCGAAAAAAGAAGCAAAACCGGCAGTTCCGGAACGCAAATTCATCGCAATCGAAGGATAATGTAATACAGCATAAGAAGTAACCTACAGACCGGAAAGCCTATAGGCATTGGAAAGGAAGGATACATTATGGCAGACAAAAATCCAAAACATATGTTAAAGAAAAAACAGGTAAAAGCAAAAGATAAGAAAAAACATATTTATGAATAAGTAGATAAAAAACGGGGCGGTCGAATAGACAGCTCCGTTTTTCTTGGATAATCAAAGTTCTTACTATACATTTGCCTTTTCATCAGCTTTATAATCAAAAAAGTCAAAATCTGCCGTATGCTTGTGCATCATACGGTCACCGCAGGTAATACCGACAAAAGAGCCTGTGAATTCACCGAAGTCGGAGTATTCATCAGAGAAAATAGAAGTGTCAAAGCAAGGTCCTATCGTAGTACAGGATCTGCCATTTAAGTTTAAAGGGCACTTGATTTCTCAAATGCCCTAGTGTATAATCTAATCAGAAAGTGAATCGGATATGACTCCGATTTGCCCTCAGTGTTAAAATGTTTATAAGAATAGCATCCTAAACTTTGGACGGTGTGGGATGCTATTTCTTTTTGTTGTTATGGTTATCTATGTAATATGCAAAAGAGGACACTTTTTTAAACAAAAAGTGTTCTTTTTTTAACCCCTTTCTTCAATTAAAATATAATTAACAACTTAGGAGAATAAAAGGGGGAAATCCATGCGGCAATATTATCTTGCAATTGACATTGGTGCTTCCAGTGGAAGACATATTTTAGCCCATATGGAAAATGGAAAAATGATCTTGGAAGAGATCTATCGTTTTCCAAATGGCATGATTGAAAAAAACGGACACAAATGCTGGGATACAGAAGCACTTTTTGATGCGATCCTTGAAGGAATGAAAAAGTGCAAAGAAGTTGGAAAAGTTCCGGTAAGCATGGGGATTGATACATGGGCAGTTGATTATGTTCTGCTTGATAAGGAAAACAAAAGGATCGGTGATGCCGTTGGATATCGTGACGGCCGGACGATGGGGATGGATGAGAAGGTTTATGCGATCATTCCGGAAGAAAAACTGTATGAAAGAACTGGGATCCAGAAGCAGATCTTCAATACAATTTATCAGCTGATGGCAGTAAAAGAACAGGATCCAAAAATTTTAGGACAGGCAGAGACGATGCTTATGATCCCGGAGTATTTTAATTTTCTGCTCACCGGGAAAAAAGCAGCAGAATATACGAATGCAACTACAACACAGTTGGTGTCACCGGAGACAAAGGACTGGGATTATGAGCTGATCGAAATGCTTGGTTATCCAAGGCAGATTTTTCAAAAAATTGAAAAACCGGGCACCGTGCTTGGAAATCTGACAGAAGAAGTGAAAAAAGAAGTGGGATTTGACTGTAAAGTGATCCTGCCTGCAACGCACGATACAGGATCAGCAGTAATGGCAGTCCCAACGAATGATGAAAATACGATTTATATCAGTTCCGGGACATGGTCATTGATGGGAACGGAGTTGAAAAAAGCAGATTGCTCGAAGGAAAGCAGACTTCACAATTTTACAAACGAAGGTGGGTACGATTATCGTTTCCGTTATCTGAAAAACATTATGGGATTGTGGATGATCCAGTCTGTACGCTGCGAAATAGCACCGGAGCTGGGATATGGTGAAATCTGTGAGGCAGCATCAAAGACAGATATTACGTCTTTGGTCAACTGCAATGATGACCGTTTCCTTGCACCGGAAAATATGACTGCGGAAGTACAGAAAGCGTGCAGGGAAAGCGGACAGAAAGTGCCTGTAGGAATTGCAGAGGTGGCATCTGTGATTTATAACAGTCTCGCAAAGTGTTATGAAGAGACAATAGAAGAGATAGAAGAGATGTCAGGGATCGTATATGGCAGCATCCATGTTGTCGGAGGCGGAGCGAATGCGGCATATCTGAATGAACTGACCGCAAAAACTACCGGAAAAACAGTTTATGCAGGACCAACCGAGGCAACAGCAATCGGAAATCTTACTGCACAGATGATCGCGGCTGGAGAACTTTCTGATTTGCAGGCAGCAAGAAAATGTATTTTCGATTCTTTTGAAGTAAAAACTTATAAAGATTAAAAATTCAAGTCGAACGTCCGTGAGACTTGGCACATGATTCTGGTCAGCGAAGCTGACATATTCCATACAGAGAACAAAACAGATTACCGGACAGAAAGCATCCGGAAGAAAGGCAAGGCGATTCATATGACAGTACAGGAAAGATACGAAGCAGCAAAACAGATGTATGCAGGCATTGGCGTTGACACAGATGCAGCCATCGCAAGATTAAAAGAAATCCCGGTAGCACTTCACTGCTGGCAGGGAGATGATGTGACAGGATTTGACCATGAAGGTCCTTTGACAGGAGGAATCCAGACGACGGGAAATTACCCGGGAAAAGCCAGAACACCGGAGCAGCTTATGCAGGATATGGAAGAGGCAATGAGTTTAATGCCGGGTAAAAAGAAATTAAATCTTCATGCAAGCTATGCAATATTTGAGGAAGGTGAGTTTGCAGACCGCGATAAATTAGAACCAAAACATTTTAAAAAATGGGTGGATTTTGCAAAGAAACACAATGTTGGAATTGATTTTAATCCGACATTCTTTTCCCATGATAAAGTGAAAGACGGACTGACACTTACAAGTCCTGATGATACAACAAGAAAATTCTGGATCGAGCATGGAAAAGCATGTATCCGTATTTCAGAATATTTTGCAAAAGAGACCGGTGTTCCATGTGTTATGAATATATGGATCGGTGATGGATACAAAGACATTCCGGCAGACCGTATGGGACCGCGTATGAGATATAAAGATTCTATTGAACAGATCATCGCAGAACCACATGATCCAAAACTGGTAAAACCATGTGTAGAATCCAAGGTATTCGGAATCGGAGTAGAATCCTATACAGCAGGATCAGCAGAGTTTACCTTAAGTTTTGCAGCAACGCATGAGAATGTGCTGCCACTTATGGACAACGGACATTATCATCCGACAGAAGTTGTTTCTGATAAAATCCCTGCATTGCTTTGCTATTTCCCGGAGATCGCACTTCATATCACAAGACCGGTAAGATGGGATTCTGACCATGTTGTATTATTCGATGACGAAACAAAAGAGATGGCAAAAGAGATCATAAGATGTGATGCAGTAGACCGTGTACATATGGCACTTGACTATTTTGATGCAGGCATCAACCGGATCAGTGCATGGACGGTAGGATTCAGAAGCTGGCAGAAGGCTTTATTGTCAGCACTTTGCACACCAAATGCAGAAATTAAGAAACTCCAGGATGAGAATCGGCTGACAGAGCTTATGGTAATGCAGGAGGAATTAAAAACATTCCCATTTGGTGATATCTGGGCAAAATACTGTGAAGAATGCGGTGTTTTACCGGATAAGAGCTGGTTTGCAGAAGTAGAAAGATATGAGAAAGAAGTATTATTAAATCGTTAAAATAATGAAAGAATGAGGCTGCCCCTGCCTGCCTGGTTTACACCGGCCGGCAGGGGCAGTTTTCTTATAGAAAACCAACAGTTTCCCTAAAGAAATATGAAAGAAATATTAAGATTGCCTTAAAGCACTTTTTTTCTGAAATTAGTATGCTACAATCTGCAATAGATCGAAAAGACAACAAAAGGAGAACAAAAAATGGAAGCAAATAAAGGCAAAAAGAAGAAAAAAATATGGCTGATCATTCTGATCGTTGTGATCCTGGTGATCGCAGTGGTTGGAACAGCAGTTAAGAAAATGACCGGTCAGATGGAGACAACAGCAAATACCGTAGAAATAGTACCGGTTGAGAAGAGAAATCTGTCAGATTCTATTTCTTTAAAGGGAACGATCGCAGGAAAAAGCAAGACGAATGTAATGTCACTTGCAGCAGCAGAGATCACAGCAGTGGATGTACAGGTCGGAGATATCGTAAAAGAAGGAGATCCGCTTGTAACATTGGATAAAAAAGATATCGAGAAACAGATCGCAGAGTTAAAGACAAATATTAATAATGCGAATGCTGTTGCAGCAAACGATGCGGCACAGAAGCAGAACAGTCTCACCCAGAACAAACAGGATCAGCAGGATGCACTGGATGCAGCACAGAAGACGATCGATGAGGCACAGGCTGATGTTGATAAATATAAGAAAAAGGTATCAGAGTGTGAGGATTATATTTATTATCTGAAAAACGACCACAAAGATACTTCTGAGTATGATGGAAAATTAGAGACTTTTAAATCATCTTTGGAGGCAGCACAAAAAGCATTGGATTCCGCAAACGACAATTATGCATCTGTGCTAAAAAGCACTGACAGAAGTGTTGCATCTGCCCAGAATACCGTTGACATGGAAAAATATCAAAGCAGTACAACAGCAGATTTGAAAGACCAGTTGGATCAGCTGGAGAAACAGCTCGCAGACTGCACCGTATCTGCACCAATCAGCGGTGTTGTCACAGCTGTCAATGTATCTGTAGGTGATAAAAATGCAGCAGGTACGACCATGATCACAATTGAAGATACATCTTCTTTAAAAGTGATCGTAAATGTTGAAGAAGCAGATATTTTAAAGATCCAGGAAGGAATGCCTGCGACAGTTACAACAGATGCAACAGGTGAGGAAGAGATCAAAGGAACTGTAACACGTGTAGTAAGAGTGAAGAACCAGTCTGCGAATACAAACAGCACGGATACCAATACAACAACCGGCTATTCAGCAGAGATCACAATAGATAATGCAGATCTTTTGGTAGGAATGAGTGCAAAAGCCAAGATTGTTATCAAAGACAGAGGAACAGAACTGGCAGTTCCATATGATCTGATCCAATATGATGAAAATGGAGATGCATTTGTCCTGACAGCACAGATGAATGGGGACGGAACAGCAACTGCAGTCCGTAAAAATATCACTGTCGGCGAGGAAGTGGATTATTATACCGAAGTAACCGGTGGTGATCTGAAAGAAGGAGATCAGCTGATCTATGACAATACATTTTCAATTACAGAGGGTCAGCAGTTCACACCAAATCAGGCGTATCAGGACGAACAGGCAACAGATGATAATGCAGTTATGAGTACGGAGGAAGAATAATCGTGAGTGAACCGGTAATCCGTATGGAGAATATTATAAAACGTTATTACATAGGCAAACCAAACGAATTACAAATACTAAACGGTATTAATCTGTCCGTAGACAAAGGAGAATTTGTATCCATCGTTGGTGAGTCAGGATCCGGAAAGAGTACACTGATGAATATCATAGGTGTACTTGACCGTCAGACCGAGGGAAACTATTTTCTTGAGGGAAAAGATGTAAATAAAATGGATGATGCAATGAGAAGTGCGATCCGGAACAAACGTATCGGTTTTGTGTTCCAGAATTTTAATCTTCTTCCGAAAGCCAGTGCTTTGAAAAATGTTATGGTTCCTTTATTATACAGTTCAGAGCGTGAAAAGAATCAGAAGGAACGTGCAATGGAAATGCTTAAAATGGTAGGAATGGAGGAACGTGCGGATCACAAACCGAACGAACTTTCCGGCGGACAGAAGCAGCGTGTGGCAATTGCGAGGGCAATGATCAACGATCCGGCGATCATTCTTGCAGATGAGCCGACAGGTGCACTTGATTCCAAGACAGGACATATGGTAATGGATCTGTTTCATAAGCTCCATGAAGAACAGGGAAAGACAATCGTGCTGATCACACATTCACAGGAACTTGCATCCGAAACAAAACGGATCATTACGATATTAGACGGAAACGTTATATCAGATAATGGAGGTGTGCACTAATGTTTTTTGAAAATATCAAAGAGGCGATCACCAGTATTTTCAGTAATAAAATGAGATCTGTGCTTACTATGCTGGGAATCATCATTGGTATCAGTGCAGTGATCACGATCACGACGATCGGTTCGTCAATCCAGACAACATTAACATCGACGTTAAATTCATTGGGTGGCAACACAGTACAGGCATATGTAGATGCACGTTATCCGGAAGATGATGCGGACTGGGATACATGGGAGTATCCGGATATGAAATCATCAGATTATGTGACACAGGAAATGATCGATGAGCTTCTGGAAAAATATCCTGATGAATTTGATGGCGTCGCAGCGTCTGATTATCTTGGAAACGGACAGATCAGACAGGATAAGGATACCTACGCCAATGTATCGGTTCAGGGTATGACTCCGGAGTATATTGATTACATGAAATTAAAAATAAGCACCGGAAGAAATATTTCAAAACAGGATGACAAAGGAAAGAAAAATGTCTGCATTGTTGCAGATACAATGGCAGAGCAGTATTTTGGAAAAGAAGATCCGATCGGCAAACAGATCACATATACCGGAAGTGATGGTAATCTTTATAATTTTACGATTGTAGGTGTATATGAGTACAATGTAGCTCTTTTTGGAAAAATAGATACGAGTGTACCGGAAAAAGACCGTTCTACGAACATGTATATTCCATTGCAGACCTGTTTTAAGCTGATGGGAAAGGATCAGTCAGGTTATACTAATTTTAACCTTATAGTAAATCCTCTGGCTGACATTGACCAGGCAACAGCAGATGTGACAGATTTCTTTGAAGATATTTATGCAAACAATAAAAACTTCCATGTTACTACCTATAATATGGCATCTGATATGGGAATGATCAATACAGTCATTAATGTGATCACGATCGCAGTATCCGGTATTGCATTGATCTCATTGATCGTAGGTGGAGTTGGAGTCATGAACATCATGCTTGTATCCATTACCGAGCGTACAAGAGAGATCGGCGTGCGGATGGCACTTGGAGCAAAGAGAAGCGTGATCCGTATGCAGTTTGTAATAGAAGCGATCGTCCTCTGTATCTTTGGTGGGATGATAGGAATATTGATCGGAGTGATCAACGGATTTGTTTTAGGCAAAGTAGCGGAGTTTGTGATCCAGAATATGTATTCCGAATATTCTAGCTACATTATTATGTCGGTAAGACCATCCGTATCCGCTATTTTACTTTCCTTATTCTTCTCCATGCTGACAGGAGTATTCTTTGGATACTACCCGGCTAACAAAGCAGCCAAGATGGAAGTAATCGATGCATTAAGATATGAATAACTGGAGTTTAAATTAGCGTAGTGTCGCAGATTTTGTGGTGGTTTTATATGTTGTGAAGGGCAGATATAAGTGCCCTTTCACAAGTCGTAATTTTATAGGTTTATGAAAAGGAAAACGGTACAGACGAAATATGATGTTCCTGTTCGCCAGGCATTACGCTGGGCTTCTGAACAACAATCATGTTCAGCTGAAGCTTCCATGATTGTTAGAATCCCAGCTCCATGGCTCACAAAGGAAATCATATTTGTCTGCACCGTTTTTCTTTCATTTACGTTACGAATGACTTGTGAAAGGACGCTTATATTTGCCAAATCAACGTTATGAATGCACCGCAGCGGTAAAATTCCGATTGAGATTTTACTTGTTTTATACAAAATCTGATAACACATTTTGTAACTGATTGAACGATAAGGAGATAAGATACGATGTCTTTCATCGTCAATACGATTTCTCGGAAGTGATAGCAGATAACAGGTCAGCAGGTCTTTCTAAAAAATAATCTGCTTTTATGTGCTTATTATGACTGCCCCA
>CAKQXQ010000066.1 GCA_934292805.1 uncultured Roseburia sp. | reverse complement strand
AATTCCATTTTCAAAAAGAAAGAAAAACAATATGCGGTAGAACATGTCAGTTTTGATGTGTATGAGGGAGAAAGTCTCGGTCTGGTCGGTGAGAGTGGCTGTGGAAAGACATCGCTTTCCAAGGCAATCCTTGGAATGCAGGAACATGTGTCAGGCACGGTGGATTGTCATGTCAGACGTCCACAGATGATTTTCCAGGATCCTTACAGCAGCCTGAATCCATCCAAAACGATCGGATGGCTTTTAATGGAACCGCTCAGGGCAGCAGGTATCCTGGATAAAAAGTGTGCAATGTCTAAGGATGACCGTAAGGCAGCGGCTTATGATATGCTTGCCCGTGTCGGAATGGATGAGAAATATTTCCACCGTCTGCCATCTGAATTATCCGGAGGACAGAGACAGAGGATCAGCATCGCACAGGCACTTATTACAAATCCGGGTTTTATTATTGCAGATGAACCGGTATCTGCACTGGATGTGACGATCCAGGCACAGATCATGGAGCTGCTGCAGAAGCTGCAGGAAGAGATGAATCTGTCTTATCTGTTTATTTCACACGATATCAATGTGGTTTATCATATGTGCGACCGTATCATGGTAATGAAAGATGGGAAGCTGGTTGAGACAGGGGAAACCGAAGAGGTTTTTCATCATCCAAAAGATCCTTATACGAAAAGTCTTCTGGAATAGAATTGGATTTCAAATATGGAATAGAATTGAATTTCAGATAATAATTGCCGAAACACTGTGATTATGGTAACATATATAAGAAATTTCAGGAAAAGTACATTTTAAGAAACAGGAGAAATAAAGAGTGGCAATTGATCAGAGCAAGATTCGTAATTTTTGTATTATCGCACATATCGATCATGGCAAATCGACTTTGGCAGATCGTATCATAGAGAGTACCGGAACACTCACAAGCCGTGAGATGCAGGCACAGGTGCTTGATAATATGGATCTGGAGAGAGAACGTGGGATCACGATCAAATCCCAGGCAGTACGTATCATATATAAGGCAAAAGACGGAGAAGAATATATATTTAATCTTATCGACACACCGGGACACGTGGATTTTAACTATGAGGTATCCAGAAGCCTTGCGGCGTGTGATGGAGCAATTTTAGTTGTAGATGCAGCACAGGGAGTGGAAGCACAGACACTTGCGAATGTCTATCTGGCACTTGACCATGACTTAGATGTTATGCCGGTCATCAATAAGATCGATCTTCCAAGTGCACAGCCGGATGAAGTGATCCAGGAGATTGAAGATGTGATCGGGATTGAAGCACATGATGCACCTCGTATCTCTGCCAAGACAGGGTTGAATATTGACCAGGTATTAGAGCAGGTGGTGGAGAAGATCCCGGCACCGACAGGGGATCCGTCGGCACCGTTGAAGGCACTGATTTTTGACGCATTGTATGATTCTTATAAGGGAGTAATTGTATTCTGCCGTATTAAGGAAGGCACTGTCAAAGTCGGAGACCGGATCAAGATGATGGCAACTGGAGCAATGGATGAAGTGACAGAAGTAGGGTACTTTGGTGCCGGCCAGTTTATTCCATGTGAGGAACTTTCAGCAGGTATGGTTGGTTATATCTGTGCCAGCATTAAGAACGTGAGAGATACCCGTGTAGGTGATACTGTGACGAATGCAGATCGTCCATGTGCAGAGGCACTTCCGGGATACAAGAAGGTAAATCCGATGGTTTACTGTGGTCTTTATCCGGCAGACAGTGCAAAGTATCCGGATTTGCGAGATGCACTGGAAAAATTACAGATCAATGATGCATCTTTATATTTTGAACCGGAGACATCCCTTGCCCTTGGATTTGGATTCCGCTGCGGATTCCTTGGACTGCTTCATTTGGAGATCATCCAGGAACGTCTGGAAAGAGAGTTTAACCTGGATCTTGTGACAACTGCACCGGGTGTTGTATACAAAGTGCATAAGACAAATGGTGAAGTCATTGAACTCACCAATCCATCCAACCTGCCGGATCCGTCTGAAATCGAATACATGGAAGAACCGATCGTTTCAGCCGAGATCATGGTGACAAAGGATTATGTCGGTGCGATCATGACCTTATGCCAGGAGCGGCGTGGTGTCTATATCAGCATGGAATATCTCGAGGAGACCCGTGCACTCATCAAGTACGATCTTCCGCTGAACGAGATCATTTATGATTTCTTTGACGCATTAAAATCACGTTCCAGAGGATATGCTTCTTTTGATTATGAGATGAAGGGATATGAGAAGTCTGAGCTTGTCAAGCTAGATATTCTTATCAATAAAGAACAGGTCGATGCACTTTCCTTTATCGTATTCAAAGACAGTGCTTACGACCGTGGAAGAAGAATGTGTGAACGTCTGAAAGAGGAGATCCCGAGACACTTATTTGAGATTCCGATCCAGGCAGCAGTCGGAGGTAAAGTCATTGCGAGAGAGACCGTAAAGGCAATGCGTAAGGACGTACTTGCAAAATGTTACGGTGGTGATATTTCACGTAAGAAGAAGCTTCTTGAAAAGCAAAAAGAAGGTAAGAAACGTATGCGCCAGGTTGGTAATGTGGAGATTCCACAGGAAGCCTTCATGAGCGTATTAAAGCTGGACGAAGATTAAGAATAAAGAATCAGAAAACAGACCGAACAGAGCTATGCTGGGAGGTCTGTTGTGTTATAGAGGTTTATATGGCGAAGAAAGATCTGGAGTTATACATTCATATCCCATTCTGTGTAAAGAAATGCGATTACTGTGATTTTCTTTCCTTTCCTGCAGAGGAAAAGCTGCAGGAAGATTATGTGGAAGCACTGAAAAAAGAGCTGGCTTTTTATGGCATAAAATATAAAGACCGCAGGGTCACAACGATTTTTATCGGAGGGGGAACTCCTTCCTGGCTGAGAGAAGAGTCTATGCAGGCGGTCATGGAAGCTGTATACAAGAATTTTTCTGTGGATCGGGATGCGGAGATCACGATCGAGTGTAATCCAGGTACAGTTACAGACCGCAAGTTTGAAATTTATAAAGAAACAGGTATCAATCGTCTCAGTATCGGATTGCAGTCTGCACACAATGAGGAATTGAAACGGATCGGACGGATCCATACCTATGAACAGTTTTTAAAGACTTATGATATGGCGAGAAAGCATGGATTTTCCAATGTGAATATCGATCTTATGAGTTCTTTGCCTGGACAGACATCTTTGATATTCGCAGATACGTTAAAGAAAGTGATCCAGCTGAAACCGGAACACATTTCTGCGTATTCCCTTATCATCGAAGAGGGAACACCTTTTTACCGGAAATACGAGGAAGATGCAATACGACAGGAAAAAGGTGAACCGACACAATTTTTACCGTCTGAAGAGGAAGAATATCAGACTACGAAAATGACACAGCGTATTTTAAAAGAGGCGGGATATCACTGGTATGAAATTTCCAATTTTGCAAAACCGGGGTACGAATGCAGACATAATATCGGTTACTGGAAAAGAGCAGATTATCTTGGTGTTGGAATCGGAGCAGCGTCACTGATTGATAATGTGAGGTATTCAAACACAAGGGATATTTACCAATATCTGAAAGATTACAGTCAGCACGAGACAGAAGAAAAGGTGCCAAGAGAAGAACAGATGGAAGAGTTTATGTTTCTGGGACTTCGCATGACAGAAGGAGTAAGCAGAACGGAATTCGAACAGAACTTCCATACTACCATAGAAGCGGTTTATGGGGAGGCATTGCACAGATTGCAGCAGGAAGAGATGATCATAAAGAGGGAAGGACGCATTCTTTTGACGGAGAAAGGAATGGATCTTAATAATTATGTGATCGGACAGTTTATGTTATAATTAGCTGCTATACGAGATCCATGCAGTCAGTAGCGGATAGAAAGAAGGGACACAGTCAGATGATACAGGATATTTTTCCACACAGGTTTTACAACACTTATCAGCAGAAAAGACCGGAAGATAACAGCAGGATCCTTGGATTTTGTGACAGAATGGTTTATCTTTCGGATCAGGATGGAATCCGGTTTCTTACGTTTCAGGAGTGGAAAAGCTATAACCAGAGAATAGGAAGAGGTATGCCGCCTCTTGTTTATCTTTTTACGATTGAAGAAGAGGATTATTTCCTGACCGATATCCATAAAGAAGATAAAATCGGAGCGTTCCGGTTTTATAAAATGTTTGATATCCGTCCGATGCAGCCGAAGGAGGCTGTATTTGCAGCAACAACTGCATTTCATCTTTATCAGTGGTACAGAGATAATCAATTCTGCGGGCGTTGTGGAAAGAAGCTTATCCATAGCGAAAAGCTGCGGATGATGCAGTGCCCGTGCTGTGCGAACATGGTTTTTCCGAAGATTGCCCCTGCAGTGATCGTTGGTGTTACAAATGGTGACAGGATTCTCATGACAAAATATGCCGGCAGAGAATATAAAAGATATGCACTGATCGCCGGATTTACAGAGATCGGGGAAACCGTAGAAGAGACAGTGCAGCGTGAAGTCATGGAAGAAGTTGGACTTAAAGTAAAGAAGATACGATATTATAAGAGCCAGCCGTGGGGATTTGACAGCAATCTTCTTCTGGGATTTTTCTGTGAACTGGCAGATGAGCATGAAATCTGTCTGGACAGAGAAGAACTTTCCTTAGCAGAATGGGTGGATTATCATGATATTTTGGACGATCCGGAAAAGCTGAGTCTTACACATAATATGATGGAGTATTTCAGAGATCAGAAAAAGGCAGGAGTGTGGAATATAGATGCAGTATCGCAAAGATAAATATGGAAATGACATATCTGTGCTTGGATATGGATGCATGCGTTTTACAAAAAAAGGAAATAATACGGATATTGAGAAAGCAGAGAAAGAAGTCATGGCGGCGATTAAGGCAGGTGTGAACTACCTTGATACTGCTTATGTATATGCAGGAAATGAAGTCGCAGTGGGTGAGATCCTGCACAGAAACCATTGCAGGGAACAGATATATCTTGCCACAAAGCTTCCGCATTATCTGATCAAAACGATAGATGGTGTGGAGAAGATGTTCCAGGAGGAATTAAAGAGACTTCAGACTGACTATATTGATTTTTATCTGATGCATATGCTTACGGATATCCCAACCTGGGAAAAACTGAAAAAAATAGGGATGGAAGACTGGATCCGTGAGAAGAAGGCTTCCGGGCAGATAAGACAGATCGGATTTTCCTATCATGGGAATTCTGCGATGTTCTGTAAGCTGATCGATGCATATGACTGGGATTTCTGCCAGATCCAGTATAATTATATGGATGAACACTCTCAGGCCGGCGTGGAAGGATTAAAATATGCAAACAGTAAAGGAATCCCGGTGATCATCATGGAGCCATTGCGGGGTGGAAGACTGGTGAATCTTCTCCCGGAATCTGCGAAGGAGCTTTTCCGAAAGGATGAGGAGAAGAGAACACCGGCAGAGCTTGCATTGAAATGGCTTTATGACCAGCCGGAAGTGACCTGTGTACTGTCCGGGATGAATTCCATGGAAATGGTAGAGCAGAATGTGAAAACAGCCTGCGAATCAAAAGCCGGATGTTTAAGTGAATCAGACAGAAGGCTCATCGAGCAGGTGAAGTCTGAAATACGAAAAAATGTCAGAGTCGGCTGCACCGGCTGCGGTTACTGTATGCCATGCCCGAAGGGAGTAGATATTCCGGGAACATTCCGCTGCTATAATGCCATGTATTCCGAAGGAAAGAAATCTGGAAGAAGAGATTATTTGCAGTGTACAGCTTTTCGGAAAGATACAGCAAGTGCTTCGCAGTGTATTTCCTGTGGAAAATGTGAACAGCATTGTCCGCAGCATATCAGGATAAGAGAAGAATTGAAAAATGCTGCAGCAGAGCTTGAGGATGTAAAATACAAAGTGATGAAAAAAGGAATCCAGTTTTTAAAGCTATGGTAATAAAAAGAAGCATTGATTTTCCGGGAAGGAGAATCAATGCTTCTTTTTATAAATTAACAGAAAACCTAAATCCTGCGAGGATTGCGGACTGGTTTTGTGATCGTGAGAAACGACCAGTCAGTTGTGTATACAAGACTATACATAAAGACAGAGAGAACGATTCCGGTTACAACATCGAATACAGAATGCTGTTTTAAAAACATCGTAGATAAGATGATCAGTACCATCAAAATGGAGGAACCGAAACGAACCCATTTCTTCTCTTTAAAATTGCTGCTGTGCCATACGGCAATATTTACTGCAATCGAGTTATAGACATGGATACTTGGGAACAGGTTTGTTGGTGTATCCGCAGCATACAACATCTTGACCATCTGGATAAAAATGTTATTATGGTCAAAATAAACCGGTCTTAAGTAATGTCCATTCGGATATATCGTGGATACGATAAGGAAAATCGTCATTCCGGAAAAAAGCATACCGCACAGCCGGAAATATTCATCCTTATTTTTAAAGTAAAAATAAAGAACAGACCAGGCGACATATGCAAACCATAAAAAATATGGAATGATAAAATATTCACAGAATGGGATATAGTCATCCAGTGCTACATGTATGACATGAAAATGCGTTGTAACTGTCTTCTCCAGATGATGAAACCATGGAAAATAAATCATTAAATAAAGAAGAAGACATGCATGTTTGTTTTTTTCAAGAAAGGTGTTGATGGAATCACGCGTATGTTTTGTCACAAAATCACTCTCCTTTTCTTTTTTTCGTTTCGGATTATAGCATAGTGATTTTCAGGAAACAATGACCTTTTGACTTTTTTAAGAAAGATTATTGAATATTTAAAGATTTATTAAGGATAGGCGATCTGATTTGTGCAATCCTACAAAGCACGGAAAGTATATAATTTCCAGAGTTTTTAAATCTTTATTACGATTCCGGTAATTTGTTGACAAAGAACTATTAGCTTTTATAATAAAGTATAGTGCGACAAAACCGGCTCATACAAAAGAGTCTTTTGGAATATAAAAAGAATGAGGAGAAAGTTATGAAGAATAAAAAAGCACTTGTGACGGCAGGCTGTATTCTGGCCGGACTGATTGTTGTTTATCTTGGATTTACAATTTTTTTCCAGAGCCACTTCTGCTTCGGAACAACCATTGATGGCGTTTCTGTCGGAGGAAAAACACCGGAACAGGTAGAAAAGCTGCTTACAGATCAGATAGATACTTATGAACTCCATCTGACTGAGCGTGAAGGCGGCGAAGATACAATTAAGGGAAATGTAATCGGGATCGCTCCTGTGTTCAATGGTGAAGCAGATCAGATGTTAGAGAAACAGAATGGTTTTGCATGGATCGTAACATTGTTTGCACATAAGGATCTTGAACTTGCAAAGGTAGTAACTTATGATGAAAAGCTGCTTTCTGATGAGATGGCAAAGCTTTCCTGCATGCAGGCATCCAACCAGAGAAAACCGGTGGATGCAACGGTATCTGCATATGGCAAAGACGGTTATTCCCTTGTTCCGGCAGATTATGGAACAACGATTGACCGTACCGTTTTCGAGAAGGCAGTGAAGGATGCAGTTCTTGTTCTGAATGACGAACTGGATCTTGACGAAGCAGGCTGTTATGCGAGACCGGAAGTGGAAGATGATAACAAGAAGTTACTGTCAGCAATTGATGAGATGAATGGATATGTGAAGACGAAGATCACTTATGATTTTGAAGTGGCAACAGAGGTGCTGGATGGATCACGCATATCAGAATGGCTTTCTTTAGATGAAGATTTAAATGTAAAAATAGATGAAGACGGAGTACTTACTTTCGTAAAAGAGCTGGCAAAGAAATATAATACCTGCTATAAACCAAAAGAGTTAAAGACATCTTATGGCACTACCGTTACAATTTCAAACGGACCTTACGGATGGAAGATCAGTAACGCTGAAGAAGTGGCACAGATCATGGAAGATATGAAAGCAGGTAAGACAGTTGAGAGAGAGCCTGCTTATGCACAGAGAGCCAACAGCCATGGTGAACATGACTTCGGAGATTCTTATGTGGAGATCAATCTGACAGCACAGCATCTTTACATGTATAAAGACGGTAACCTGGTCGTGGAATCAGATCTTGTGTCGGGAAATGTGGCAAAGAACCATACGACGCCTTGTGGTGCATTCCTTCTTACTTATAAGACAATGAATGCAGTATTACGCGGACCGGATTATGAGACACCGGTTACATATTGGATGCCTTTTAACGGAGATGTCGGAATGCACGATCTCACATCAAGAAAGGCATTCGGCGGAGATATTTATAAGACGAGAGGTTCACACGGCTGTATCAATCTTCCGTACTCTGCTGCAAAGAAGATATATGAGAATATAGAGAAGGGTTACTGTGTTCTTGTATACAATCTTCCGGGAACAGAGAGTCCTGCTGTAAAACAGAAAGAAGCAGCTGCGGTAGTCAATGTAATTAACAGTATTGGTGTCGTAACGCCAGACAGTGCACCGGTAATTGAAAATGCACGAAATCTTTATAATGCATTAGACAGCAGCACACAGGCACTCGTTACCAATTATCAGACACTTTTAGACGCTGAGAATGCACTTGCAGTATTACAAAGTACGCCGGCCGAACAGCCGACAGAACAGCCATAGGTAAAATATCTGGGGGATAGATGGCTTTGAAAAGAGAAATTCTGGAACAACTTCAGAAAATAACACCGGAGGAAGAGAAGATCCTTTCCGGTGAGAAGTCGATTGAAAAAGACATTTATATGTCGGATGAGTCCAATGTGATCGATGCAAAGAAGCTTTTAGATGCAGGAAAACTGATCCAGGTAAGGACTCATACGAGATTTGTTCATTTTCCGGAGCATACGCACAACTATGTTGAGATGATTTATATGTGTTCCGGAAGTACACATCATGTGATCAACGGAGAAGATCTTATTTTAAAACAGGGTGAGCTTTTGATGCTCAACCAGAATGCAGTACAGGAAATCTATCCTGCGGGAGCAGATGACGTGGCAGTGAATTTTATTATTCTTCCTGAATTCTTTGATTATGGATTAAAGATGATTGAGGAAGAAGAGAATCTGCTCAGAACTTTTATCATAGACTGTCTGAGGGGAGAAAACGGAACTTCCGGATATCTGCATTTTAAAGTCGCAGAGATATTACCAATCCAGAATCTTGTTGAGAATCTGATCTGGACGGTTATGAATCATCAGACGAACAAACGGAGTATCAATCAGGCTACGATGGGACTGTTGTTCCTGCAGTTAATGAATCACATGGACAGGATGGACACCGATCATTCCAGTGAACAGCAGAAGCTGGCAATCCAGGTTTTAAGTTATGTGGAAGAGAATTATAAGAATGGTGAGCTGACAGAGCTTGCAGGAAATCTCCACTATGATATCTGCTGGCTTTCCAGAGAGATCAAAAAATGCACCGGCAGAACATACACAGATCTGGTACAGGCAAAGCGCCTGAATCAGGCTGCATATCTGCTTCGAACAACAGCTATGAATGTCATAGATATTGCCATGGCAGTAGGATATGATAATATCAGTTATTTTCACAGGATTTTTCAGAAAAAATACGGAATGACACCGAAAAAATACAGAGATATGGAAAGAATATCTGGGACAGTTTTTCAGAAGCAGTATTAAATTGTAAAATTCCGGTTGATAAACAGGATAAAAGTGATATACTGAATGCGTAAGAAAAAAGACCGTGTGAAATTCAAGCCTCGCGGACGTTCGGCTTGAATCTCACACGTTTTTTAGAAAATATGGTTAGAAGAAACTAACACATATAATAGCAATTTATATTAAAAATCCAAAACAAAATAAGGTTTATGAAGAAAGGAAGTTTTGCAATGATTCAAACAATAGTAAAAGTAAGTGGCATGGCATGCTCAATGTGTGAAGCACATATCAATGATACGATCCGTGGAACATTTTCTGTAGAGAAGGTATCATCTTCCCATTCTAAGGGAGAGACAGTGATTCTTTCCAAAGAGCCGTTGGACGAGAATCTTCTCCGTGCTGCCATTGAGGCAACCGGTTATACAGCAGGAGAGATCAAAACAGAGATATATGAAAAGAAAGTGGGAAATTTATGGAAATCGCTTTGGGGACACTGATGCCAGCTATTGAGCAATCCGGTAATATGGGAGATTTATCGTTTATTCTGGCATTTGTTGGATAATGGTTATTCTTACAGAGCAGATAGAAATTCCGGATTCCTATCTGGACATTAAATAAAAGGCAGAGTGCAGGAT
>CAKQXQ010000065.1 GCA_934292805.1 uncultured Roseburia sp. | reverse complement strand
AGAGTTTCTTTTTTACAAAAGAGATGGCAGAGGAATTTGTTGACAGAGCAACAATATTTTGCCTGAAAGAAATAAAAAATCTTTCAGAGGGAAAATCAGGACTGGATAGTTCAAAGTGGAGCTGGGAGAAAAAATAACCGGAAAACACAGTAGTTACACTCTTGACAGCAGAAATCAGGAGTGCTACCATATCCATAATTCATGACAATAGAATGTTCGCAAAGCGTGCATTCTATTGTTTGGAAAGATAAATACGAGTGAAAGAGAGGTAGAGAATATGATGATTGTAAAGAGCAGAGAGATTGTGAAAACAGAATATGATATTTTTACCTCGGTTTGCAAGTATTAGTTTATCATTCATAGATGTCTATCTTACCGTGGCTTATTTTGCTACGGTTTTTTCTTTTTATCTGCAAGTCTTGTAAAATATCATATTCCCCCAAAAACTAAAAATTTATTGTTTATATGAAGGAGAAACGAAATGAGCAAGACAAGTCAGAGCAAAAAATATGCAGATCCTACAACAGAAAATAACAAAATAGAGAGCGGGAAAGCAGAAAACAACAGAACAGAAAAGAATAAAACAGAGAAAAATAAAACAGGAAAAAAAGAATATTTTGGAACAGTTTGTGAAATCCAAAGGAACAGTTACAACATTTTAGTTGAAAACAAAACGATTCATGCAAAATTAAAAGGAAACTTTTTCAGGGAAAATGAAGAACTTCCGGTAGTTGGTGATAACGTAACATTTTTACCAAACGAAAACGGTGATTCGCTGATCACATCAGTATGTGAACGGAAAAGCGTTCTGAAGCGGCCGTATGCAGCAGACCATTCCATGGACAATGGGAAGGAGCAGGTTATGGTTGCCAATGTGGATTATGTATTTATTGTTTCGTCATTGAATGACAACTATAACTTTAACCGTATCGCACGCTACGTCTCTATGACGCTTCAGGGAAATGCAATTCCTGTAGTCATTCTTACGAAAGCAGATCTGTGTAGTAATCCGGGAAGGTATGCAAGTGAAATCGAGAATCTGTCAGAACAAGTGAAAGTTCATTGTGTGAGTGCCCTGTACGGAATTGGAATGGATGAGTTAAATAAATATTTGCAGCCCGGAAAAACAATTGCTATACTCGGATCATCAGGTGTTGGAAAATCAACCTTAGTGAATGCACTGGTACAGGAAGATGTGATGAAGACTTCAGAAATTCGGGAGAGCGACGCAAAAGGGCGGCATACTACAACACACAGACAGATGATCGTGCTTTTAAATGGTGCAAGAATCATTGACACACCGGGGATGAGAGAACTCGGAATGTGCGACACGGATCAGGGGATTGATGATACTTTTTCTGATATTGCAGAACTGGAATCCTGCTGTAAATTCAGTAATTGCAGACATGAGACAGAACCGGGATGTGCGATCAGGGCTGCGATTGCGGATGGAACATTATCGAGGGATAGATACGAACTGTATCGGTCTTTGCATGAAGAAAGCAGACATGCAGCAAAGATGAAAGATATTTCAAAATGGAGAAAACAGCTGAAAAAGCAGAGATAAGATTTTCTGGCATAATCAATACAAATGATCGGCAGGAGAGATAGGAAAGTGACAGGTGAAAATGAATAAAGTATTTATCGTGGAGGATGATGCTGTCATTGCAAAAACAGTGGCGGCACATCTCACAACATGGCAGATGCAGGTACAGTGTGCCGGCAATTTTGAAAAAATAACAGAAGAAGTGGAAGAGTTCCAACCGGACATTATTATCATGGATATCAAACTTCCATATTACAATGGCTTTTACTGGTGTGCGGAAATCCGTAAAACGTCCAAAGTTCCGATCGTTTTCTTATCTTCTGCGGACGATAACATGAATATTGTGATGGCGATGAACATGGGCGGCGATGATTTCATCTCGAAACCATTTGACTTACAGGTGCTGACTGCAAAGTTGCAGGCTGTACTTCGAAGAAGCTATGGAAACGAACTTACAAGTCACTCGATGGAATGTGGAGAAGTCGTATTGAATCTGAATGATACTTCTGTGGCAGTCCGTGGAGAGAAGATTGATCTTACGAAAAATGAATTTCTGATTTTAAAGACGTTAATGGAAAAACAGGGAAAAGTGGTAAGCCGCGAAGAGATCATGGAACGCCTCTGGGGCAATGATGAATTTGTGGATGATAACACGCTGACGGTCAACATCACAAGGATACGGAAAAAGCTGGAAGCCGCAGGAGTGGATGATTTCATTAGAACAAAGAGGGGACTCGGATATCTGGTTGGAGCATAAAAATACAGGAGTTAGATCATGAACAAAAACATTCAGATACAAAAAGAAACAGGAAAAAATTTACACAGAAAATTTTTGTCAGAAAATATAGGATTATTATTGATAGCACCTGTTTTCCTGCTCCTAATGTTTATAGTATCTAATTTATATCAGCTTCCGGCAGAGTATGTCTTTTATTTAACAAGCATATTTCTGATACTTTGGGTGATCGCTTTGTGTATGCAGTACAGGGTGTTTCGGAAGAGAACAGAGCAGTACGAAAAAGAACGCAAAGAAAAGCAGGAAAGCAGTTCAGAAGAGAGCAGACAATGGGAAGAACTACAGGAAAAGCAGGACTTTTTTGCATTGTGGGCACATCAGATTAAGACACCGATCGCAGCTTTGAATCTTTTGCTGCAGCAGGAAAATCAGGATACTGCAGTATGCCGGCAGGAATTATTTAAAATAGAGAGTTACGTGGAGATGGCACTTAACTATCTCCGTTTTGAAGAGATGAGCAATGACCTTGTGCTGGAGCGCAATTCATTGGAACAGTTGGCAAGGCAGGTTGTCAGAAAATATGCAGCAATTTTTATCTACAATCATATTTCCATTCAGCTGGAGCATTTGGATTATACAGTGCTCACAGATGAGAAATGGTTTTGTTTTGTGCTGGAACAGATCTTATCGAATGCGTTAAAATACACAAAGCAGGGAAGTGTGAAGATTTCGGCGGAAGAATCTGCAAATGGTTTGAAAGTGTCTGTGAAGGACACGGGCATCGGCATTCGGAGTGAGGATCTGCCGAGGATTTTTGAAAAAGGCTTTACCGGATATAACGGCAGGATGGATAAGAAGGCGAGCGGTCTTGGACTTTATCTGTGCAAAGGCGTGTGTGAAAAGCTTGGGCATGGAATTTCTGTAGCTTCGAAAGAGGGAGAGGGAACGACTGTGATACTCACTTTGCAGTGCGAAAAAGTGCAGCAGGGAGATCTTGTGAATATGTGAAATCCTGAAAAGAGGAACACACTTTTCTTACAAAAATGTAAGATTATGACAAGGAAATGTAAGCCAAAGAAAGGGCACTACATTTCCTTTTTTGCTATGATGGTCTTACAAACAAGGAGGAAAATATATGTCAATCTTAGAAGTCAATCATATCAAAAAAGTATATAAAACACGCATGGGCGGGGAAGCAGTCACCGCATTAAGAGATGTGCATTTCAGTGTGGAGCCGGGAGAATTTGTAGCAATCATGGGAGAATCCGGAAGCGGGAAGACAACGCTCTTAAATATCCTTGCAAGCCTTGATACACCGACTGCAGGAAAAGTGTTAGTAGATGGAAAAGATTTCACCACATTAAAGGATAATGAGCGTGCGATTTTCAGAAGAAGCAACCTCGGATTTATCTTTCAGGATTTTAATCTGCTCGATAATTTTTCCATAGAAGATAATATCAAGCTTCCGCTGGTGCTGGCAGGAGAAGATTATAAGAAAATGGATGCAAAAGTGGGAAAGGTTGCCGGACAGCTTGGAATAGTAGAGCTTTTGAAGAAATATCCGTATGAAGTGTCCGGCGGGCAGAAACAGAGGACAGCAGTCGCAAGGGCTTTGATCACAAATCCTAGGATTCTTCTGGCAGATGAGCCGACTGGGGCACTGGATTCCAAGGCGGCGACTAACCTGTTACAGCAGCTCCGTGAGATTAACCAGACAGGTCAGACGATTCTCATGGTAACACACAGCAATGTGGCAGCAAGCTATGCCGACCGTGTCATGTTCATTAAAGATGGAGAAGTATTCCATCAGATTTACCGTGGTGATATGACAAGAAGTGCGATGTTAGATAAGATTTGCGACGCAGTGACCGTTCTGATGAGAGGAGGAGAGGACAGTGAATCATAAGCTTCTTACAAAATTCGTGTTTGGCGGAATGCAGAAAAATAAAAAGACTTTGATTCCATATCTGATTGCAGGAACGATGACTGTCATGATTTATTATATTTTGCAGTCACTTGCGTATTGTCCATATATTTATAAAGATGGAGTGGAAGCGTTTTATGGAGCACAGATCATCTCGATTTTACTGGAAATCAGCGGTCAGATCGTTGCAGTCTTTGCGGCAATTTTCCTTTTTTACACAAATCAGTTCATGATGAGGGCGAGAAAAAAGGAGATGGGACTTTATGGAGTTCTTGGAATGTCTAAAAAGAATATTACTTATATTTTAGCTGCGGAGAGCCTGATGCATGCTTTGATCTGTATTGTTACAGGAATCATGATGGGAACTTTTCTGAATAAATTAATGCTTCTCATTCTATATAAGATCATCAATCAGTCACCGGTAAACGGACTGTTTTTCTCAGTGGAAGCACTGAAAAGTACATTGGTTTTGTTTGTTGTCCTTTTTGCAGTCAGTCTGATTTATAATGTGGCTTCCATCCGGGTTGGAAAACCAATCACACTGCTGCAAAGCGACAGAACAGGGGAAAAAGAACCGAAAGTGAAAGTCCCTATATTTATTCTAGGAATCATAACACTGACCGCAGGATATAAGCTGGCACTTTCTGCTAAGTCGATCGGGGGTGCGGTCAACATATTATTTGTCAGCATTCTGCTTGTTGTGATCGCAACCTATTGTCTTTTTACAGCCGGAAGTATTTTTATCCTGAAGTGCATGAAAAAGAATCCGAAGTTTTACTATAAAACAAAGAATTTTATCAGTGTATCGAATCTGATGTTCCGGATGAAACATAATGCAGCAGGACTGGCGTCCATCTGTGTGCTTTCTACAGGTGTGATCCTGTTGCTGACCTGTGGCTTTTCACTGATGATGCTCATCGGGAAAAATATAGATGACAGATATCCGACAGATATTATAGTGACAGAAACTGTGTCAGAGGCAGGAAAAGGCATGGATGATTTTGCTGCTATGAATAAAGCGTTGCAGCAGGATGGGATTGTGACTACCGACCAGATTTACAGACAGTACCGGAATATCATGGTCACGGAAAAAGATGGAAAACAAAAGATCACAGACCCGGATACATTCGACAGTGACATAGCCTCCGATATCGTCGCGTATCTGTTGTCTGCTGCTGATTATAACGAATATGCCAATACGGATCTGAAACTTAAGGATGACGAAATACTCATCTACAGTTCAGGAAAAGAATGGAAAAAAGGTGATACTCTGAATTTTATGGGAAAAGAGTATACAGTAGCAGGAGAGGCAGATTATTCTGCAATCCGCTATATCATTGATTCGACCATGTCAATTTTCGAACGTGAGATTCTTGTCTTTCCGGATGATGAGCAGATCTGTGCCCTGATGGCGGAAGCCGGACAGAGAATAAATCCGGATGAGTATGAAGTTTTCATCGGATACCAGTTAGAAAAAGCCCTGACAGCGGAACAGATGGAGACGGTCAAGGCTTTGATGGAACTGGCTGGATTAAACCGCGAAGTAATTCATTTTAAATCAGAGGATAAGAGTGTGTTCTATACCCTCTATGGCGGAATCTTTTTTGTAGGAATGTTTCTGGCAGCCCTCTTTCTCATGGCAACGGTTATGATCATTTACTACAAACAGATGTCGGAAGGGTACGAAGACCAGAAACGATTCCAGATCCTTTCCAATGTCGGTCTGACCGAAAAAGAAGCAAAAGAATCCATCCGGACGCAGGTTATGTTATTATTTTACCTTCCGGTCGCAGCAGCGATTATGCATATGGTCGTGGCAAGCAGTGTGGTCAGACTGTTTTTACGGATGATACTGATCGTGGATGCTTTTACCTTTAACATGGCGATCGCAATCGTGTGCGTGATCTTCCTTACGGTCTACACGATTGTATACAAGATCACTTCAAAGGAATACTATCAGATCGTGAACCGGAAGGAAAGCTGCCAGTGAGTCATTTGCTAGGGGAGATACCTTTGCTTATATCTCCAGGATGACTGCCTGGTATCCTGCCAGAAGGATCTCATTCCCTTCTGTCTTAAGCTGAGGCAGATTATTCAGCACGATATTTTTGATCTGTGACGGAAGTGTCAGTGTCTGCGGCTGCGTTTTGTAGTTGCCGATCACGAGCAGAGTCAGGTCGTCTGATTTTCGGTAATATGCCATGACGCGGTCCAGATCTTCAAAGGCAGGAATCAGATCGCCGTATACAACCGCTTCGGAATAAGCTGGATCTTTGCGTAATGCAAGCAGGCGTTTGTAATACTGGTAAACGGAATCCGGATCATTTTTCTGGCTTTCTAAGTTGATCCTTGTGTAATTGCGGTTTGCATTCAGCCATGGGGTGCCGGTTGTAAAGCCTGCGTTTGCAGAAGAATCCCATTGGAACGGAGTCCTTGCATTATCACGGCTGAACCGGTTTACTGCTTTTAAGGCAGCATCCGGTGTCAGACCGGCATCTAAGGCTACCTGGTATTCATCGAGTGTTGAAATATCGTCCACTTCACTGATCGACTGGAATTCAACATTTTCCATACCAATCTCCTGTCCCTGATAGATAAACGGAAGACCACGGAGCATGATATTCATTGTGGCAAGCAGCTTTTTGGAGGCAGGAGTACATTCTCCCTCCGGGATATAGCGTGAAACACCACGTGGTTCATCGTGGTTTTCGATAATGTTAGAGATCATGCCAATGTCACCGATCCTTTTCTGACTGGCGAAGCAGCAGCTGCGGTAATCATTCGGGGTGATCGGTGTATGGTCATACCAGCCTTTCTCACTGCCGCCAAAAATCGTCTCATTGAAATCAAACATCGTTGAGAAATATCCGTTGTCGCCGATAAAATCAGGAAGCTCTTCCGGTTTCTCGTTGAAGACTTCACCTGCAGTAAATGCACCGTGTGGAAGGAAGGTGCGGTCACGCATCTCTCCGAGAAATTCGCCGACGCCGACTGCGTGTTTTAACATCTCGCCAGGGCTGCACATGCCGTCTGCACGGTCTGATGGATAATCCTGCCATGGAAGAGCCTTTTTGATGTTGATGATCGCGTCAATACGGAAGCCGGCAAGCCCTTTGTCGAGCCACCAGTTGATCATTTTATAAATTTCTTCACGCAGCTTTGGATTCTCCCAGTTCAGATCCGGCTGTTTTTTATGGAACATATGCAGGTAATATTTGTCAGGATGACCCGGAAGCGGTTCCCAGACACTGCCGCCGAAGTAGGAACGCCAGTTACATGGCAGCTTTTTGTCAGGACAGGTTTCAATGTAAAAATATTTGCCATACTCACCATCCGGATCCTCACAGGCTTTTTTAAACCATTCATGTTCATCAGAACAGTGATTGACAACGAGATCCATCAGAATGTACATATCGCGTTTTTTTGCTTCGGCGATCAGGCGGTCCATGTCCTTCATTGTGCCGAAACGAGGGTCAATATTATAATAATCGGAAATATCATAGCCCTGATCTGCAAGCGGGGAGCAGTAGATCGGAGAAAGCCAGATAATGTCAATGCCGAGGTCTTTCAGATAATCAAGTTTGCTTATAATGCCAGGAAGATCGCCGATGCCATCTCCATTAGAATCACAGAAGCTTTTCGGGTAGATCTGATAGGCTGTTTTTTTGTGCCACCATTTTCTTTGCATAGTAAAAGTCCTTTCATTTAAAGAGCGAGTATTTTTGGAAAATAGTTCTGCTTTATTTTGTCTGCGGAACTGTAAAGGTGTAAATCGGGTTGCTTTTTTGAATTCTTTCATAAAATGCCCGAGATTATTAAATCCGCTTTCCAGACAGACCTCCGTAACGGGAAGTTCTGTTGTGCACAGCAGCGTTGCTGCATGTTGGATCCGGAAGCTGTTAATGTAGGAAATGGGCGTTTTGCCAAGAGCTTTTTTGAAAAAACGGCAGAAGTATTGCTCGTTCATTCCGGCAAGTGCAGCTAATTCTCCAAGAGAAAGCGGCTGTTGATAGTTTTGGCGGATATAGCTGATCACAGTTTTAAGAAGCTCCACGCGTGGGTTGCGTACCGGCTCGTTTGAGGTGAGCAAGGCGTGTTCTGCGAGAGTACCGATAATATTCAAAAGGGAAGCTTTAAGCCGCAGCTGTGAAATGGGATTCTCAATTGTAAACTGATCTGAATGCAACCGGTTTTCGCGGTAGAAAATCGAGCGGATACGGAAGAATTCCTGCTGAACTTCCGAAAAGGCCGGATGATCAGGTCCAAGAAAAGACGGAAAGGAAAGTTTGTGTTCCGATAATGGAAGCAGAAACTGTTCCTGCGTCGGATCAGGAGCTGCAAAAGTGAGCAGTTCAGGAGAGAAAACGACAGCCTGCTCCAGGTACTGGTCAGAATCTGAGGCAAGTGCATGTAGTTCTCCGCTGTTAATAAAACAAAAGCAGGGACTTTTGAGATGCGTCATTGTCATATTGACATCAACCTGGTAAGAGTCCTGCTCAAGATAAATGATTTCAATTGGTTCATGCCAGTGATGCTTGACTGTAAATGGAAGACCAGGTGGATTGGTTTCATGTACTGCCTGGTAAAATGCACATGGAAAACTGAGATTTCCATGTTGCCTTTCTTCTTTTAAAGAAGAGGGAAAATGACCATGTTTTTCTGTATTCATTTATGAAGAATGATGCGTGCCTTGTATGGCAGCTGCCTTTCGTATGTTTTTCCTTTTTCCACCACTTTACCTCCTGTTTTGTTATCTTCTACTATATCTTTTACAGAAGAAAAAATCTACTGCAAATATGATAAAAAACTACGGTATTTTGACTTTTTTGGAATTATTACAGGCTTGATATAAAAAGAGAAAAGGATGCCGTATCCGAGGCCATGCGTGAATGGACCTCACGTATTAGTGATACCCATTACTGCCTTGGCTCAGTGATGGAACCACACCCATTTCCTACGATCGTCGGCTCAGCTATTATCAAGCTGATTGAAAAATATGGAGCAGATGCACCGGAGTATGTAGCGGAATATGTAAAATCGATGAAGGATGCCATAAGATCATAAAGAGATAGAATAGAAGAACCGGATATGATAAAATAAAGTTAGGAAAAACAGAAGAAGCAGACAGGATGGGAGGTGTATAGAATGAAGCAGAAAATTATTTTAATAACAGGGATCATGGTGTTCGGATTATCAGCATGTGGATCGCATGAAGATGAAAAGATCATAAAAGCAGAGTATGAGGAAACAGAGCAGGTAAATGAACAGGTAATAGAACCGGAAACAGAGCAGGAATTATCTTCAGAGACAGTTGCAGATAGCATGACAGAAACTCCGGAAGACGAAGCTGCATCTGTATATTCAGATGATTATGGAGAATATGCATCTGTTGTAAAAGAGTTTACCAACAATAGTGGAAAGAAAACCTATTACTATGAGCTGAACGAATTCTATTTTTCTGATGAAAAATATGCAAAGGTAAATACATATCTTCAGAAGATGTATCAGCAATACGTAGCACAATATGAGGACTATGCAACAAAATATACCGGGGATTATGAAATGAACGAAGAAGAGGGTTCCGTTGGACCACAATGCGATTATAGTTTTCTGGTATACAATGGTATTGCATTTGCAGATGACGATTATGTCAGTCTTCAATTTAATGATACACTATATTTTGCTGGTTCTATACATCCAATGTCCTGCATTTCTCCGGTGACGATCAGAATCCGGACAGGAGAAGAAGTAACACCGGAAGAGGTTTTGGGGAAAACCTGGGAGGAAATCCGCAGAGAAGGTGCGATAGAAGAGAAAAGTGAGGAAAATTTTAATCAGGATTATGGATTTTATCTCACAGATACAGAATTATGTTATGTTTATCGTTTTAACTATTTCGTAGATGAGATCAGGATTCCAAGGTAAGAAAGACAAAAATTCTGAGGCTTTTATACGAGAGGAGGCGCCAGATGAAAAAGAACATCGTATTCGGACTGATAATATTATCATTTGTTCTTGCAGGATGTAAGCAGGATGCAAAAGAAGAAAAAGAAGCATCAACAGAAGTAACAAAAGAACTGTCCGGCGGGCAGGAAGAAGTTACAGAGACATCGGAACATACAGAGACACCGGGACAGAATACACAAAGTTTTAAGAGAAGAGTGATTGAGGATCAGACATTTGAAACTCAGCTGGATGACTGGGGAATGGTAACATTTACATCAGTTGCACCTGAAGAAAATTCGAATAATCCAGAATTCTTATTAGTGAAGAATGATAAAGTTGTATATGAGTTTCCTAAAATAAAGGCAGACGCTTCGGATTCATTTAAACAGATCAGTGGTGTAAAGTTTTCAGATGTGAACATGGATGGAAAAAAGGATATTTTGCTGCTGCTCCAATACAGTAATGATGGAGATTCGTGGAATATGCCGGTTATATTTTTACAGGAAAATCCGGACAATATGATGTATCTGGATTATCCAAATCTGGAAAGCTACAAAGTCGAAGCGAAAACAGAAAATGGCACTCCTTTTTATCGGGATACTTTTTTTGAAGAATTTCTCGGTAAGCAGCATCTGACAGAAAAGCTTTCTGATATGGAAGGTGTATGGACAGATTATGTAGAGTATCTGGACAGCATATCA
>CAKQXQ010000064.1 GCA_934292805.1 uncultured Roseburia sp. | reverse complement strand
GCTCCGGCAACAACATTCGCCCATCTGGATGCAACAACCGTATTGGAGCGTTCGATTGCAGAGTTAGGTATTTACCCGGCTGTAGATCCGCTGGCATCTACATCTCGTATTCTTGATCCACGTATCATCGGACAGGAACACTTCGAAGTTGCCCGCGGTGTACAGGAAATTTTACAGAAATACAAAGAACTTCAGGATATTATTGCAATCCTTGGTATGGATGAGTTATCAGAGGATGATAAGCTTGTCGTAAACCGTGCAAGAAAGGTACAGAGATTCTTATCCCAGCCATTCTTCGTAGCAGGACAGTTCACAGGTCTGGAAGGAAAATACGTTCCGATCGCTGAAACAGTTCGTGGATTCAGAGAGATCCTGGAAGGCAAACATGATGATGTTCCAGAAAGTTACTTCTTAAATGCAGGAAGCATTGATGAAGTACGCGCTCGTATGAACGCTTAAGGTGGAGGATTATTATGGCAGAGGAAAATAAGATTTTTACCGTAGAGATTATTACTCCTGATCGTGTGTTTTACAGAGGTGAGGGAGATATGATCGAATTTACAACTGCTGTCGGGGATATCGGTGTATACAAAAACCATATTCCACTTACGACTGTGCTTGCTCCGGGTGTTGTGAAAATACACAAGGCAGGAGAAGACGATGTGATCGCAGCAGTGCATTCCGGTTTTGCAGAGATTCTGCCAGATAAAGTAACCCTTCTCGCAGAGATTGCAGAATGGCCGGATGAGATTGACAAAGGTCGTGCAGAAGCAGCAATGAAGCGTGCGGAAGAACGTCTCGCTCATAAGACAGAGGCGACCGATGTGAAGCGTGCAGAATTTGCACTTCGTAAGGCGTTAGTCCGTCTCGATATTGCAAAATAAAAGAAATAGTGGAAATTCCCCGGAGAGTGTTATATACTTTCTGGGGATTTTTGTTTTATCTCAGTCGAGAAGACCCCACCTTTTTAGGTGGCGGGTAACAGAAAAACTTTTTCTAAGGCAATAGCATGTTATAGTGTAAAACAAATTTACAAACATGGGAAAGGACAGGCGAACAGAATGAAAATAACAATTGCAAGACAGTGTGGAAGCGGCGGACATGAAGTCGCAGAGGCTTTGGCAGAGAAGCTAAATCTGGAGATATTTGATAAGAAGCGATTTGTGGAAAAAGCAAAAAAAAGAAATGTCTATGATGAAAATGCTAACTTTTTAAATGAAAAACCGATTGACAGTTTCCTTTACAGTATTGCGATGAACTACGGAGCAACGAATCCAAGAGACCGTTATATAGATTTTGTGAAAGAACTGACAGAACAGGAAAATTGTATCATTATCGGAAGATGTGCAAATCATATTTACAAAGATGACAAAGACTGCGTTTCCGTTTACCTGCATGCGGATAAGGAAATCAGATGCAAGAGATTACAGAAACGCGATCAGATATCAGAGAAAGAAGCCCTTAAGAATATTCAGGAAGTGGATGAAAAACGGACTGCATTCCAGGAACAGTGCACTTCAACCAGATGGGGTGATGGCAATGAATATGATCTTTGCATTGATACAGGAAAAATCGGGATCGGGAATGCAGTTCAGATGATCCTGCAGTATATTCAGTTCAAAAATTAACGTTTCGGCTGATATCTCATATCAGACACATTATATACGGTGATAAAAGCAAGCGGATCTTCACGGCTGATATAATTCATCAGCTTCTGATATTCGGATTTATCAACGATTGTAATAATTTCATTTCTTCTTTGCATATTGTAAGCTCCGATAGACTCATAAATGGTAGCTCCGCTGTGGAGATCATTTATGATAAACTGTCGGAGCGCTTCTTCTTTTTCCGTGATAATGCAGACTCTGCGCTTGATATTATGATTAAAAATAAAATGATCGAGAATAATACCATTAAAGTAAGTTCCTAAAATACTGAGAACGACAGTTTTTTTATCATAGACTAAGGCTGCAGAAAGTGCAACACACATTCCAGAAAGTGACATTGCTTTTCCCAGATCCATATGAAGGTATTTGTTCATGATCTTGGCAACAATATCCAGACCGCCGGATGAAGCATTCCGGTTAAAAAGGATACTTAATCCGATACTCACAACTAAAATATAACAGAGTACATCTAATTCCTGGCTGCCTGTCATCGAGGTATTATCAGGAAAAAGAATCTCAAAAAGTCCAAGGAACAACGGAAGCATAATACTTGTATAAACAGTTTTGATGCCAAATTCCCTGCCGCAGGTCAGAAACCCTATGATCAGAAGTACGACATTTAAAATCATTGTGATCGCAGAAAGCTGTAACGGAATAAAATTAGACAGAACAATTCCAAGACCGGAGATGCTGCTGACAGAAGCATGACTTGGTACAAGGAAAAAGAAAACAGCTGCAGCAATGATCGCAACAGCGGCTGTCAGAATAAGTGTTTCTTTGATTAATTCAGTGACGGTATTTTTTTTATACATTCGAAGACTCCTTGGATAATTATTCAACAGGGGTGTAGACTGGAACTTTATCATCTACTTTACCGGCAACAACAATGGTATAAGTATACCAGTCAAGCATCTCTTCAAATTTTGCAAGATAATTATCAGGAACTTCATCTGCCAGTTCAAACATTTTTTTATACCAGTTTTCATAGACATAAGAAGTATATTGGCTATAAATCTGTTTCCCAAGTTCGGTAGCAAATAAATAAATTTCTTTTTTATTATCATCACGTCGGTATTTCTTTATAAGCCCCTTTTCCTGAAGCTGCATGGCATTTTTGGAAAAAGTACCACGGGTTACCCCCAATTTTTCGGCAATTTCAGACATTTTCAGATTTTCATTTTCCATAATATATTCTAAAGTCTGGATCTGTGCAGCAGAAACCTCTACATCGGTACCATAATTAACAGATTTGTTATACATAACGGTATATGCATTAGCAAATCGGATAAGCTTGGCAATAAGAGAACGATGATCTTGCATCCAATCTAAGTTCATAATAATAATCTCCTAATGAAAAGTAAGCAGTAAGCATAATACACTCGATAGGATTATAGCAAACATCATAATTAAAAACAAGGATGCATAATTGTTTCGAATGGAAACAATCGTATTGTGCAAAACCAACAAAAATATAAAATAAAGAGAACAAAGATGTAAAAATAGACGAAAATACTAGAATTATATTGGATAGTATTAATATAGACAATATTGTTTCATATAGATATAATAATGACTACAAAGAAACAAAGGAGGAGAACTATATGAAACAAAAGAAAATTTGGAAACAATGTAGGTTTTGGCTTGTGATCTGCCTGATTCTGTGTTTTATCAGTGGACTTGGGGCGTCTGCTGTCACAAGGAATCAAGGAAAAGTCAAAGTAGAAAAGCTGACCTGGGTAACGGAACAGGGATATAAAATGTCGGGTCTGCTTTATATTCCAGAGAATGCAACTGCGGAAACACCAGCACCCGCAGTTATAACTGTTCATGGATGGTACAATTCAAACGCATTCCAGGATTTATTTGACATTGAATTGTCGAGAAGGGGATACGTAGTTCTCAGCCCGGATATGATCGGTCATGGAGATTCAGGCATTACAGACTGGGATACGCTTTACAGTGATGCAAGCGGAATAAATAGTGCAGTTGAGCTGATCGCATCACAGAATTATGTTGATTCAACTAAAATTGGATTAACAGGACATTCCAGTGGTGGTGATCAGGCAGGAGCTGCTTTGCCGTATGATAATGAAAGAGAGCAGCATTTGATTTCGGCAATTCTCTGGCAGTCTTCTATATGGGTAGATGATGAAGGTGTGAATCATCTGTCTGAAATTGGTGATAGACAGGCAGGAGTAGTAGCAACGCAGTATGATGAGTTTTTCTATGGTGATACGCCAAGAGAATTTATTAATTCTGATGATGCGAAAAGTTTTTTAAGCTTTGAAGGCGTTGCTCCGATTAGTGGCGATGCAGTGGCAGGTAATTATTACACGGCGGATATTGATGGAGTAGAAGCATCCAGAGTAATTTACACACCGGGCTTTACACATCCAAGAGAGCATTTCAGCAAAACGAGTGTCGCATATATGCTTGAATTTTTTGAAAAAGCATTTGGAGAACCGATTGAAATTCCTGCAACAAATCAGGTGTGGCCGTTTGCAACATTTTTCAAAACTCTGGGATTAATTTCATGGATTTTTGTATTTATCACATTTGCACTGACCATGCTTGAAACAAAAACATTTGAATCATTATGTGCTCTAAACAAGAAGATGGAACCTTTGTCACAGGCAACTTCAAAGGCAGGAAAAGCATGGTTCTGGGTACCATTGATCGGATGTGGATTGTTGAATGGTGCACTATTTGTCTGGATCGAGCATGTAATTGTGGTAAAACCTAGTTATACAAATATATGGCCTCAGACAAGTTCACTTGGAATAGCTGCATGGGCAGTAACGAGTGCAGTGATTTCATTTATCGTGTTTATGATTTACTATAAGGCTTATGGGAAAAATCATGGTTTTAATCTGAAAGAAAGAGGTATGATTATTACAGCAGATAAAATGGGAAAAACCATTTTATTGGCAGTGCTTACCCTGCTGGTAGGATTCTCAGTATTATTTGCAGTGGATTATTTCTTTAAAACAGATTTTAGATTTTATCTTATCGCTGCAAGACCGTTTAATAGTGAATTATTTATGGTCGCACTGAGATTTATGCCATTCTTTTTGATTGCTCAGACTGTGAATTCTATTGTAATAAACGGACCATTTTATACAGACATTGCTTCAAAAAGATGGAAAAATGGAAATCTTGCGATTGTGGTATTTTTCAATGTAGTGGGAATGTTGATTTTATGGCTGGTTCAGTATATTAATTTTTACATTACAGGACAGAGGTTATTCAATGGCACACTTGGAATTTTAATATGCTTCATCTGGATGGTACCATTGATTTTCAATATTGTAGTGACTTCTGTGATATCAAGAACCATTTACAGGAAAACGGGAAATCCGTACATAGGAGCATTTATTAATGGTGTACTGATCACGTTAGTCCAGTGTGCAAGTACTACGACGGTACTAGTAGGATTGTCAAGCAGTTCGTATTTACCTATTTAAAAATATTGAAACCCTCTATAACCATAAAAAGAGCAATGGCGAAAAATGGCCATTGCTCTTTTTATTACAAATTATTAATTTTGTGTCATAAGGCTGAAAAGTTGTAAAAAACAGGAATAATAAAGAAAATGAAAAGATTGAAAAATGAAATCGCAGGCATTACAAGAAAATGCTGCAAGAGGTATTATTTTCTCAATTACACTAGGAAAAAGAATAGAAGGAAGAAAAAACTTTTCTAGTCCAACACCGCATGTTAGAATAATACCATAGGAGGCAACCGCATATGCAGATAGAAGAAAAACAGATTGTGACAAATGGACAGAACATCATATTGCGTAGCCCAAAAAGACAGGACGCAAAATCTTTTTCAGAGGTGCGTGACATTACTTACCGTGAGACATACTTTCTGGCGAGATACCCGGAGGAGACACACTTCACAACAGAAGCAGCAGAGGCGATGATTTCAGACATAGCAGAGCGCAGGGAAGAATTTTTGATCGGAGCGTTTTGCAAAGAGCAGATGATTGGCTGTGTCATGGTTTTAAAAGAGGGAAATCACATCAAATTCCGGCATAAGGCGGGAATCGGAATTTTTATTCTTCAAAAATACTGTGGAATAGGACTTGGAAGGCAGCTGATGGAATATGCAATCGAAAATGCCAGAAAAACAGAGCTAGAGCAGTTGAAACTGGGCGTTTTTGATGACAATATGGCAGCAATCCACCTGTATGAAAAATTAGGTTTTCGCGAGTGGGGAAGAGAGCCACATGCGTTTAAACTCAAAGACGGAAGTTACCGGGATGAAATACAGATGGTATTATTTTTGTGATGGAAAAGGAACCATCCAATATAAATCTGTAGATTCATCTTTTATGCAATATAAAGTAGGTCTATAACATTCGTTTTCCTTATTTTGTAAAAGATATGGATCTTGGGCAAAATCAAAATAAGAATCTTTAATGTGGTAAGCATATCCTTGTATAATTTCCATATTTTCTCCATAAAAGTAAGAACCCCTTCGCTAAAAAGTGAAGGGGGATTATTTTCGAGCCGCTTATTTATGAGTCGCTAACGGTGAGCGAACATTATTTACAAATTTATAGTATGCAATATGCAGTTGAATGTCAATGGTAATTATTACTAAAAATCAGTAAATCAGAAGACAGTAAGATTTTGTGGGGGAGGATGTGGGGGAGCATCTGAAATAAATTAAAAAAATCAAAAAAACAGTAGCAAAATTTTCACTCAATATGATATTATTATAAGACAGTCAAAAATAAAAGTTCTGCGTTTTGCAGAACTTTTGTTGTGTGTTAAATAATAATATTAAAATCATATAATACAAAAGAACAGGAAGGAAGATTAGTAGTTATATGTTTTCCGTATCAGACATGAAAGAGACAGTATATCCGGCGGCATACCGGAGAGGAAAAGAATTGTATGAAACGGCGGGGGTTTTTGATTTTTCCTATGAGTTGTATTTAGTGGATGAACTGCCGGTGGCAGATGTACGTGCAAAAGTCCGCGGAATCAACCAGGAGTATTACGAGGTAACGGCAACCATCGACGAAGAGTTCGGGGATGTCACGAACTGTAATTGTGGATGTGAGGCTTTTTATAATTATGAGGGTATGTGTAAGCATTGTGTTGCAATGCTTTTAAATTATGTAAACCGCAGAACCCCGATGGAGATTTTGAAATTAAAGCGGGGAGAAGTACAGGAGACAGAGGAAACAGGGAAAAAAGCATATGGTAAGATGGAGACGGCAGCACCATTAAAGAATCTGTTAAGTCAGTACTCTATGCGTGCCACATCAAAATATATGCTTCCGGAGACAATCTATGGCAAGGTAGAATTAGAACCATATTTTGAGATGGATTATGGTTATGCAAGACTGGAATTCAAGATAGGAATAGAAACAAAGTATGTGCTTAAGAACATATCCGGATTTCTTCACTCCATCCATGTGAATGAGAAAGTTCACTATGGAAAGAAGCTTGATTTTTATCATCATATAGAAGCATTTTCGGATAATGCCAAACGCCTGATACGCTTTATGCAGCAGCAGGATGAGGATAAAAAGCGTCAGAGCAAGTTCCACGCATATTATGCGTATACCGGCGGGTATGAGCGTACAATGGAATTAGATGCAGTTGGGATCGACCGCTTTTTTGAAGCTGTAAAAGGAATACCATTTACAGCAACGATCGGATATGATATGAATGAAAGCTATATTTATAATGCAGCCGATCGTAAACCAAAGCTTACTCTGAAAGGCGGAAGTGCAGGTGCATTTTTATATCTCGAAGATCTTCCGATGATCGAAGGAAATAAATACTATTATTTTTATGAAAACGGAGAGATTTTCCGTGGCGAACCGATGCTGAAAGGGAAAGTTTCTGATTTCTTTGAATTTCTGCACAGGCAGGTCGGCGGTGACTGTTATATTGCAGCGGAAGAACTTGCAATGTTCTGCAGGGATCTTTTGCCAATGGTCAGAGAGAGCTTTGATGTGATCTCTGATGGATTTGATGAGGCTCTCTATGTTCCACCGAAGCCTGAATTTGAGCTTTATCTGGATCGTCAGGCAATGGATGTGGTTGGAGCCAAACTGGTAGCGGTTTATGGTGATAACAAGTATAACGTGCTTGCTAAGGTTGAACCGGGGGAAGTGCGTGATTTGTCGGAAGAGCTTAGGATAAAAAGTCTGGTAGAGCCATACTTTAATGAATATGATCACACGAAGACATTTTTTGTCATTGCGAAAGACGAAGAACTGCTCTATCAGCTTGTGGCAGGAGGATTGCAGAGATTAAGCCGATTTATGGCAATCTATACCTCAGACAAGTTCCGCAACATGAAGGTGGTGAATGCACCAAGCGTTTCTGTGGGTGTTTCTTTAAAGAGTGATCTTCTGGAGCTTCAGATCCATTCGGATGAAATGTCTTCGGAGGAACTTGCGTATCTGCTTTCCAAGTACGACAGAAAGAAAAAGTATATCCGTCTGAAAAACGGAGATTTCTTAGATATCAAAGAAGACGGAATCGGTGTACTCGCAGAAGTCAGCGAAGATTTACACCTTACAGAAGCAAATCTGAAAAAGGGAACGGTTGTGATCCCAAAATACCGTGCCATGTATCTGGATGCAGCATTGAAGAACAATCAATTGTTGTCGGTTGAGAAGAACAAAGAATTTAAAGGAATGGTCCGTAATATGAAGACCATTGAAGACAGTGATTATGAAGTGCCGGAGTCATTGAAAAATGTCATGAGAAATTACCAGAAGAATGGATTCTTATGGTTAAAGACATTAAGAGAGAACGGCTTTGGCGGAATTCTCGCTGATGATATGGGTCTTGGAAAGACACTTCAGGTAATCAGCCTTCTGCTTGCTGAGAAGCAGGATTATGAGTCCGGTGAAAAGGAATGCCGCAGATCACTCATCGTATGTCCGGCATCCCTTGTATATAACTGGCAGAAAGAGCTGGAACGTTTTGCACCGGAGCTTGAGGCGGTGACGATCACAGGAAGTGCACCGGAACGAAAAGACATCATCCGTCACACGACAGAAGGACAGATACTGATCACGTCTTATGATTTGCTGAAACGCGATGTGGAACATTATAAGAACATCGTTTTTGCAGTTCAGGTGATCGATGAAGCTCAGTATATTAAAAACGCAGGAACGCAGGCTGCAAAAGGCGTGAAGAAAGTAACAGCGTCTTTTAAACTTGCACTTACCGGAACACCGATCGAGAACAGACTCAGCGAGTTATGGAGCATCTTTGATTATCTGATGCCGGGATTTTTATACACCTATCAGAAGTTCAGAGAAGAGATTGAGACACCGATTGCGGTGAATAAAGATGAGAATAAGATGGAACGTCTGCAGCGTATGATACGTCCGTTCATTCTCCGCAGATTAAAGGGCGATGTATTAAAGGATCTTCCGGAAAAACTCGAAGAGAATATTTACGCAAAGATGGAAGGCGAACAGCTTGCACTTTATGATGCACATGTACAGCAGATGAAGCAGATGCTGGAGAACAAGAGTGATGCCGAATTCAAGTCAAACAAGATACAGATCCTTGCAGAACTCACGAAGCTCAGACAGCTCTGCTGCGATCCGGCGTTGTTATTTGAAGATTACAAGGGCGAGTCGGCGAAAGTACAGATGTGTATGGATCTGATCGAAAATGCAGTAAATGGCGGACATAAAGTATTATTATTCTCCCAGTTTACTTCCATGTTGGACCGGCTTGCTGACCAGCTGAAAAAGCTTGGCATTGAATACTATATGCTCACAGGCTCTGTGAATAAAGAAAAGCGTATGCAGATGGTTGAGAGCTTTAATAAAGATGAAGTTCCTGTATTCTGCATCTCCTTAAAGGCAGGCGGAACCGGATTGAATTTAACAGCAGCGGATATTGTGATCCACTATGATCCATGGTGGAATGTTGCTGTACAGAATCAGGCAACCGACCGTGCACACCGTATTGGTCAGAAGAATATCGTTACTGTATATAAGCTTGTATCTCAGGGAACGATCGAGGAGAAGATTATCGATATCCAGGAGAAGAAGAAAAAACTTGCCGAGCAGGTTTTAGAGGGCGAGGGAATGGATTCCGTAGTATTTACCAAAGAGGAGATCATGGAACTTCTTGGCTAGAGGATAAATCCCTGCAGTGCCCGAAAATACTGGGGTTGCTGTTATTTACAACTAACTTTAAAAACTTTCGCAAAATACATTGACAAACACATTTGAATGCTATATATTTGTACAACAGCAGTTGGAAAATATAGTTTTTCCATACATAAGAATAAATTCCGTGAGGGAGTAGTTCGCGTGGAGACGTGATTTGTCAACAAACCCGGTTTTTAGAACCTGGCAAATCTTAAAGAATGAGACTCATGTATGCCTGTTCCGGTAATACTATACCGGAGCTGGTATACGTGGAGTCTCTTTTTATATGTCTTTTCATGCGAATGGATGATTGCGAAACTCATGAAAGTGTGAATTGAATTGTGAAAAATCAACAAAAGACATGAAAGACATTGGGGAACCGCCGGTTCTTAGAAGGCAGGAACGACTGTTAGTCGTGACTGGCTTCTTAGTACCGTTGCGAGTGACACATAGCGGGAGCGTGTCTTGAATGTTTTTGTTGATTTTGAACAATTTAAAGAAGAGTATGAAGAGTTTCGCAAATACCCATTTATCTGGAAAGAAAAAGGAGAAAAAATATGGCATTCGTGATCGAGTTGTTATTAATTGGAGTGGGTCTATCCATGGACGCATTTGCGGTAGCCGTCTGTAAGGGCCTTGCCATGCGCAAGGTAAACAAGAAACAGGCATTGGTAATAGGATTGTTTTTCGGTGGATTTCAGGCGTTAATGCCATTCATCGGCTGGGCGCTCGGAACACAGTTTGAAAGTTACATTACCAGTATTGACCATTGGATCGCATTTATCTTACTGGCACTCATCGGTGGCAAAATGGTGGTCGAAGGGTGCAGACTGGAAGAAGATGAAACAGTGAAGGAACTGGATCCACCTCTTGATCTAAAGGAAATGTTCCTGCTTGCAATTGCAACCAGTATAGATGCACTTGCGGTTGGCATCACATTTGCGTTTTTGAATTATCCGATCGTGGAATGCATTACGATCATTGGTCTGACAACCTTCGTGCTATCCATTGTCGGTGTTGTTGTCGGAAATATGTTCGGAATCAGATATCAGAAAAAAGCAGAGATCGCCGGAGGTATTATCTTAATCCTCATCGGTTTGAAAATCCTGTTCGAACATCTGGGAATTCTTGTACTATAGCAGATACTTATAATAGACAATTGCGAAACTCTCAGAAGATGTGAATTAAATTACGGAAAGTTGACAAGAGCAAAAGAAAACACTGGGGAACCGCCGGTCCTTAGAAGGCAGGAACGACTGTTAGTCGTGACTGGCTTCTTAGTACCGTTGCGAGTGACACGTAGCGGAAGCGTGTTTTCGTTGATCTTGTTAACTTTTTGTAATATTCATAACGTAAAATTGAGTTTCGCAAGTGTCGGACAATTATAAAGAAAAGAGGAGAGAAACATGGAGATTTTAAAGTCAGCAGTTATTTTAGTGATCGGATTTGTATTGC
>CAKQXQ010000063.1 GCA_934292805.1 uncultured Roseburia sp. | reverse complement strand
GGAAGCGGTAATTATTATATAGAGTCAGAAACACGTAACAGAGAGCGGACAGATGTAATTGTGGATTACGGTGGCAAGCAGATCATTGTTGAATTGAAAATCTGGCATGGTAATTCCTATAATGAACGAGGTGAGGAACAATTAACGGAGTACCTTGATTATTATCATTTACAAACAGGATATATGCTGAGTTTTTGTTTTAATAAAAATAAGCAGATTGGTGTAAAAGAAGTTCACATAAAAGGAAAGAAATTAATAGAGGCAATCGTATAATTGAAAAAAGGATATCACATGGAATCATCATGCGATATCCTTTTTAGCGGAGATAGCGGGATTTGAACTCGCGCGCCGGAGCATTTACCGACCTACCGCATTTCGAGTGCGGACCCTTCAGCCACTTGGGTATATCTCCAAAAAAATGTATAAAAATACTTGTTTAGTATAACATATTTTCTGAGATTCGCAAGACCGGAATAGTTGTATGAGAATAAAAAATATATTATAATGTGCGTAGACGTAAATTGCAGTATAAAGGACACAGAAAGGAATATACGCACATGAAAAGAATTGGAATGTTAACAAGTGGTGGTGACTGTCAGGCATTGAACGCAGCCATGAGAGGTGTTGTAAAGGGATTAAGCAATAATTTAGACGAACTTGAAATCTATGGATTTCATAACGGGTACAAGGGACTTATATACGGAGATTATCATTTGCTGACATCGACAGATTTTTCCGGTATCCTCACAAAAGGCGGCACAATTTTGGGTTCCTCCCGCCAGCCATTCAAACAGATGCGTGTTCCTGACGAGAATGGTCTTGATAAAGTAGAAGCAATGAAACAGACATATCATAAGCTGAACCTGGATTGCCTTGTGATCCTCGGTGGAAACGGTACACAGAAAACAGCAAATCTTCTTCGCGAAGAGGGACTGAATGTGATCCATCTTCCAAAGACGATCGATAATGATATCTATGGTACAGATGTTACATTCGGCTTCCAGAGTGCGATCAATATTGCAACGGATGCGATCGACTGCATTCATACGACAGCAGCTTCCCACAACCGTGTATTTATAGTAGAAGTCATGGGACATAAAGTTGGCTGGCTGACTTTATATGCAGGAATCGCAGGAGGTGCAGATATTATCCTTCTTCCGGAGATTCCATATGATATTGATAAAGTAGTCGAAGCGATCAATAAGAGAACAAAAGCAGGCAAGGGATTTACCATTCTTGCAGTAGCAGAAGGTGCGATTTCAAAAGAAGATTCTTCACTTACAAAGAAAGCTTATAAGGCGAAGATCGCAGATCGCAAATACCCATCAGTATCTTATGAGATTGCAGATCAGATTTATGAAGCAGCAGGCGTTGAGGTCCGCGTAACCGTTCCGGGACATACACAAAGAGGAGGAAGTCCGTGTCCATACGACAGAGTGCTCTGTACGAGACTTGGTTCGGCAGCAGCACAGGCGATCATAGAAGGTGATTACGGATGCATGATCGCGATGAAGAATGGTCAGACAACAAGAGTACCGCTGGCAGACGTTGCAGGAAAGCTAAAGATGGTAGATCCTGACTGCCAGATGATCCAGGAAGCAAAACGTATCGGAATCAGTTTTGGTGATTAAGAAATAATAAGAAAGTAACTGCCCGGCTAAGTGTAGTAACAAGGCCGGGCAGAATTGAGAGGAAAAAGGCATGTCATATACGGCGTTGTATCGAAAATTCCGTCCACAGGAATTTGAAGATGTAAAAGGACAGGATCATATCGTGACAACTTTAAAGAATCAGATAAAAGCGGATCGTATCGGACATGCTTATCTGTTCTGTGGGACAAGAGGAACCGGTAAGACGACGATCGCCAAGATATTTGCGAAGGCAGTGAACTGTGAACATCCGGTAGACGGAAGCCCATGTGGGGAATGCCCGACCTGTAAGGCGATCGCAGCAGGGAACTCTATGAACGTGATCGAGATTGATGCAGCATCCAACAATGGTGTGGACAACATCCGCCAGATCCGTGAAGAAGTGGAATACCGTCCGACAGAAGGCAAGTACAAAGTATATATCATAGATGAGGTCCATATGCTTTCGATCGGAGCATTTAACGCATTGTTAAAGACTCTGGAAGAGCCGCCTTCCTATGTTATTTTCATTCTTGCAACAACAGAGGCACATAAAATACCAATTACAATACTGTCAAGATGTCAGAGGTATGATTTCAGGAGAATCTCAATTGATACAATTGCAGGGAGACTGACAGACCTTATGGAAAAAGAACAGGTACCCGTTGAGGAACGTGCTATTCGATATATTGCAAAGGCGGCAGATGGTTCCATGCGTGATGCCTTAAGTCTTCTGGATCAGTGTATTGCATTTTATCTCGGTCAGGAACTGACTTACGAAAAGGTATTAGAGACGCTTGGTGCGGTAGATACAGAAGTGTTTAGCAGATTATTGCGTCAGATACTTGATAAAAACGTAACCGGAGCAATTTCCGTGATCGATGAGATGGTGATTGAAGGACGCGAGATGGGGCAGTTTGTTACAGACTTTACCTGGTATTTAAGAAATCTGCTGCTTGTGCAAAGCTCAGACGATATGGAAGAGGTACTTGATATTTCAGCAGATAACCTTGCGTTGCTAAAAGAAGAAGCACAGATGGTAGATCCGGAGATACTGATGCGGTATATCCGCATTTTCTCAGAACTTGGTAACCAGATCAAATATGCCAGCCAGAAGCGTATACTGATTGAGATCAATGTAATAAAATTATGTAAACCAGAGATGGAAAAGGATTACACATCCCTGGTTGACCGTGTGGACAGTCTGGAAAAGAAAATTGAAAAAGGAATCGTTGTGGCAGCACAGCAGAGTCCCAGGCAGGGCAGCAACGTAAATTTGGCAGAAGATATTCCTAGGAAAGAACTTCCGAAAGCCATTCCGGAGGACATCAGACAGATCATCGGGAATTGGAAAGGAATACTCTCACAGCTTTCGGGAATTACAAAAACGTACCTCAATAAGGCTCTGCCTTCACTTGGTCCAAATGACAGTCTTCTGCTTGTGTTTGAAGATCCGAATGCCTATGCATATATTGCGGAGAACAGATCCGAGTGTCGGGATAATCTGCGGGAGATGATCACTGACAGAATCGGTAAAGAAGTAGAGATTCAGGTAAAACAGAACGAAACAGGTCATGCGAGCGATGAAATTTATCCGGATCTCAGACAGCTGATCAATTTCGAGATAGAAGAAGATGATTTTTAATTCCGGTATCAGAGGGGAGCATGTCTTCCTACAGAATTAATTTTCAACTGGACGAATTTCTAAAATTATATTATCATAAAGTGGATAATGCCGGTCGGATGATGATAATCAGGTGTCAGCTGGCGATTTTATCCATGCGATAGATATGACAAACATTATGGAGGATTTACAATGGCAAAAAGAGGTGGATTCCCAGGCGGCGGTATGCCGGGAAATATGAATAATCTGATGAAACAGGCACAGAGAATGCAGCGTCAGATGGAAGAAGCTCAGAAAGAGTTAGAGGAGAAAGAAGTAACAGCAACTGCAGGCGGTGGAGCAGTAGAGGTTACCGTTTCAGGAAAGCATGAAGTGACAAAGATCAAGTTATCAGAAGAAGTAGTTGATCCGGATGATATCGAAATGTTAGAAGATCTTATCATGGCAGCAACGAATGAAGCGTTCCGCAAGCTTGATGAAGAGAGCCAGAGTTCCATGGCTAAGATTACCGGAGGAATCGGTGGATTAGGCGGACTGCCATTCTAAATATTCAATAAAAAATGGGCGAAAACCTGGATTTTGGTTTTCGCCATTTTTTTGTAAAATTATAATTTGGCTTTGAAAACATCATCCGCAGGATATCCACCGGCACATTTCTGCATTCCACGCTGGATACTGTCAGCAGAGGTACCCCAGTCTTTATCTTTGTTTCGGTAATCGTTCTTTTCTACAAACCAGGCGACCTCTTTCTGCAGACGTTCCATATTTTCACTCATCATTGGAAAGGCTGTTGCATAAAAATCTTTCTTCTGCGTGTCATTCAGACGGTTTTCGGCTGTCTCTACCAGATCCTTAAAATGCGGCAGACAGAAACCTTTACTGTTTTCAAACATTTTACGAAATTCGTCATTCTTTAAATACAGATCGAAAAAAGTATCCAGATACCGGCCATAAATATTATGAAAATGATCGCAGACATAACAATCGGAGGTCTTCTTTTCAATCCAGGAACCGAGCGGAGTCTGGGCTTCTTTGCCGGAAACCGTATCGGTGTGTTTTATGCGTTTGAAGAAACTGGATTTGCCAGGAGTGAAATCTGCCATCTCTTTTGTAAGTTCTTCGTTTAATTTTTTTAAATGTGTGCTTAAGATCAGTGCATTTCCAAGACGGTTTCCGTAGTCATACATCATTTTAAAATGGTGTCTGCAGAACCCGGTGGCATCCGTTTTTTCACGGATGTCGTCTTCCATATATGCAGAGCCAAGAATAAAGGAAATGGCATGTTGTTCTGCTTCGCGTTCCAGAAAGCAGAAAGGACATTCGTCATTTGCATGGAATGCATCGATTAATGGGATCGTAGCGATATTTTCTTTCATAAATACTCCATTCTTCGGAAAAATCAGTGATTGTGATACCCGGACAGAAAGATTTTGCAAAATGCAGTGAAAAAAAATCTGTGTCCGTATATGATTTCAGTATAAAAGCCGCTGTGTGGAAAGTCAAACTGACAAATAAAAAAGAATTAGGATAAAACAAGCCTTGTAAAAAAGAAGTTTATCATTTAATATAGAAAAGGCAGAAGGCAGGTGTAAAATATGGATTATTATAGCAGTCAGATTAATAAATTAATACAGGAATTGTCGTCTCTTCCGGGAATCGGAGCCAAATCTGCACAGAGGCTGGCATTTCATATTTTAAATATGCCTGTAGATCAGGTTGAGGAGCTGTCTGGTGCAATTATCGATGCAAGGAGAAATGTAAGATATTGCAAAGAATGTTTTACACTTACAGATGAGGAACTCTGCCCGATCTGCAAAGATGCATCCAGAAATCACCGTGTGATCATGGTAGTGGAGAATACAAGAGACCTGGCGGCATACGAGAAGACGCAGAAGTATGATGGTGTTTATCATGTGCTGCATGGCGCGATTTCTCCGATGCTTGGAATCGGGCCGAATGATATCAAATTAAAAGAGCTGATGCTTCGTTTACAGAAAGATGTCGACGAAGTGATCATCGCAACAAATTCCAGCCTTGAAGGCGAGACAACAGCTATGTACATCAGCAAGCTGATCAAGCCGACAGGGATCAAAGTAACAAGGATCGCCAGCGGAGTACCGGTAGGCGGAGATCTGGAATATATTGATGAAGTAACATTGCTTCGGGCACTAGAGGGCCGGACGGAGCTGTAATTAATAAGAAAGGCAATGGTATTATGACAAATTTAGAATTGGAAAAAACCGCGAATGAGATTCGCAAAAGCATTGTGACTGCAGTACATAGTGCAAAATCCGGACATCCGGGTGGATCATTATCAGCAGCAGATATTTTTACATATCTGTACTTTGAAGAGATGAATATTGATCCGAAGAACCCAAAGATGGCAGATCGTGACCGCTTTGTATTGTCTAAGGGACATGTGGCACCAGGATTATATTCTGCACTTGCAGAAAGAGGATACTTCCCAAAAGAAGACCTCGTGACACTTCGCCATACAGGTTCATATTTACAGGGACATCCGGATATGAAACACATTCCTGGAGTAGATATGTCAAGCGGCTCCCTGGGACAGGGACTTTCAGCAGCAGTTGGAATGGCAGCAGTTGCAAAATTTGATAAAAAAGATTACCGTGTATATGCTCTTTGTGGTGACGGAGAGATCCAGGAAGGACAGATCTGGGAAGCAGCTATGTGGGCTGGCTTTAAAAAACTGGACAATCTTGTAGTGATCGTAGACAATAACAATCTTCAGATTGATGGTGCGATCGATGAAGTATGTTCTCCATATCCAATTGATAAGAAGTTTGAGGCATTTAATTTCCATGTGATCAACATCAATGGCAATGACTTTGATGAGATCCGTGCAGCATTTAAAGAAGCGCGTGAGACAAAGGGAATGCCAACAGCAATCATTGCCAAAACATTAAAAGGAAAAGGAGTTTCCTTCATGGAAAATCAGTGTGACTGGCATGGAAAGGCTCCAAATGATGAGCAGTATGCAGTTGCAATGGCAGATTTAGAGAAAGCAGGTGAAGCATTATGCCAGAAATAAAGAAAATCGCAACCCGTGACAGCTACGGTAACGCTTTAGTAGAATTAGGAAAAGAACATGATGACCTCATCGTTTTGGATGCTGATCTTGCAGGAGCAACCAAGACAGGAGTTTTTAAGAAAGCTTTCCCGGAACGCCATTGGGATGTAGGTATTGCAGAGGCTAATATGGCAGGTATCGCAGCAGGTGCGGCAGCAAGCGGAAAAGTTCCGTTTATGAGTTCCTTTGCAATGTTTGCAGCAGGACGTGCTTATGAGCAGGTTCGTAATGCAATCGGATATCCACATCTTAATGTTAAGATCGGAGCAACACATGCTGGTATCTCTGTAGGAGAAGACGGAGCAACACATCAGTGTATTGAGGATCTTGCCCTGATGCGTGAGATCCCTGGAATGGTTGTGATCAATCCGGCAGACGACGTTGAAGCACGTGCAGCTGTAAAGGCAGCTTACGATCATGTGGGACCGGTATACCTTCGTTTCGGACGTCTTGCAGTGCCGGTATTTAACGATGAAGAAACTTACAAATTTGAAATCGGCAAAGGTATTGTTGTAAAAGAAGGAACAGATGTTACCGTATTCGCAACAGGTCTTTGCGTGAATGAAGCGATTGAAGCAGAGAAGATGCTCGCAGCAGACGGAATCAATGCAGAGATCATTAACATCCATACGATCAAACCAATAGATCGTGAACTTGTAGTACAGTCTGCATTAAAGACCGGTAAAGTTGTTACTGTTGAGGAACATTCCATTATCGGCGGACTGGGAAGTGCTGTATGCGAAGTGCTCAGTGAAGAGGCTCCGACAAAGGTATTAAGAATCGGTGTCAATGACGTGTTTGGAGAGTCCGGACCGGCGTTAGAGCTGATTAAGAAATATGGCCTGGATGCAGAAAGCATTTATAAGAAAGTAAAAGAATTTGTAAAATAGTTCAGAGCAACAGGATGCGGACCGGTATCGATCCCTTGAAAATCATAAAACATGACTTTCAAAAAGGATCGGTACTGGTCTTTTTTTGTCAGAAAAAAGATAGACTGATGGATAAAAAACGCCAAAATATGCGTTTTTCATATGTTAAGATGCCCTAAAGAAAGCCGGGAAGGAATGGCAGTGCGGAAAGGAGCATAAAACTATGATTGAAATTATCCAGGAAGAAATGTCAGGCAGTGAAGAAAAAATGGAGTTACCAAAAAATATCAGACAGATGGGAGCTCCGGATATTGGTGACCGCATTTACATAGAAAATAAAGCGTATCAATATATGCACCCATATGACACGGACAGAGAGAAAACAGTGTATGTTTTACTTGGAAAGTTCGAAGCACCAGAGGGGAAACAGTGTGTGTTTGTAGAAGCAGCAATCTGCCTGGATGAGATCCATTTTGAGGGGGATACTCCGGAATGGAATGATGACAGCTGGTCTTATCTGTATAAAAAATTAAAACACGTCTATGACAATATGGTGATCGTCGGATGGGCACTGGATATCAGAGGGAAGATACCGGATCTTACAGTGGCGGTAGAACAATTACACCGCACATATTTTGGAGGAACACACCAGATACTTTGTCTGATGGATACGATCGAGAAAGAAGATGCGTTTTACAGCATGAAAAACGGATGTCTGAAAAAGAGGGAAGGCTTTTATATCTATTATCAGAAGGAATGTAAAGAGGAAGAACACGAGCAGGAAGACGCTTTGGCAGCAGAACAGGAAACAATAAAAATAGATGTGACGTGTGAGAAGGAACCTCCGAAGACATCATACCGCACATATCTGGAAGAAAAAGCAAAAAAACGGATCACAGTGCCGGCATACCTTGTATCGGGTGTACTTTTTGCAGCAGTCTGCCTGCTTGGATATTCCATGCTCACAAATTACCGGAAAATGTCGGAGATGGAAGCTGCATTAAAACAGATGGATCATATTAATGTTATGGCAACAGAACAAACCGGAAGTGTTAAGGTGGAAAAAATAGATGGAGATATTCTCCCGACGGAAAGTAAAGCAGATGTCGTGCCTGAAACAACCGAAACACAACAAACGACGGAGCAGATAAACGATCCCGGACAAGCAGAGACAGGAAACGATCAAAATCCGGTATCTACAGAGGCAGCGGATGTGTCAGAAACCCAGAATGCAGAGCAGACGTTGTCTCCCGCAAAACAATATTTGCAGCAGGGATACTATATTGTGCAAAAAGGGGACAGCCTTGTCGGTATTTGCAGAGAGATTTACCAGACGACAGCGATGCTGGATAAAATCTGCGAAGTGAATGGAATAGATAATCCGGATGCTATCTATGAAGGACAATATCTGACACTTCCGAATTAAGACCCCATCGCAGAATATGAGTAACCCCCTGCCGCAGAGTTTCGGTAAAACCTAACCATAGAGTTAGAGTAAAACCCATTCGCAGAGTTTGGGCAAAAAAGAAGTGAAACGATGAAAGGTACGTGATATAATGTGCATGTGCCGGTTATGGTACAGGATGAACAAAAGATGTAGGAGCAGCTATGGCAGAACAGGACAGAATGAAATTTAAAACCGTTCCGGCAATGGATATGGATGATTATAAGCAGAAACTCAGAACGCATCGTCTGGGTGTGATGAAGAGGACAATTTTTATTGTACTGATAATTCTGCTGATCCTGGCGGGAACAGGTTTATTTATGGCGTTGAGACATTACGAAAATTTTGATGTGCTCTCGTCTGTTGACAGAACGGGCACAGAGGCGGCTATTTTTGATGAATTTAAAGGCAATATTTTAAAATATAGCAATGATGGGGCACTTTACATGGATGCCTACAATGAGAGAATCTGGAACCAGACTTACGAGATGGCAAATCCGACGATTGACCGGTGCGAGAATTATCTTGCGATTTATGACAAAAAAGGGACAGATATCTATATCCTTACGCCGGAGGGACTTGTGTCTCATATAGAGACAACCATGACCATCGAACAGGTAAGCGTTGCAGCACAGGGAACTGTGGCGGTTTTGATGAAAAATCAAGGAACAGCATATCTTGTTTTATATGATAAAAATGGAACAGAGCTTGTAAACGGAGCGATTTATGGAGAAGATGGCGGATATCCGATCGCTATTGCACTATCCAGTGATGCGATAAAACTGGCAGTGTCCATGCTTGATATTAATGACGGTAACGTAAAGACGACGATTGCATTTTATAATTTTGGCTCTGTAGGAGAGAATGAGATCGACCGTATTGTGGCTGCTAATTCTTTTTCAGATATGGTGGTCCCTGAAATGCACTTTGTATCAAAAGACAGGATGGTAGCGTATGGCGATTCAGAGATTATTATTTTCGAAGGGACGCAAAAGCCTAAAGTTACACAGGAAATTGCACTGGCAGGAGAAGCAAAGAGTATTTTTCATAATAATAAATACATAGGAATAGTATATAGTAATGATGATGAAACGGTTACACATCATATTACGGTTTATGATATGCATGGATATACAATTATGGATAAAGATTTTGGAATGGAATATTCCAGGATAGAATTTTTATCAAATAACGAAGTCTGTGTTTCAAATGATTATTCCTGCGATATTTATACTGCAAGAGGAATTTATAAATTTCATTATGATTTTGATGAAAAAATACAGAAAGTAATAGCGGGCGGAACAGGCCTGAATTATACATTTGTGCTGGATGGCAAAACAGAGAAAATTCGATTGAAATAGAGGTTTACATAATTATGAACTGGTTACTGATCATTGTCATACTGGTGTTAGCATTATGCACATTAAACGGATACCGCAAAGGACTCCTGCGGATGCTTTATTCTGCATTGGCGTGGATCATTGCGTTTGCATTTGTTTCATGGGCTACACCAGGGATCAATACATATTTAAAAGAAAATACAGTTGTTTATCAGAAAGTAGTACAGTATTGCGAACAGGGAATACGGAAGAAGGTACAGGAGCAGGCAGAAAAACAATTTCAGCAGGCAACGGAGGACGGACAGCAGAACGGACAGCAGAACGGACAGCAGAACGGACAGCAGAACGGAGAACCGGCAAAGCTGTTTGAGGATATGGGGATAAAACTTCCAGACAGGATTGCTTCGGATATTGCACAGAAAGCAGCAGGTGTAACAGATAATGTGTTAGATACAGGCGGAGCATATAATATTCTGGCAGAAGAACTGGCGGATTTTATATTAAATGGAATTTCTTTTTTCATTGCAATGGCAATTGCGACAATCGTTCTGCATCTTATATCGCAGATTTTCCGGATCGTGTCAAGGATACCTGTTCTTCGTGGGGTGAATCGCTACTTTGGAATGGTAATCGGTGCAGTATACGGAATACTGATCGTCTGGATTGGTTTCTATATGATCGCGATCTGTGGCAGCAGCGAGATTGGAGCACAGCTTCTTTCTTATATATATGAAAATACATTTCTTACCTATTTGTATGAAAACAATTTAATCATTTTCATCATACAATTGATATTTTAAAGGTTATAGATATAGTGGACGGATTATGTCAGTCCACTATATCTATTTATAAGTAAAATTTATGTGATATATAAGTCAGGAAAATGAAAAAAGTGTATTGACAGTGCAATAAAATGATGTTAGTATATGTTTCACCGCAAGCGATATAGATGTGGTCATCGGATTTGAAGAATGAGAATCGGAACCTGGAGAGGCATTCCACCATTCAGAAAATAAGATGAAAAAAGTTGTTGACAAATACAAAACAGTTTGATAGAATAAACAAGCTGTCGCAAAGAACCGAAACATTTGAAATAAAAAATGAAAAAAAGTTCTTGACAAACGAAAGACAACTTGATAAAATATTAAAGCTGTCGAAAACGACAACGCATCAGCTTGAAAGAGCTGAGAAAGAAAAATAAAAAAGTTGTTGACAAACACTGCTGAATGTGATAACATATCAGAGTTGCTGAAAACAACAAAGAACATTGATAACTGAACAGTGAATAACCTTGAAAGATTCATAAGAGAATAATTCAAGTCATCGAAAGATGAACGAACAGCTTTAAATAAAGCAAACCTTAAAACAGTAAATCGGAACTTGTTTCTGATTTAAAAAGCCAGATCTACTGGCTTGGATAAAACTTTTAACATGAGAGTTTGATCCTGGCTCAGGATGAACGCTGGCGGCGTGCTTAACACATGCAAGTC
>CAKQXQ010000062.1 GCA_934292805.1 uncultured Roseburia sp. | reverse complement strand
CATAAATGTATCCGCTGCAGTTTGTTACATATGTTGTAACGTCTGCTTCACTGACACCGAGGCCTCCTAAAATAGGAGCCAGAATCGAAATAATAAACTCGATCATTTCTAAATCCTCCCAAGATTTATTTTGTCCGTTCCGGACTTTGTAGTTATAATCTATCATAAAGTCTTTTTCTTATGGAAAAATTGCATAATCTGCATTTTTTTTGCATAAACTGCATAGTATATTGTGTTTTTGCACAATTAAAAAGACTTGTTTTTGTGTAAATTCAACAAAACAAGTCTTTTGGTTTACATAATTATGTTCTATTTGGTACTTCCTGTTTCTTTTTTTATCGGGATCAACACTTTTAACTCAAACCAGTTTTCTTTCGTATCAATGCTGACTGCTCCATCGTACTTATTCACTGTATAGCGGATACTCTTAATCCCATATCCATGAAATGCCTTTTCTTTTTTCGTCGTGAGAAGACGTCCTTCCTTCATTTTCAGATCCCCTTCATAATAGTTTTCAAAACGCAGGATCAGGAATTTCTTCTGCTGGGACACTGTTACATGGATCAGACGTTTTTCTTTGTCAGCAATCTTGAGTTCGCACTCGATCGCATTGTCAAGTGCATTTCCGAAAATGCTGCAAATATCCATAATATCCATAAACTCAAGCAGTGTTCCATCGGCTACACAGGTAAATGTAATATCGTGCTTTGCACAATAGAGGCTCTTGCTCGTAAGGACTGTATCAAGCACTTTGTTTCCCGTTTTATTCTGTGCCTCATACTGCTTAATCTCATCTTCCATACGGTTCAGAAATTCGTTACGCTTTTGCGGATCAGTTTCACTCCGAAGCACTGCGATCTGATGCTTTAAGTCATGATATTTATAATTGATCAGATCAATGCTCTCCCTTGACTGCTTATACTGGATATACTGGTTCTGAAGTACATTCTGGACAGCTTCCAGTTCCCTCTTCACACGCAGCTCTCCGCATTGAATGAGATGTGCATACAAAACTGCGATTCCTCCGAGATCAACGATCGTACGGATCTGTCCGATTCCGGTCTCATATCCTTCTCCTGTTATTCCTTCTATAGAAAGAAAGCTTAAATTGCTCACTGCAAATACAGAGATTCCGATCAGCAGAGCAGAAAAATATTCTTTTATGCTAATATCCAGATCTCCATCCTTTGGTAAGTGCGTATGCAAAATTCTCCATAGGATCCAGGCAGTCACTCCATATATTACAATAAGAGCCAGTGCTCCTGTCATTCTGCCCAGCGGTCGATCCACCAGGATCGTGCACATGATCTGCCATTCCAATGATGCCATAAATTCGGCAACAACAAATGCGATGGTCCCGAAATATCCGGCATCCCGGAAATTAATATCGCAGCAAAAATAAATAAAACCGATCATAAGCATTACTGCAATGATCATACATGGGATCCAGAAAAAAATCGGCACATCTCCGGTTGTAACCAGAAACAGACACTGCACGATGAACATTCCGGTCACAATACATCCTGTCTTCCACCAATTGTATCTCTTTTTCAAAGAAATGATAAATATGATACACGCTGCCCATTCTGCAATTGCCGTATAGATTCGTGGAATATCCGGCATTAAATTATCCATCATTTTACTACCTCTCCCCAGTAATTCGTCAATGCTTCCATGAATTCTTTTTTCCTGGAGCGGCTTAAAAGAAGCGGCTCTCCTTTTACCATGGCACACCCATCCTGGATCCCATCCACATGCTGCAGATTGATCAGATATCCTTTGTTACCACGACAGAAATTAAGATCTGCCAGTTTTTCCTCTACCTCTTTCATCGTTCCGGCTGACTCATAATCTCCAAGGATCGTATGCAGCACAAGCGTATGCCCCTGACTCTCGATATAATATATATTGGCGATATTGATCCTGACAGCACCGCCCTTGATATTGACGGTAATCACCTTCTGTTCCCGCTTCTTCATGCGGCCGATCGCACGGTTCAGACGCTGTGAAAAAGCAAAATACGACACCGGTTTTAACACATAATCCAGTGCATCCACTGCATAACCTCTGATCGCGTATTGTGCCATATTCGTAATGAAAATAATGACAACTTCTGTATCTATTTTGCGGATTTCCTCTGCTGCCGACATTCCATCCATGAACTTCATCTCTACATCCATCAGGATAATGTCAAACTGTGACTTATACTTATGAACGATCTGATCTCCATCCGTGTAAACGGTGATATTAAAAATCTCACCATTTTCTTTTTCATATTGATGTAAAAATTCCTGAAGCTGCTTCGCATACAGCTCCTCATCTTCTACAATTGCGATATTTATCATCGTAATATCCCTTCTGTTCTGAACACAATTTCATAACCTACGGACATGTCATCGGTTCGTTTAAATACCCGATCAGTTTTTCACAACGTTCCATCGTAAGTTCTGCCATTATAAGGCAGCTGTCCATCTGTGCCGAAGAACCATCATTTTGTTCCAGGATTTCGTTACCTGCTGCTTCTTTGTCTGCAATCCATTTTCTCTGCTCGGCGAGTATCTCATTGAATTTTTCCTCACTTGTATTGTATTTTACAAGATTCCATATCTTATTCAAACAAGAATCACTGACATCATACATCTGCATGGCGTAGTCGTCCATTCGGGACTGCATGGTTGCTTTTTTTAATTCCTCTGATGCTGCATCATAGGACACTTTGCAGGAAGTGAATATACCCCTCGCTTCCTCATAGGGTGTCGATCTTTCAAAGGAATAAATTCCATATTCCATCTCTTCATTTACAATAATTGGAATCGTCAACGTATCCTGCGTTCCTTCCCCACTATCTTCATTCGCCCACTGTACCCAGAAATATACCTCTTCTGATAAATCATTCACTGGTGTACCCGGAAGATACACTTTAAAGGTATCCGTTCCTTCCAATCCATATACTTCACTTACTGAAATATACTTTATTCCATCTATAATTTCCTCTGTTCCCGGTGTCCCATCACAAGTAAGATTCTTCATTTTCATTTGATAAGTGTGATCATTGATTTTGGTAAGTTCTGTAAATTCTCCTGAAAAGTCACAAATATACATCGTTCCATTCTCATAGCCATCCCCAGTAGATCCCATCTCCGAATCATGATACGATCCCTTAAAAGAACCATCTTTTTCAATTTCAAAATCGGTAGACCATCCACCTGCACCACTGCAGAATTCGAATGAATATTTTGCAAGGTCTGCAAATGTCAGATCTTTGCTCTGCCCATCACTACTATTTTCTGTGCTTTCGTTGCCATCACTTTTCCCTTCTTCTACAGCATCCTGAATGGTATCCTCTGTTTTCCGGTCATCCTGATTTGTATCACTGCCTCTGTTATCTGATGTCCTATTTTCTCCACATGCGGCTAACGATATCATTAATAAACCTGCCACTATAAACGTTATAAATTTATTTCTCATAACATTATCTCCTCATTTTCTTATATCGTGATTTCATCACTCAATAATTTCGCCGTTCGTCAAATACAAATAAATTTGTATTTTCCTCTCTTTCGCTCATTATATCATGAAGCAAAGCTTCATGATCGTTATCTACACTCGCTTCGCTCGGCAGTCTTATTAAATCATATCATATTTTAAGGGAGAATTACATTCTATTTTAAGATTGCACCACAAGCTTTACTGGCAGATTGCAAAAAAAGTGCTCCGGAAAGTTTTCACTCTCCGGAACACTCCATGGCACTCTATCAAATTAATCTCTTTTCACTGCCGCTTTGATCAGATGTGCAGTTCCTTTGATCCTGTGGCCGTTTGCCATCTCTGTCAATGCTCTAGCCATCTCCATTGTAACGAATCCGCCTGTCATCTTCGCATAACCACGGATTGGCATGTTGTAGTTGAACAGAACATTTAAGTTCGGTTTTCCCTGCCATTCACTGATCTTAAGAAGTAATTTCAATACTCCGTAGAAAAGTTTTCCAAAAATTCCCTTTCCATAATAAAGCTGACATACTGCATCATTCATCTGGATCTCACCGCTCCAGCTTCCGTCCGGGATCTCACGTCCGTAAAGCTCGCGGTACTCGATGTCATCCACATTTTCAATTTTACCACTGAAGTATTCCGGTAAAATCTCTTTGCTGTATCCGCCCTCTGCTACGGTTCCGGCAACCTCTAAGGAGCCTTCCAGTACCATAGTCTCTGCGTCTGTTCCGATCATGATCTGATATGTACCGGATTCAACTTCCCAGGTATATGTTCTTGTATCATAGAAACGGAATGTCTTATCGTCAAATGGAATATGTACTTCCTTTTCTTCTCCCGGAGCAACTGTCACACGTGCAAATCCTTTCAGTTCACGCACCGGGCGGAAAATTGTTTCTGACTGTTTTCCGACATAAAGCTGTGCAACCTCTGCACCTGTTACAGAACCGGTATTTTCAATTGTAAATGTAACTCCATCCTTCTCTACGCGAAGGTTTTTGTATGCAAATTTTGTATAGCTTAATCCATAACCGAATGGGAAACGGACTTTTTTGCCGACTGTTGTATAATAACGGTATCCAACGTAAAGTGATTCGCGGTACTCACTGCTTCGTTCTTTACTTGGATAGTAATGAAATGCTGGTGTATCTTCATAATGGAGTGGATATGTCTCGTTCAGTTTACCGGATGGGCATGCCTTTCCTGTAAGGACATTCATCATCGCCGAAGCTCCTGCCTGGCCTCCGAGATATCCGTGAACAATACCTTTTACATAGTCAAACCATGGGATCTCGATAGATGATCCTGCTGAAAGAACAACTACTACATTGGAATTCACTGCTGTGATCTCATCGATCAGTTCGTTCTGTGCCTGTGGCATATGCATATGTGTACGGTCAAGTCCTTCAGACTCACTGATCTCATCCAGTCCTGCAAAAACAAGAACAACATCTGCATTCTTCGCTGCTTCTACTGCTGATTTTGCAAGTGTTGCATTCGGTTTGCGGTTTCTTACATATCCCTGCTCATAAGCAGTCATCACAAGACCACTTTCATTTATCACATCAAGAATTGCTTCCGGCTGTTTTGTAGGATTTACAAGGGAAGATCCTGCTCCCTGATAACGTGGGGTCTTTGCAAAATCTCCGATCACTGCAACTTTTGTACCCGGTTTTAATGGAAGGATATCATCTTTATTTTTCAGTAAAACAACACTTTCCTCTGCTGCCTTTCTTGCTAATGCATGATGGCCTTCGATGTCAAACTGTTTTCCTTTTCCATCAACAGTTGCCTGATGTGTTGCAAAAATAACATTTAACAACTCATCCAGTCTCTGGTCTAATACTTCTTCCGGTAATGTTCCTTCTTTTACTGCATGGACAATATCACGCATGCCGGACTTTCCTGTACCCGGCATCTCAAGATGGCTTCCGTTCATAACGCCAAGTGCATGGTCGTTACTTCCACCCCAGTCAGATACAACATATCCGTCAAAGCCCCATTCATCTACAAGAATTTCCTGCAGCATATGACGGTTCTCATTTGCATAGACACCATTGATCTCATTATAAGAAGACATAATGGATTTTGCTTTTCCTTCTTTGATCGCAATCTCAAATCCGGTTGTATAAATTTCTCTGAAAGTACGCTCATCTACAACAGAGTCACTTGCCATACGACGAAGCTCCTGGCTGTTTGCTGCGAAGTGCTTCGGACATGCAGAGATTCCTTTGCTCTGAATACCTTTTACATAGGCAGCTGCCATTTTACCTGCATGATATGGATCTTCAGAAAAATACTCGAAGTTACGTCCGCAGAGTGGGCTTCTCTTAATGTTAAGACCTGGTCCTAAAATAACATTGACGTCCATAGTTACCGCTTCTTCTGCAAGTGCCTCACCGATCTCTTCTCCTAATTTCTCATCCCAGCTGTTTGCAATTGTTGCAGCTGTCGGGAAACAGGTTGCCGGAAGGCTTCCGTTTAATCCAAGGTGATCACCTGCACCGGCCTGTCTTCTTAATCCGTGAGGTCCATCAGACATCATCATGGACGGAATACCATATTTCTCAAAATCAACGGTTTCCCATGTGTTTTTTCCGGACATCATTAATGCTTTTTCTTCCAGAGACATCTGTTTTATGATTTCCCCATATTTTAAACTCATTTTTCGTTCTCCTGTTCTTTTTTGTCAGATTTCCCTGTTTTTTATAATTCAAAAAGAAATCCGCATCACCATCATACTTTTGTTAGTATGATGGTAACACGGATTTCTTTTTAATAACGAAAATTGGCACAAATGGTTCTTTTTTTTACATAAACTGCATTCTTACTTCCAGCTTTTGAAGAATTCACATTCCTCGTCATTGCATACGTTCGCTTCCGGAAGCTTTATATTACAATGAAATACATGACTTAATTCTGTCTTCTCATCACCATAGCATTTCAGTACATGTGGTATTCCATTTTTCTCCAATGTTTCTGCCATCATAGGTGCCTGCTCTTTCAGGAAATCGCCATTTGATGTCATCACATAAGCCGGTGGGAATTTTTCTGTAATATAATACAATGGATTATTAAGCTTAAGCTCCTCTTCTGTGCCTTTCTTCGGAAGGTAATCTGCCATCAGTGCTTTCGTCATCTTATCATCCGTCTGCACATAACTTCCACAATTCAGTGCGATCGCCTTTGGCACAAATCCACCCGGTACATGGAATTTAAAATTATCAGCATAGGACGGATTCGTGCATATTGCTGTATACAAAGCCAGAATATTTGCACCTGCTGAATCTCCAAGCATGTAGATATGCTCTACGTCCAGACCATAATCCGGTGCATTCTCATAAATCCATTCCATCACAGCATTGGTATCCTCAAGCGGAGCAGGGAACTTGTACTCCGGAGCCAGTCTGTAAGTAAAATTCACAACCGCAAATCCTCTCTGTGCCAGACTCATACAGTAATACTGATATCGTTCCTTATCTCCGTATACCCAGCCGCCACCATGTACACTGACAATCACCGGAAGATTCCGGCTCATTTCTGCCTTAGGTCTGTACACATCCAGGACATTCCATTCTTCATTTTCACCATAGACAATATCGTCAAACCGTTCAATATCTTTTGGTGTGGTAAGTCCTGCATCTCTCGCATCGTCACTTTTTTTTGCTGTCTTACGCATCATAATGCTCGCTATTGACATAATTCCCCTCCTTTGTTTTATACCATGTATCCGGCTGTACAATTAGCAGATCTCGGCTCCGCTTGGCATCTTATTCTCAGGAACCATTAATGCAAGCTCTCCATTCTCATCCTCAGCACACAGTAACATTCCTTCTGAAACAACTCCTGCGAGTTTTGCAGGTTTTAAGTTCACTAATACCATAACTCTTTTTCCGACCATTTCTTCAGGTGAATACTGTTTGCGGATACCGGATACGATCTGTTTTACCTGGCTTCCAATCTTAACCTGGGAGCAAAGCAACTTCTTGGACTTTGGAACTGCTTCGCAGGCGATAATCTCTCCAACCTGGAACTGCATTTTCATAAAATCATCATATTCGATCTCCGCTTTCGGTTCAATATCGATCACTGCTTCTTCTGTCTTTTCTTCATCTTCTGTTACTCCGGCAAGTTTCTTCTGCTCTGCTTCGAATTCTGCCTTCTGTGCAGCTACGATCTCTTCAACTTTTGGCATAATCTCTTTTGCATCCAGACGGGCAAACAAGATTTCCGGAGTATCTGTTACTTTATTTCCACTCTCGTAAAGTCCGAACTGATCCAAGTCATCATACGCACGGAGTGTTGTATTTAACTGCTTTACGATCTTCTCAGCGGTCTCTGGCAGGAAGCTGTGAAGTAAGCTTGCACCGATCGTAATAGACTCTGTCAGATTGTATAATACTTCTGCGAGACGGTCATGGTCTTCTTCATTCTTTGCAAGCACCCATGGAGTTGTCTCATCGATGTATTTGTTGCAGCGGCGGAACAAATCGAACACTGCAGTGATCGCATCTGCAACACGAAGCTTGTCCATCTTCTCCTGAACCTTTGCTCTTGTTCCTGTTACAACTGCCTTCAGATCTTCGTCTACTTCTGCTGTCACACCTGTTTTTCTTACCACGCCATCAAAATATTTGTTGCTCATGGAAATGGTTCTGTTTACAAGGTTTCCTAAGATATTTGCAAGATCAGAGTTGAATCTCTCCACAACTAATTCCCATGTGATCACACCATCATTTTCAAATGGCATCTCATGAAGTACAAAGTAACGTGTTGCATCTACTCCGAAAAGATTTACCATGTCATCTGCGTAGATCACGTTTCCTTTGGACTTACTCATCTTGTCACCGCCCTGTAAGAGCCATGGATGACCAAATACCTGTTTTGGCAAAGGAAGATCTAATGCCATTAAGAAAATTGGCCAGTAAATTGTATGGAAACGAACGATATCTTTTCCGATCAGATGTAAATCTGCAGGCCAGTTTTTCTTGAATAAATCGGAAGATCCATCCGGATCATAACCAATCTTGGTAATGTAGTTGGTAAGTGCATCAAGCCATACATAAACTACATGCTTTGGATCAAAATCTACCGGGATTCCCCAGCTGAAGGATGTTCTGGATACACAAAGATCCTGTAATCCTGGAAGCAGGAAGTTGTTCATCATCTCATTCTTACGGGATACCGGCTGGATGAATTCCGGATGTGTATTAATATGCTCGATCAGGCGGTCTGCGTATTTGCTCATTTTGAAGAAGTAAGCTTCCTCTTTGGCCGGTTTTACTTCACGTCCACAGTCCGGGCATTTGCCATCTACAAGCTGTGACTCTGTCCAGAAAGACTCACATGGTGTACAGTAAAGTCCTTCGTAGGAGCTCTTGTAGATATCTCCCTGATCATATAATTTCTTAAAAATTTTCTTTACACATTTCTCATGGTCTTCATCCGTTGTGCGGACAAAATTATCATAAGAAGTATTCATCAGATCCCAGATAGCTTTTACCTCTCCTGCAACTCCATCTACGAATTCCTTCGGTGTAATGCCTGCTGCCTCTGCTTTTTCCTGAATCTTCTGTCCGTGCTCATCTGTTCCGGTCTGGAAGTAAACATCATAACCTTCTGCTCTTTTGTATCTTGCGATTGCGTCTGCAAGTACGATCTCGTAAGTATTTCCGATATGCGGTTTACCTGATGTATAGGCAATCGCTGTTGTCATATAAAACTTTCCTTTATTGCTCATTTTCTCTACCTCTTTCTTTGTTTGAACTTAATCTACAGGATATTTTTTTCTATTACGATTCTGGTGTCAAAAGGTCTGCATTTAAGCTTATACTAGCAGATTGCACAAAAGAAATATTCCAAGTTTCATTGTGCAAAACATTCCGATAAGCCTCTGAAAGCGTGAAGCGCGTTCAGCAGAGGCTTCCACGCTTCATGAGTCTTATCTCCATTGCACAAAAAGAAACTTTACATATTTTTTTGTGCAATTTGCTAATAAAGATTATGAAGCAGACCTTTTGACACCTGAACCCTATTACACAATAAAAAATCCCGTCTTCTAATTTCTTAGAAGACGGGTTACTCCCGTGTTACCACTTCTTTTTATCTGCACCTCACAGTACAGACCTCACGATGTCTCCGGTTCCTGTCAGATTCCTGATAACATTCTGTCAGTCAAAAATCCGTTCTCACCCTGAACATCTCCGCTATAACAGGCGGTCCCGTCAGAACTTATCGCATACTTGCTGCATCCGTTCAGTCCTGCCACTCCAAAGCCATCTTCCATGAAGCTTTCCTCATTCCCTCGCACCATGATATCCTGCGGATCTGATATTATCGGTTCAAAAATCAGATACCCTGTTATATCCAGGGAACCTCTCTGCTAAGACCATCTGTACAGACGATCCGTTGAGTTCCATTTCATGTACTCTCTTTTTCGTTGTGTTTTATCTACCACATAAAATAGCATGGAAATGCCGAAAAGTCAATGAATACCTTATCGTTTCGGCTATTCGTCGAACTTCTCATCATCGACAACTTCACCGGTAAAGTGCTCCGGTTCTTCCATCTTTGTTCCGCATTTGCTGCAGAAAGCTGCACCCTGTGGCATTCTCTCACCACAGTTCGGACACTCTGCGGCACCCTGAAGATTTAACACTTCTGCTTTCATGTGTTCGATATCATCCAGTGCTTCTTTGATCACTTTAAACTGCTCTGCTTCCGCAGTTGCTTCCTCGTCTTTGTGCTGCTCATAATACATGCGTCCCAGTATGGCATACTGCTTTTCTACATAATCCTCTTTGGATTTTATATCTAATTTTAATCTTGCAATTCCGGATACTTCCTTTGCTTTCTGCGATACATCTTTTCCGGCAGATACCAATGACTCTTTCATTTCATCAAAAAATGACATGTGAAATCCCTCCTCACTCTATGACTGGATCAATCATTTTCACTTATTATACTCTCTTATTTTTTCAGATTCAATACACCTGCTACAGAATCGTCAGACTGTATCATTGTAAAACGAATGGTTCTATCTCATACAAATATAAACCATGTATACCGCATACATAAGAAGCATGATAATTCCCTCTTTACGGTTCACCTTCTTGGATGTCCATGCAAATCCCCATACAACCACACTCATGATGATCAAAATGATAATATCGATAATATTTTCCATAAGGAAAGTGATCGGGCTGATCGCAGCTGCAACACCGAGGATCAGTAAAATATTGAAGATGTTCGAACCGATCACATTTCCAAGTGCCATATCCACTTCGTCTTTTCTTGCGGCCACGATAGAAGTTACAAGCTCCGGAAGGCTTGTTCCCAGTGCCACGATCGTAAGTCCGATCAATGTCTGGCTTAAACCGAATCCGGCTGCGATCGCAGACGCTCCATCTACAACAAAATCTCCGCCGAACTTAATTGCGATCATTCCTCCAATAATAAAAACTATGCATTTCCACATTGGAAGGATTTTGATTTCTTCCTCTGCGAGTGCTTCCTCTTCTGCTTCCAGTTTGTCACCGGATATTCTTGCTTTTTTCGCAGACTGTATCATCCAGAGCAGATATACTACAAAAATTGCGAGCAAAATCACGCCATCCACACGTCCTAACGACATTCCAAGATATCCCATAACTACAAGCAAGCCGGCACAGAGAATCGAGAATGGGAACTCTTTCATCAATGTATTCTTTTCAATGGTAAGTGGTGCAAACAGTGCACAGGCACCGCAGACTACCATCAGATTAAAAATATTGGAACCTGCCACATTGCTGACTGCAAGTGTATTGTTCCCTGCCATGGATGCGGTAACACTGACTGCAAGCTCCGGAAGGCTGGTTCCCATTGCAACGATCGTCATACCGATGATCAAAGATGGAACTTTAAACTTTTTTGCTACGGAGGAACTTCCCTCTACGAAATAATCTGCCCCTTTGATAAGCAATACAAATCCGATCACTAAAATAACTGCTGACTTTAAAATCTCCATGTTTCTCTCCTCTTTTCTTTATAATT
>CAKQXQ010000061.1 GCA_934292805.1 uncultured Roseburia sp. | reverse complement strand
CTCACCATCTTCGTGGCCACGTGGTGTGTTCGTAGTTGATGAGCAAGAGAACATTATCAATAGAGTGCCAGCTTACGGACGGCTGGTCACCGGAAAGAAGCGGAGTTATCCGCATGAGGTGACTATCTTATGAAAAACACTGGCAGCCATAACGGTTATCTCCGCTTCAAATATGAAGCCAACGGAGGTAAATGTTATGTCAAACAATGCAAATCAGAGTAAACAGCATCGTATCTACGTCAAAGAATCTAAAAGCTTGGTAGACGTCAGCAAGGAATTCTACACGAATTACTATCGTGACATCAACGCCTATCGCAAACGTCAGCAGGAACGTGGCCGCTGTGTCTGCCCTGCAAGCAAGCGCTACTTATGCGACATCGAGAGTATTTAGAAGGACTCAGCATGGATAAAATTGCCGCCGGGCTGGAACGTGACGGTATCCTTACCGGTGCCGGAGGAAAAAGGTGGCACACAAACACCATCAACAAGATTCTCCGAAACGAGAAATGCATCGGCGATGCCCTGCTCCAGGAAACCTACACAACAGACTTTCTGAATAAAACCAGAGTCAAGAACAACGGTCTCGTCCCTCAGTACTATGTAGAAGGTAACCACGAAGCTATTATCCCGAAAAACATTTACTTACAGGTTCAAGAAGAGTTGGTTCGCAGGCGAGTAGTTAAAACCAGTGCCAACGGCAAGAAACGTAGCTATAGCTGCAATCACTGCTTCTCCCAAATCGTCATCTGCGGAGAATGCGGCGAAATGTTCCGAAGGCTCCACTGGAACAATCGTGGAGTTAAATCTATCATATAGCGCTGCATCAGCAGGCTGGAATCCACCGGATTGGAATGCCATGCTAGAACCATTAACGAACTGGTCCTTCAGGATGCTGTCGTCAAGGCAATCAACCAGATGCTCGGAGACAAAAGTAGCTATCAGGCACAGCTACAGTTAAACATTGCTTCAGTCATCCGAGCTTCGCAGGCAACTTCCGTTGAGAACATCGACGAGAAGCTGATGGCCCTACAGCAAGAGCTTATTCAGAAAGCTCAGAGCAAAGAAGCCTATGACGAGATTGCTGATGAAATATTCAGGCTTCGAGAACTGCGCCAGAAAACCACTGTCGACACTGCCGCAAGAGACGAGCAGATAAAGCGTATCAATGACCTTCAAGATTATATCGCACAGCAGACTACCCACCTCACCGAATTTGACGAATCGCTGGTGCGACGCTGGATCAAACAGATCACCATCTGGGATGACCATATCACCGTCGAACTAAAATCCGGTGTTAGCATCGATGTGGATGCATAACTCCATAGACGCACGAAACCCTCCTGACCATAATGGCCGGGAGGGTTATTTCATTCTCTTATTTAGTTGCTCGAAACCCCGAGTAATCGGGATAGGAAGTTACAATCAATTACAGAGCTCAACAATAATACAACAAAAGATAAAACCGTTAAGATATTACTAATCATAGACATCCCTCCTCGAATACTTGCTAACGTTATATGTCCTCATTTATACATCTAGCATACACCATTCCTGGATTCCGGAGCATGACTATATTATTATATCATTTTCTTCTCCAATTTTCAATTAGCAACATATACGAAAAAACAGTATACATATTGTTCCACTTTTCTTTATATCCTAAAATCTTACTAAGCATAGTAATTCCATCAAGACCGTATTTCTCATAAATCAAGCTCAGTGCCCATTGGTTTAGTTTATTCTTACTTACATGAAGTACTTTAGCATTAAATATCGAATCATTCTGCGCCACTGCTAATAATCTGTTCTCAACTAAACCATCTATGTCGATCGGTCTGTAAGTACGTAAAATCCTGATTTCAGGATTATCAAGATCAAGATTTTTGGGATTCTTAAGATTCGTACAAATAAATGTAACATTCTCAAATTTAGTCTCTGTAAAATCTACACCTTTGAGATTACAATTAAAAAACACCACATTTTTAAATTTTGCGTTTTTAAACGATGTTCCTCGCATGTTGCAATTGAAATAATCCACTCCAATGATATTTGCATCTCGATAATTACAATCAGTCATAATAGAGGCCTGATACTTTACATTATAAAAACGTGCACCTACAAAGCAAAGCTTGTGCATATTCGCTTTATAATTGTATTTATTCGAGATACCACTCATCTTTTTATTGCAGTGAGTCAAAGTAAAAAATACAGGTTTCCCCATTTTTGCTCTTATAGAGTTTCTGTTAAACATACGCTTTCTTCTTTTTGCTACTCTTTTTTTCTTTGCTCTCCCCAATAGTATCTTTCTCCTTCCGTAACATCTATTCCACTGCCAATTCTGCCTCTTAGTATCGAGTAGCCTAAACTGCGGTCGTCTCTGACAACAATCCCGTGCCACAACATATGACATCTAATCCACAGCCTAAACCCTACCGCATTTTTTCGCTCATCCACTTTTTCTTCGGTCAGGCTGACAAGTAGATATGTTTCCATACAAGAAAACCAAGCTTTTCACAAGGCTCCTCTGATGATGCTCGCCTCGCAAAAAGCCCGGAAATACGCTACTTTTCAGCTATTATTTATCTTTCCTTGACAGCAAACAGACTGTTTCCACATGCACCGTATTCGGGAACATATCTACACAGCAAACCCGTTCCACCTGATAACCTCTGGCCTGCAGCACTTCAAGATCCCTTGCAAGGCTGGTCGGCTTACAGGAAATATAAACCATCTGTGGCACTCCATAGCGGATAATCTTTTCAAGTGCTTTTGGATTGATTCCATCTCTCGGTGGATCCAGAACGATATAATCCGGTTTTTCTTCAATTGCGTCGATAACCTTTAATACATCTCCAGCGATAAATTCACAGTTATGCAGATGATTTAATTCTGCATTTTCTTTGGCTGCTTCTACTGCCTCTTCAATAATTTCTACACCAATCACCTTTTTTGATACTGGTGAAAGCATCTGTGCGATCGTGCCTGTACCTGAATACAGATCAAATACCACTTTGCCGTGTTCTGCCACCTCTGAGTTCGCACCGCTTGGCAGAGCATCTCCGATAAAATCTCTTGCTGTCTGATACAATACCTCGGCTCCAAGTGAATTGGTCTGAAAAAAAGAAAATGGTGTGATCTTAAAACGAAGACTTGAAAGTTCTTCGTAAAAATAGTCCTGTCCATACAAAATATCTGTTCCTTCATTGGTTACTGTATCGGCCACATTATCATTTCTTGTGTGAAGAATTCCTGTCATCTTTCCATGATAATCTGCAGCAAGAAGTGCATTTTTAAATCCTTCCAGAAGTTCTGCTTCTGTACCTTCAAACTCAGTCTGTGTTGTTGTGATCAGATCTACCAGAATTTCTTCGGTTTTCACAGCCTTACGCACAAGAAGATGTCTCAAATAACCTGTGTGACGTAATTTATGATAATAAGTAATATTTTTGTCCCTAAAATAGTCCAGTGTTATCTTTAAGATCTGACGAAAATCACTGTCTACGATCTGACATTCATCGACTGTGACAATATCATAAAAGCTGCCGCGTTTATGCATTCCCAGTGCCAATGGACCGTCTTTAAATTCATCTCCAAAAGAAAACTCCATTTTGTTGCGATATCCGGTCTGTCTTGGACTTGCCTTGATTCCCTGGAACTCATAGTCTTTATTATCCGGTGCGATTACAGCATCGATTAACTTCTTTACCTGTGCTGCTTTCATTTCAAGCTGCTTTTCATAAGGCAGTGTCTGGTAAGTGCATCCACCGCATTCACCTGCATGGATACATCCTGCTTTTTCAAGCTCATCCGGTGATTTTTCCAGAACTTCAAGCAGTCTTCCTTCTGCCTTTCCTTTCCGGATTTTGTTAATGGAAGCAGACACCTTCTGCCCAGGTACACCATTTTTTACGATCACCTGTTTTCCTTCTTCTGTTGTGATAATCCCTTTATTTGGAAATTCTACGCGTTCGATCACGCCTTCAATTATCTGACCTTTTTTCATAAATCCTCCTATTACATCAAAAAGGGCTGCTCACGCAGCCCTCCAGTACTTCTATTCTTCTTTTGTTTCTGGCTTTGCTGGCTCTTCTTCGTCGTCCTCATCCTCGAAGAAGTCGTCATCATAATCATCTTCAAAATCGTCTTCAAAATCTTCCAGGTAATCCGGAGTAAAGAAACGATAAATTCCATATACTGCTGCCGCTACAGCTGCAATAATACCAATTATTGCAAAAATCCATACAACTTTTGATGTTTTCTTCTCTTCTGCTTCTTTTTTGTTTAATAATTCATTCAACTTTGTCATACCGATCAAATCTTCTTTCTTACTGAGTAAGTCATTTAACTTTGTTGCATTCATCAAATCTTCCATCTTATTCATGGTACCCACTCCTTCTGTTATTTATACTCCTCGTGGATCTCCAGAAATCCACATCTGCCATTCATGAACTTCGCATGTAAATCCATTCGGCAATCTCATTATATCATATGTTCCCCTTTTCGGATATAAAAAATTTATAAAACATATTTTATTTTAAATCATTTCCGGTTATTCCTGAATATATACAAACTGCATCAGATTTTCTTCAGTTTTGCAAAGGAAGCAAACATTTTCTTCACACCATAAGTATCAAATTCTACTGTTACTTCGTAGTCTCTTCCACCATCCACGATGTTTTTCACAATCCCTTTTCCAAATTTGATGTGAGATACAGTATCACCGATATGATAGTCAGGTTCTCCTTTTACGATTCCTTTTGTCACCATTGCTTTTGCCTGTATACTCTGTCCGGATGGCTGCTGTCTTAAGGATGTTCTGCCTGTTCTTGTCCCTGTATGGTTCTGCAGGAAAGATGGAAAACTGTTCTCATCTCCTGACAGCAAATCCTTCTTTCCATATGATGGTCTGCTCATCTCCCCGTCTAAAAGTTCCGATGGAATTTCTTTGACAAAACGTGAAACCTTATTGTACTGTGTCTCACCACGGATCATACGTTGTCTTGCACTGGTAATGGTAAGCTCTTCTTTTGCTCTTGTTATCCCAACATAAGCAAGCCGCCGTTCTTCTTCCAGTTCTTCTCTTGAACTGTCCGAAGTGATCGACATATAACTTGGAAATAATCCGTCTTCCATACCGGCAAGATAAACTTTCGGAAACTCCAGTCCTTTTGCACTGTGCAATGTCATAAGGACCACATAATCACTTCCTTCATCCAGGCTGTCGATATCTGCAACCAATGCCACTTCCTCCAGAAATCCACTCAATGTCGGATGTTCTTCACCTTCCTCGTAGGCAACCACTTTACTGATCAATTCGTCAATATTCTCTATACGTGCCTTCGCTTCTTCTGTATCCTCAGCTTCAAGCTCTTTCACATAACCAGTTTCCTCAATAATCTCCTCCAAAAGTTCAGAAACACTGATAAATTCGAGTTTACTTCTTAACATCTGGATAAAGTTTACAAAAGGTCTGATCTTTGCCGCACTCTTTCCAAGTGTTGTTATATCATCTGCCATCCTTAGTGCATTGTAAAAACTGATATCTTCCTGTGCAGCATAGTCTGCTACGCGGTTTAAAGTCGTAGCACCGATCCCTCTTTTCGGAACATTGATAATTCTCCGCACTGCAAGATCATCCCTTGCGTTATCAATTGTTTTCAGATAAGCAAGAAGGTCCTTGATCTCTTTACGTGCATAGAAGTTCACTCCGCCAACGATCTTGTATGGAATATTGGAAACGATAAATTTCTCCTCAAATAATCGTGACTGTGCGTTAGTACGATATAAAACAGCGCAGTCACCATACTGATACTGTCCCTTGCTCACACAGGCTCCGATATCCTTTGCTACATATTCTGCCTCTTCATATCCTGTTTCAAATTGCCTGAATCCGATTTTCTTACCCTCATCATTGTCTGTCCAGAGTGTTTTTCTCTTTCTTCCCATGTTGTTGGCAATAACGCTGTTGGCTGCATTTAGAATATTCTGTGTAGACCGGTAGTTCTGTTCAAGCTTGATCGTCACCGCTTCCGGAAAATGCTTCTCAAAGTTCAGAATGTTGTAAATGTTGGCACCACGGAACTTATAAATAGACTGATCATCATCACCTACCACGCACAGGTTTTTATACTTGTCTGCCAGAAGGCGGATCAGCTGAAACTGTGCAGTGTTCGTATCCTGGTATTCATCAACCATGATATAACGGAAACGTTCCTGATAATAATCCAACACCTGTGCATCCGTTTTAAAAAGTTCTACCGTCTTAACGATCAGATCATCAAAATCCAGTGCATTGTTCCGACGCAGTGCATCCTGATATTCCCTATAGATCTCTGCCTGCTTCTTCTTCGCATAATCACCGGACGCTGCCGCTCTGAGCGAATATTCCTGCGGGTCGACCAGTTCGTCTTTTGCTTTTGAAATTGCTGCCAGAAGACTCTTTTCCTTATAAATCTTCGTATCTACATTGAGTCTTTTACAGATATCCTTCATTAACGTCTTCTGATCATCTGCATCATAGATCGTAAAGTTTGTATCAAATCCTATCCTGTCTATGTATCTTCTTAAAATACGGACGCAGGTAGAATGGAAAGTTGATACCCAGATACTTTCTGACCCGTATCCTACAAGCTGGTCGATACGTTCACGCATTTCTCCTGCCGCCTTGTTCGTAAATGTGATCGCCATAATGTTGTATGGATTCACCCCTTTTTCTTCAATCAGATAAGCTGTGCGGTGTGTCAGAACTCTCGTCTTACCCGAACCTGCTCCTGCAAGGATCAGAACAGGGCCTTCTGTATGAAATACTGCCTCTCTCTGTCTTTCATTTAATGTATCGTAAATACTCATCGTTCTCTCCATTTCCTGTTACTTTTGTCATTACTGTAAAGATGTTGCTTTATTCTCTCTCATTCACTCTGTAATACACTGCTGTCAGTCACATACGCACATTATAACATAGACTGAAATGATATGAACAGTAAAATCGAACATATTTTCTTATATTTTCAATACATTTAATTTCAATTGTCTATTGTCATCTAGTTTTCAATACTATATAATGTGATATAGTGTAATAATAAATTGTAAAAGCAGGTAAAAAGATGAATATAAATACAAAAAAGTTTTTAAGTGAAATTTTAGAAGAATTCCAGAAAATCGATTATATCAAACCGGAAGATATCCCGAATATTGATCTGTATATGGATCAGGTCACTACTTTCATGGATTCACAGCTGGCAACATCCAAGCGCCATGAGAGTGATAAGATACTGACCAAGACCATGATCAATAACTATGCCAAGAATGATCTTCTTCCTCCACCAGAGAAAAAGAAATACTCCAAGGAACACGTCCTCACACTTATTTTTATTTACTATTTCAAAAATATTTTAAGTATCAGTGACATCCAGAGTATTTTAAATCCGATCACAGACAAGTATTTTGGCAAAGAAAGCTCCGGCATCAGTCTGGAGGATATTTATAAAGAGGTCTTTGGCCTGGAACACCAGGAAACACAGAACATTATCAAAGATCTGGCCAAGAAATTTAATACTTCTATGAAAACATTCGAAGATATGGACGACGCTGATGCAGAGTTATTGCGCACCTTCAGCTTTATCTGTATGCTAAGTTATGATGTCTATCTGAAGAAAACGATCATTGAACGGATTGTAGATCAGATGCTTAACAATCCTGAAGAATCTTGAAAGTGAAAGATCCTGTATTGTCCCCTGTTTTCAATACAGCTCTTTTTTTCCGTCAAAAAACCTGCCGCATAAGATCAAATTTCTCATGCGGCAGGTTTTTCTATTTCATATTTTCAAATATTTTAATATAAGGGTCACTAAGGTATACACCGAATTGCATGCAAGCATGCATCGATGATACCTTTTGATCCTTTCATCATATTATTATTTTACAAGTAAAGATTTTCCTGTCATCTCTGCTGGCTGTTCCATACCCATTAACTCGATTAATGTAGGGATAATATCTGCAAGGCATCCATTCTCTCTTAATCTGTAAGCAGGATCTGCATTTACTAAAATAAATGGAACAGGATTTGTTGTATGTGCTGTAAATGGAGCACCTGTTTCGTAATCAACTAACTGCTCTGCATTTCCATGGTCTGCACAGATAAACATCTGTCCATCCACTTCTTTTAATGCTTCTACAGCTTTTCCAACACAGCCATCTACCGTCTCAACTGCCTTGATCGCTGCCTCTAAGATTCCGGTATGTCCAACCATATCAGGGTTTGCAAAGTTGATCACGATCACATCGTATTTCTCTGAACGGATTGCTTCACATAACTTATCACATACTTCTGGTGCACTCATTTCAGGCTGAAGATCATAAGTAGCTACCTTTGGAGATTTTACGAGAATTCTGTCTTCGCCTTTGTTCGGTTCTTCAACACCACCATTGAAGAAAAACGTAACATGAGCATATTTCTCAGTCTCTGCAATTCTTGCCTGTGTCATGTTATGAGCTGCAAGATATTCACCAAATGTATTTTTCAGTTCTACTTTCTTGAAAGCAACCTCTTTGTCTGTGATAGATGCATCATAATCTGTAAAGCAGATATAAGTAACATCTTTTCTTGCTCCTCTGTCAAATCCGTCAAAATCGTCTGTGCAGAATACTCTTGTCATTTCACGTGCACGGTCCGGACGGAAGTTAAAGAAGATCACTGTGTCTTTATCTTTGATCGTAGCCACTGGTTTTCCATTCTCTACAATTGCTGTTGGAACAAAAAATTCATCTGTAACATCTTTTGCATAAGAAGCATCCATTGCTGCTACAGCACTTTCTGCTGTCTCGCCTTCTCCCTTTGTAAGAACGTCGTATGCTTTCTGTACACGATCCCATCTGTTATCACGATCCATTGCATAATAACGTCCGGAGATAGATGCGATCTTTCCAACACCGATCTCTGCCATCTTAGCTTCCAGAGCTTCGATGAATCCTTTTCCGGATGTAGGAGCTGTATCACGTCCATCTAAGAAGCAGTGTACATATACATTCTGGATTCCTTCCTTCTTAGCCATCTCAAGCAAACCATATAAATGTGTGATGTGGCTGTGTACACCACCATCAGAAAGCAGTCCGTATAAATGTAAATCAGAATTGTTTTTCTTTACATTTTCCATGCCTGCTAATAAAGTTTCATTTTTGAAGAAATCTCCATCTTCGATTTCTTTTGTAATTCTTGTTAATTCCTGGTACACGATTCTTCCTGCACCCATATTCATATGACCAACTTCAGAGTTACCCATCTGTCCGTCTGGAAGACCAACTGCAAGTCCGCTTGCATTTCCCTTTACAAAAGGATATTCCTTCATCAGGCTGTCCATAACCGGTGTCTTTGCCTGTGCAATTGCATTGCCTTCTGTTTTGTCGTTCAGTCCGTAACCATCTAATATCATCAATACGGTAGGTCTCTTACTCATTTCTTTTTCCTCTCTTCCCTTGCATAAAACATGCGTTACTTCTATCACTAACCACGGTTAGCATTATATCTTATTTTCCATATACGGTCAACTAAGGAACTCCCTCTATTTTTCATATTTTATTTTTTAATGTCACAAATTTGCTATTACTCGCCATCCTAAAGAAGCTGGAGTCTTCGCGACTGAGATAAACACAAAAAAGGTCTTCCGGCATTTCTGTCGGAAAACCCTTTTTAATATCATTATAATATGATTACTTATTAGTAGTTTACAATTTTACCGAAGTCAGCCTTTAAGGAAGCTCCACCAACTAAACCACCATCGATATCTGGCTGTGCAAATAATTCTGCTGCATTACCTGCATTTACAGATCCGCCGTACTGGATACGAACTGCTTCTGCTGTATCAGTTCCATAAACTTCTGCGATGCACTCGCGGATAGCTTTACATACTTCTTCAGCCTGCTCAGTTGTAGCTGTCTTACCTGTTCCGATTGCCCAGATTGGTTCGTAAGCGATTACCATAGAAGCAACCTGCTCAGCTGTTACATCTTTCAGATCAGATTTGATCTGTAAACGGATCCAGTCAAGAGTGATTCCCATTTCTCTCTGCTCTAATGTCTCACCACAGCAAAGGATTGGTGTAAGTCCTGCTTCAAAAGCTTTTTTCACTTTTTTGTTTAATAAAACATCGTCCTCTTTGAAGTATTCACGTCTCTCAGAATGTCCTAATACAACGTATTTAACGCCTGCATCTACTAACATTTCTGCGGAGATTTCTCCTGTGAATGCACCTTTCTCTTCAAAGTACATGTTCTCAGCACCAACTGCTACATTTGTGCCTTTTACTGCTTCAACAACAGGTACAATGTCAATTGCAGGTACACAGTAAACAACTTCTACTTCTTCACTTGCTACAAGTGGTTTTAACTCCTCAACTAATTTTACAGCCTGACTTGGAGTCATGTTCATTTTCCAGTTTCCTGCTACAATTTTCTTTCTTGCCATTTTATTTTCCTTCTTTCCCGAATTTTTTTACATCCGCGGATTGCTCGAAAACTCTACGAGTTTCCTCGCGCGCGTTGCGCTTTCAAATAAGTAAGCAATCATGTGACTGCATGCAAGCATGCGCACAAGATCACTTACTTATTCTCAATCCGCTGTAATCACGTCTATTTATCGTTAGCTGCTGCTACACCTGGTAATTCTTTACCCTCTAAGAATTCAAGAGAAGCTCCACCACCAGTAGAGATATGTGTCATCTTATCACCAAATCCTAACTGGTTAACAGCTGCTGCAGAATCACCACCACCGATGATTGTTGTAGCATCTGTATTAGCTAAAGCTTCAGCTACAGCGATTGTACCTGCTGCAAGTGTTGGATTCTCGAATACACCCATAGGTCCGTTCCATACAACTGTTTTTGCTGTCTTAACAGCTTCTGCATAAAGCTCACGTGTCTTAGGTCCGATATCACATCCCTCACGGTCTGCTGGTAATTTATCTGCATCATATGTCTCAACTTCTACTGGAGCATCGATTGGGTTAGGGAAATCCTTGATTGTTACAGCATCAACTGGTAATAATAATTTCTTACCAAGTTTCTCAGCTTTTTCCATCATCTCTTTGCAGTAGTCGATCTTGCTGTCATCTACTAAAGATAAACCGATTTCATATCCTTTTGCTTTTAAGAATGTGTAAGCCATACCACCACCGATGATAAGAGTATCACATTTCTCAAGTAAGTTGGAGATAACGTTTAATTTATCTGCAACTTTTGCACCACCAAGGATAGCAACGAAAGGTCTTACTGGATTTTCTACAGCATTTCCTAAGAAGTCGATTTCTTTCTGCATTAAGTAACCAACAACTGCTGTATCTACTAACTGTGCAACACCTACGTTAGAGCAGTGTGCTCTGTGAGCTGTACCAAATGCATCGTTTACAAATACATCACAGATAGAAGCAAGGTCTTTGGAGAATGCTTCACCATTCTTTGTCTCTTCTGGTCTGAAACGTGTATTCTCAAGTAAGATAACGTCTCCGTCTTTCATCTCTTCAACAGCTGCTCTTACGTTTGGTCCAACAACTTCCGGATCAACAACAAATTTTACTTCCTGTCCTAATAACTCAGAAAGTCTTGCTGCTACAGGAGCAAGTGTTTTTGTTAATTTGTCTTCTTCTGTTTTTACTTTTCCTAAATGAGAGCAGAGAATTACTTTTCCACCATCAGCGATTAATTTCTTGATTGTTGG
>CAKQXQ010000060.1 GCA_934292805.1 uncultured Roseburia sp. | reverse complement strand
ATATAAAATAATCAAATAAATAAAAACCAAAAAGGAGAACAAAAAATGGCACTGAACGAATACGAAATCAAAAAAATGATGTGTGATGTAGGAAAGAGAATTTATGACCGTAACATGGTTGCAGCAAATGATGGTAACATCTCTGTAAAACTGAACGACAATGAATTCTTATGCACACCAACAGGTGTTTCCAAAGGATTTATGACACCGGAGTACATCTGCAAAGTAGACGCACAGGGTAATGTGATCCAGGCAAACAAAGGATTCAAGCCATCATCTGAGATCAAGATGCATATGAGAGTATATGCAAAGAGACCTGACGTAGGAGCTGTAGTTCATGCACATCCAACATTTGCAACAAGCTTTGCAATTGCTGGTATTCCTTTGACACAGCCAATCATGCCGGAAGCAGTTATCGCATTAGGATGTGTTCCGATCGCACCTTATGGAACACCTTCCACAATGGAGATCCCGGATGCAGTTGAACCATACTTAGAGCACTTCGATGCTGTTTTATTAGAGAGCCACGGTGCATTAACATGGTCTACAGACCTTATGGCTGCATATATGAAGATGGAATCTGTTGAGTTCTATGCTGAGTTATTATACAAAGCAAAACAGCTTGGCGGACCAAAAGAATTCGATAAAGAACAGATCGCAAAATTATATGAGATCAGAAGAAAAATGGGACTTCCAGGACGTCATCCTGCAAACCTTTGCCAGAACAAAGGAAAAGAAAACTGCCATAACTGTGGTGGTGGATGCAGCTCTTCCAGTCAGAAAGATGACAGCCAGGAATTAGTAGCAGCTATCACAAAGAAAGTATTAGAATCTTTAGGCAAATAATATGAATAAAAATAATCTGGAAACAATCGTTAACAATATTGTCGGCGACGCCATCGTAAAAGAGGTTATGTCTTTAAAACTGGCAGTGAAGTTAATAGAAGCTGTAGAGGAAAAGGCAGAAGAAATGGGACTTGCTGTAGTGATAGCAATATCAGATGCATCAGGAAGACCAATAGCTGTCCATTGTATGGATGGTGCTTATCATGGAAGCTTTGATGTGGCACTGAATAAGACCTATACCTCCACAGCGTTTCAGATGTCGACAGCAAAATTGTCCAGACTTTGCCAGCCGGGACAGGATCTGTATGGATTACAGTTTAGCAATAATGGCAAAGTAATGATTTTAGGAGGCGGAGAACCGTTAATGGTAGGTAAGACCATGATCGGTGCCCTTGGGGTATCCGGCGGCAGCGCACAGGAGGATTCAGACCTGGCAGCCTATGGGGCATCCGCGTTGAAGGAGGTAATAAAGTGTCTGTAGATGAACGCATGGTACATGACATCGTACAGAAAGTCATGGCAAATATGCAGATTTCCGGAAGCGTATCCGGTATGCATGGTGTGTTTAAGGATATGAATGATGCAATCAATGCTTCTATCGAGGCTCAGAAAAAAGTTTGCACCATGACCTTGGATCAGAGAGAACAGATCATTTCCCTGATCCGCAAAAAAACACATGAAAATGCAGAAATTTTAGCAAACATGGGTGTTAATGAAACAGGAATGGGTAATGTAGGGGATAAGATCCTCAAACATCATCTTACTGCAGATAAAGTACCTGGTACAGAAGATATCAGTACAATTGCATGGTCAGGTGACAGAGGACTTACATTAGTAGAAATGGGACCTTTCGGAGTGATCGGAGCCATTACACCGGCAACAAACCCATCTGAGACAGTTATCTGTAACTGTATCGGAATGCTTGCAGGTGGAAATACCGTTGTATTTAACCCACATCCAAATGCAAAGAAAACAACAATTTATACGATCAACATGATCAATGAGGCGTCTATCGAAGCCGGCGGTCCTGACAATATCGCGGTTACAGTGGAAGCTCCGACACTTGAGACAAGTGCGATCATGATGAAACATCCATCGATTCATTTATTAGTAGCAACAGGCGGACCTGGAGTAGTAACAGCGGTACTTTCTTCAGGAAAGAGAGCAATCGGTGCAGGTGCTGGTAACCCTCCTGTATTGGTAGATGAAACAGCAGATATCAGAAAGGCAGCACAGGACATCGTGAACGGATGTACTTTTGATAACAACCTTCCTTGTATTGCTGAAAAAGAAATCGTTGCAGTAGACAGCATTGCAGATGAATTAATGAACTACATGATCTCTGAAAATGGCTGCTACCTGGCAAGCAAAGAAATCCAGGATAAATTAGTCCAGACAGTCTTTACACCAAAGGGAGCATTAAACAGAAAATGTGTTGGTAGAAGTGCACAGACACTTTTAGCCATGGTAGGTGTAAATGTAGGACCGGAAATCCGTTGTATCGTGTTTGAAGGACAGAAAGAGCATCCGTTGATCGCAGAAGAATTAATGATGCCTATCTTAGGTATGGTTCGTGTGAAATCCTTCGAAGAAGGTGTGGAGACAGCAGTATGGTTAGAGCATGGCAACCGTCATTCAGCTCACATCCATTCCAAGAATGTTGATCACATCACTACTTATGCAAGAGCGTTAGATACAGCGATCTTAGTTAAGAACGGACCAAGCTATGCAGCACTGGGATTCGGTGGAGAAGGCTATTGTACATTTACGATCGCTTCCAGAACCGGAGAAGGTTTAACAGCTGCACACAGCTTTACAAAGAGCAGACGTTGTACAATGTCAGACAGCCTTTGCATCAGATAAGAGAAGGAGAGAATAAAAATGGCAGTAAAAGAGCAGGACGTTGAATTAATCGTAAGACAGATCCTGGATCAGATGTCTGGGAATACTGCTGGTACATCAACAGCAGCTAAGACATCCGGAACCGGAATTCCTTCTACCGCACATGTTGCGATGCTTACGGAATTAGAGAAATTCGAGATCAAAGAATTTCCTATGCCGGAAGTAGGGGATGACGATATCCTTGTTAAAGTAGAAGGTTGTGGTGTTTGTGGTACAGACGCACACGAATTTAAAAGAGATCCATTCAGCCTGATCCCGGTTGCATTAGGACATGAAGGAACCGGCGAGATCGTTAAAATGGGTAAAAATGTTAAGAAAGACTCAGCAGGAAAAGATCTTCACCTTGGTGATAAGGTTGTTACCTGTATGATCTTCAAAGATAACCCAGATATTACAATGTATGATCTGAACAAACAGAATGTAGGAGGAGCCGACGTATACGGATTACTTCCAGATGATGATATTCATTTGAATGGATGGTTCTCTGATTACATTTTAGTACGTGGCGGATCTACCGTATTTAATGTAAGTGATTTAGACTTAGATTCCAGAATCCTGATCGAGCCTTGTGCTGTATTAGTTCATGCAGTAGAAAGAGCAAAGACAACCGGAATTCTTCGTTTTAACAGCCGCGTAGTTGTTCAGGGATGCGGACCGATCGGTTTGATCTGTATCGCAGTTCTCCGTACAATGGGTATTGAAAACATTACAGCAGTAGATGGCAACCAGGCAAGACTTGATTTTGCTTTAAGAATGGGAGCAACAAAGACAGTCAACTTTATGGAACATAAAGGAATTGAAGCACTGACAAAAGCTGTTGAAGATTCCTTTGACGGACATCTGGCTGATTTTGCATTCCAGTGTACAGGAAATCCAAAAGCACATGCTAACATTTACAAATTCATCCGCAACGGTGGTGGACTTTGTGAATTAGGATTTTTCATCAACGGTGGTGATGCACAGATCAATCCACATTTTGACTTATGTTCAAAAGAGATCACATTAGTAGGATCCTGGGTATACACTTTAAGAGATTATGCAACTACATTCGATTTCTTAAAGAGAGCAAAAGGCATCGGACTTCCAATGGCAGACTTAATTACTGACAAATATCCATTAGAAGAAATTAACGAAGCATTAAAGAAGAACCTGGAAATGACTGGACTTAAAATTGCGGTTGTCAATAAATAGGGTATTCGGAAAGGATAGATCATGGAAAATCTGACAACACGTGACAATCAGGAAGCGGTAGGTTTGTTAGAGGTATTTGGGCTTGTTTGTGCTTTCCTTGCAGCAGATGCAGGATGTAAGGCAGCAAATGTACACCTTCAGGTATTTGACAAGAACAAACCGGCAAATGCAGATGCTTTACCGGTACCACTTTTGGTCACTATCAAATTCAGAGGCAGTATTGCTGATGTGGAAGAGGCAATGCGGGCAGCAGAGGCAGTCGCAGCGGCTCATACAGGTATTGTATCCAAATATATTATTCCAAGACCTACAGCGGACACAGAGAAAATGTTGACGGTCAGCGCACTTGATAAAAACTAAAAAATCATATAACATAATTACAAGATAGAAATCTTAAGGAGGATTATTATAATGGCACAGGAAGCATTAGGAATGATTGAAACAAGAGGACTTACAGCAGCAATCGAAGCAGCAGATGCAATGACAAAAGCAGCTGAGGTAGCTTTGGTAGGAACAGAGAAAATCGGATCCGGATTAGTAACAGTTATGGTACGCGGAGATGTAGGAGCTGTTAAAGCAGCTGTAGAAGCTGGAACATCAGCAGCAAGCAAACTTGGCGAATTAGTAGCTACACATGTAATCCCAAGACCACACAGCGATGTTGAAAAAATCCTTCCAAAATTCAAAGGCTAAGAAATAAGAACGTGCTGTCTGTCAGAAGAGAACTGCCGGACAGATTAAAGGAGAATCGACATGGGTAATGCATATGGATTCATGGAGATCACGGGTGTTGTAGCTGCAACAGATGCACTTGACATCATGTGTAAAGCGGCAGATGTATCGCTGGCAACCTGGGAGCGTAAGCTGGGTGGCAGATTGGTTACATTGGTGATTGAAGGTGAAGTGGAAGCAGTCAGACAGTCGATAGAGGCAGCAAGCGCAAATGCGATCAAGAAGCCGGTATCTGTTGGAATACTTCCAAATCCACATCCTGAAATTGTGAAAATGGTTGAATTATCAGCCAGCCGTTTTAAAGGAAAACCGGAACCTTCGTCCGATCCTAAAATGCTCGGACAGGATCCACCGGATTTTGTACCTGAAGACAAATAAAAAGATAAAATAGGAGGAAACAATTATGGCATTAGAAGCATTAGGAATGATTGAAACCAGAGGTTTAGTAGCAGCAATTGAAGCAGCAGATGCAATGTGCAAAGCAGCAAACGTAACATTAGTAGGAACAGAGAAGATCGGATCCGGATTAGTAACAGTTATGGTACGTGGAGACGTAGGAGCTGTGAAATCTGCAGTAGAAGCCGGAGCAAGCAGTGCAGGTACATTAGGCGAATTAGTAGCTACACACGTAATCCCAAGACCACACGGCGATGTAGAGATGATTTTACCAACAGTTAAATAAGTAACATTTCATATGCACACAGTTAGAGGCAGCTCTGACTGTGTGACTATTACATAAGGGATGGTGTGAATCTTGAATTCTTATAATAATGTAGAAGAAATTACCAGAATGGTATTACAGGCAATGGAAAGCACTAATTCGAATAAACCTGTCGTAAAAGTACCGGTAGGAATCTCTGCAAGACACATCCATTTGACCCAGGAAGATGTAGAAAAGTTATTTGGTAAGGGATATCAGCTTACAAAGAAAAAAGAATTAATGGGTGGACAGTTTGCATCCAACGAGCAGTGTACAATTGTGGGATTAAAATTAAGAGCAATTGAAAATGTTCGTATCTTAGGACCTGTAAGAAGTAAATCCCAGGTAGAAATTTCTGCAACAGATGCTCGTACATTAGGAATTAAAGCTCCGGTCAGACAGTCTGGCGATACAGCCGGATCTGCACCGATCGCTTTAGTAGGTCCAAAAGGAGTTATCTACCTTGATGAAGGCTGTATTGTAGCAGCAAGACACATTCATATGTGTCCGGCAGACGCTGCAGCCGCAGGATTAAAAGATAATGATTTTGTATCTGTACGTGTGGGCAATGAGAGAGGTGTAGTATTAGATCAGGTAAAGATCCGTGTAGACGAGTCTTTTACAACAGAGATGCATATCGATACGGATGAGGCGAATGCTTCTCAGGTAAAACAGGACGATTTAGCGACAATCATATTTTAAGAGAGTTCGGACTGTGGTTTTTTAGGCAGAAACCGGCTTTCAATTCATAAATTCGATGGAGAGTTATTATGATAATTGGAAAAGTTGTGGGAAGCTTGTTTTCTACGAGAAAAAGTGAAAAATTAGTTGGCAACAAGTTTATGATTGTTGAACCGGTTGAAAGCATGAGAAACACCGGCAGTCGCCTGGTTGCAATAGATATCATTGGCGCCGGAATAGGAGAATACGTATTGGTCGCACAGGGCAGTGCAGCCAGAATCGGCTGTGATATGTCAGATGCACCAATAGACGCAGCTATTGTTGGAATCATTGATGAAGGACAGGATTGGAGTAAATAAATATGCTGATCGATGAACTGAAAAATATTGCAAGAAATAATGGCATAGTGGGAGCCGGCGGTGCCGGTTTCCCAGCTTATGCGAAGATGACAGAAAAGGCAGACACAGTCATTTTAAACTGTGTAGAATGTGAACCATTGTTAAAGCTTCACAGACAGTTGCTGGCTACTCATACAGAAGAGATCATCCAGATGCTGGATGAAGTACGAGAAAGCTTTGGAGCAAAAGAAGCAGTAATTGGAATTAAAAGTGAATATGTAACTACGATCAAAGCAATTGAGGAAGTAATCGGAGACTTCCCTAATGTGAGGATCTGTGCGCTTAAGGCGGCATATCCAATGGGAGATGAAGTAGTTTTAATTTATGAAGCCACCGGACGGGTGATCAAACCAGGCGGACTTCCGATAGATGAAAACGTTGTGGTATATAACGTGGAAACCATGTACAACCTGTACAGGGCAGTACATCTTAATATACCGGTAACAAATAAATTAGTATCCATTGTCGGTGAGATCGATCATCCACTGACTGTACGGGTTCCATTAGGAACAACTGTAAAAGAAGCGATTTCTCTTGCCGGTAAAATAACGGTTGAGGATCCTGCTTATGTGATGGGTGGTCCGATGATGGGGCGTCTTGGAACAGAGAATACAGTTATTACCAAGACAACAAATGCGATCATTATATTACCAAAAGACCATCATGTTGTTGTGAGAATGGAAAAGAATCTTGACATTGAAAAGAGAAGAGCATCTTCTTCCTGCTGTCAGTGCAGAACCTGTACTGATATGTGTTCAAGACATGCATTGGGACATCCGATCGAGCCACATAAGGTCATGAGAGCGGTTGCAAATCATGATCTGAGTGATCTGAGCGTGTTTATCAATGCAGCATATTGCAGCGGATGCGGAATCTGTGAAAAATATGCATGTCCGCAGGGATTGTCACCAAAGTCCATTATACAGCAATTTAAAGGCGGTTTAAGAGGTGCAGGTATCAAGGTGGAAAAAGTTGAACCGGCACCGGTATTAGAAGACAGAGAGTTAAGAAAACTGCCGGTACACAGACTGGCAGCCAGATTAGATTTAGTAAGATATGATAAACCGGCACCGTTTGAAGATACAACACCGGTTACCAAACTGGTTAAGATCCCAATGAGCCAGCATATCGGAGCACCTGCAACACCGGTTGTAAGTGTCGGGGACCAGGTGGCAAAGGGACAGTTGATCGGGGAACCGAAAGACGGATTAAGCGTTGCAATCCATTGCTCTATTGATGGAGTAGTTCAGAAAGTGACCGACAGAGAAGTAGTAGTAAAAGGAAAGTAAGATCCATAAAAAGAGAGGAAAAGAATTATGGCCAGAGCAATTGGTATGGTAGAATGCACAACAGTATCTACTGGTTTTAAAGCAGCTGATGAAATGGCAAAAGCTGCGGATGTAGAAATTTTACAGGCTGAAGTAACCTGTCCGGGTAAATTTGTGATCTTAGTTGCAGGTGAATTAAGTGCAGTCCGTGCATCTGTGGATGTGGCAGCAAGTAAATATTCTAATAAAGTTATGGATACCTTTGTATTAGGAAATCCACATGAATCTATTTTCCCTGCTATTTACGGTACAGCACAGCCGGAGAAAATAGAAGCATTGGGTATTTTAGAGACATATGATGTGGCAGCACTTATCGTGGCAGCAGATCTTGCAGCGAAAACAGCAATTGTTGATCTGATCGAGTTACGATTGGCAAAAGGAATGTGTGGAAAGAGTTATATGACTCTTACAGGAAGCGTATCTGCTGTACAGGCAGCGATCGAACACGCAAAAGCAGAAGCCGGTGACAGAGGAATGTTCCTTGACAGTTCTGTTATTCCGCGTCCTTCTGACAAACTTATGAAATACATCATGTAATTCAGAAAAAGAGGTTTAATTTATGCTTGCAGTGGAAAGACGAAAACAGATTCTGGAACAGGTTCACAAGGATAAAAAGGTAATTGTAAGTGAATTAAGCAAGCAGTTTCGGGTTTCGGAAGAGACCATCCGAAGAGATTTAGAGAAGCTGGCAGAAGATGGACATGTAATAAAAAGTTATGGTGGTGCTGTCATTAATGAGATAGGCAGTATAGATCTTCCGTTCAATGTCAGATGGAAATCCAATTCAATCGGAAAACAAAAGATTGCTGATCTGATCAGTCAGGAGATCCAGGATGGGGAGCATATTTTCCTGGATGCATCGACTACAGCAGTATTTATTGCAAAGAATATTAAGAACAAAAAGAAGCTTACAGTCATTACCAATTCTATTGAGAATTTACTGGAATTATCGGATATTTCGGAATGGGATATTATCTCGACCGGAGGTATGTTAAAAGGAGACTCTATGTCATTTCTGGGAGTAAAGGCAGCCGACAGCATTGAGCAATATAATGCAGATAAGGTGTTTTTCTCCTGCAAAGGGCTGGATATCCAAAAAGGGGTTACGGAAGGCAATGATGAAACAGGGTGTATTAAACAGAGCATGATCAAGTCTGCTAAGAAAGTATACCTGACAGTAGATTCGTCAAAATTCGATACAGTAGGTTTTTATAATATTTGCCCACTTTCCGGACTGGATGTAGTTGTAACCGATAAGAAGCCGGACGAAAGATGGATGCAGGCATTTGAAGAGAATGGAATCCAGTGCATCTATCCGAAAGAAATATAAGAGGCGAATTAGATCCAACATTAAGATTGAGAAGGCAATTGATATAGCAACAACAAATAGAAAGGAATGTCAGCGGGATGGGAAATTATGATAGTACTCCGATTGCAAAGTCCGATCGTATAAAAAGACTTGTAGATCATCTGTATGCAAAGATGCCTGAGATTGAGGCGGCAAGAGCGGAACTGATCACAGAATCATTTAAGGCTACGGAAGGTCAGCCGGTAGTGATGCGCAAAGCACGTGCTTTTGAACATATTTTAAAGAATCTTCCGATCATTATCAGACCGGAAGAATTAATTGTCGGAAGTACAACGATCGCACCGAGAGGATGCCAGACATATCCGGAATTTTCATATGAATGGTTAGAGGCAGAATTCGAAACAGTCGAAACAAGAAGTGCTGATCCATTCTATATTTCAGACGAAACAAAAAAGAGATTATTGGCTGCAGATGCTTACTGGAAAGGAAAAACAACCAGTGAACTGGCAACTTCCTATATGGCACCTGAGACACTCCGTGCCATGAAACACAATTTCTTTACACCGGGCAACTATTTTTATAATGGTGTAGGACATGTAACAGTTCAGTATGAAACCGTATTGGCGATCGGTCTGAATGGTGTAAAAGAAAAAGTCAGAAAAGAGATGGAGAACTGCCATTTTGGAGATGCTGATTATTCGACCAAGATGTGTTTCTTAGAATCCATCCTGATTTCCTGTGATGCGGTCATCACTTATGCAAACCGTTATGCGAAAATGGCAGAAGAGATGGCAGAGAAAGAGAATGATACAGCAAGAAGACAGGAGCTTCTGACAATTGCAAGAGTATGTAAAAATGTACCGGAATTCCCGGCTGAAAGCTTCCAGGAAGCATGTCAGTCTTTCTGGTTTATCCAGCAGGTATTGCAGATTGAATCCAGCGGACATTCAATTTCACCGGGACGTTTTGACCAGTACATGTATCCTTATTACGAGAAGGATTTAAAAGAAGGCAGTCTCACCCGTGAGTACGCACAGGAACTGATCGACTGTATCTGGGTAAAATTAAATGACCTGAATAAATGTCGTGATGCCGCAAGTGCAGAAGGTTTTGCAGGATATTCCTTATTCCAGAACCTGATCGTTGGTGGACAGACAGTTCAGGGAAGAGACGCTACCAATGATCTTTCGTTTATGTGCATCACTGCAAGTGAGCATGTGTTTTTACCAATGCCATCTTTATCGATCCGTGTATGGCATGGATCATCCAAGGCACTGTTAATGCGTGCGGCGGAGCTGACAAGAACCGGTATCGGTTTACCAGCTTATTATAATGACGAAGTGATTATTCCTGCATTGGTTCATCGTGGAGCAACCATGGAGGAGGCAAGGAATTACAATATTATTGGATGTGTAGAACCGCAGGTTCCGGGTAAAACAGATGGATGGCATGATGCAGCGTTCTTCAACATGTGCCGCCCATTGGAGATGGTATTTTCCAATGGTTATGACAATGGAGAGATCGCAAGTATCCAGACCGGTGATGTGGAGAGCTTCCAGTCATTTGATGAATTTATGGAAGCATACAGAAAACAGATGTTATATAACATCGAATTGATGGTAAATGCAGATAATGCAATTGATTATGCACATGCAAAGCTTGCACCGTTACCATTTGAGTCATGTCTGGTAGATGACTGCATTAAGCGGGGAATGAGTGCACAGGAAGGCGGAGCAATTTATAACTTTACCGGTCCGCAGGGCTTTGGTATCGCAAATGTCGCAGATTCTTTATATACGATCAAGAAGCTGGTATTTGAAGAAAAACGCATTACCATGGGCGAGTTAAAGAAAGCTCTTGAGATGAATTACGGTAAAGGTCTGGATGCTACGACAGCAGGAGATATTGCAATGCAGGTTGCAAGAGGATTAAAAGATGCAGGTCAGGAAGTGGGACCTGATGTGATAGCGAATACGATCAAACAGGTATTAGAGATGGAATTACCGGAAGATGTCAGGAAGCGTTATGAAGAGATCCATGAAATGATCCTTGAACTTCCGAAATACGGCAACGATATTGATGAAGTAGATGAGCTTGCCCGCGAGGCAGCATATTTCTACACAAGACCATTAGAGACATTCAAAAATCCAAGAGGAGGAATGTACCAGGCAGGTCTCTATCCGGTATCAGCAAATGTTCCATTAGGAGCACAGACCGGTGCTACCCCGGACGGAAGATTAGCACATACTCCGGTAGCAGATGGTGTAGGACCGACGTCAGGATTTGATATCAGTGGTCCGACGGCATCCTGTAACTCAGTTGCAAAATTAGATCATGCGATCGCAAGTAACGGAACACTCTTTAATATGAAAATGCATCCAACAGCTATGGCTGGAGAGAAGGGACTGGAGAGTTTTATTTCTCTGATCCGTGGTTACTTTGATCAGCAGGGTATGCACATGCAGTTTAATGTCGTAGACCGTGCAACTCTCTTAGACGCACAGGCTCATCCTGAAAAATACAGTGGGCTGATCGTACGTGTAGCCGGATATTCTGCTTTGTTTACTACGTTATCGAAATCCTTACAGGATGATATCATTAAGAGAACAGAACAGGCTGATAATCGATAGGAAGGAAAAATGCGTTATGAAAGATTATTTGAATACATCCGGCAGGATTTTTGATATTCAAAGATATTCCATACATGATGGCCCGGGAATCCGAACCATAGTCTTCTTAAAAGGATGTGCACTAAGATGCAGATGGTGTTGCAATCCGGAATCACAGTCTTTTGAAGTGGAAACAATGATGATCAATGGAAAGCCGAAGGTTATGGGCAAAGATGTGACTGTAGCAGAAGTTATGAAAACAGTAGAAAGAGACATGCCTTATTATTTACAGTCCGGTGGAGGAATCACCCTCTCCGGCGGTGAATGTACGCTTCAACCGGAGTTTTCATTAGGACTTTTAAGAGCAGCAAAAGACCTTGGAATATCAACAGCCATTGAAAGCATGGCTTATGCAAAATACGAAGTGATCGAGACACTGCTTCCGTATCTGGATACTTACTTAATGGATATTAAGCATATGAATCC
>CAKQXQ010000059.1 GCA_934292805.1 uncultured Roseburia sp. | reverse complement strand
AAAGATCTGTCATATCCTTCAAAGAAGACTGCTCCTCTTTATTGATCAGGTGATCGGATACGATTGTATTGGTTACGTTTCCGTTACTGTCAGAAATTACATAAACGGTTTCTTCTTTTCCGATATCTACTTCGTCAATCTTTAAGCTGCTGTTTAATGCATCTGTCAGTTTCTTCTCACTGTCTTCTGCTGCGTATTCTTTTGTGCTGATATTTTCTACTACTGTTTTAACAGTCTGTCCTGCTCCCTTCATGGAAGCACCACTCCATTCATACGCTGCTGCCCCGGTTCCAACCATAGCAACTACAAGAACACCTGCCACGATACGGATCATGTATTTATTTTTAAAATGTTTCTTTAATTCTGGTAATTTCATATTCTCCACACTGCCTTTCTTTTTGCTGAATCTTTCCTGTCTTTCCTGATTTCTGTACACCTGACATTTTAAACACTGTGTACCGGTTTCTGTTCTATTTTTCCGCTGTTCTTACGTTCCTTAAATCCTGCACTTGTTGCACAGATCACTTTATCGAATACCATAAACATGGATGGCAGGATAAAGATAACCACAAACATACTGATGATCGCACCTCTTGCCATGAGAGAACACAAGGAACTGATCATATCGATATTGGAATACACACCCACACCAAATGTTGCTGCAAAGAAGCTTAATGCACTGACTATAATTGACTGGATTGAACCCTCCAGTGCGGTTGTGATCGATTCTTTTTTGTCTGCACCTCTGGAACGTGCCCTCTTGTATTTGTTCGTCATAAGGATCGCGTAATCGACGGTTGCTCCCAGCTGGATCGTGCCGATAACGATGGATGCGATAAACGGAAGCGTTGTCTTTGTGTAACATGGAATTCCCATATTGATAAATATTGCAAATTCAATGACTGATACAAGGATCACCGGCAGGGATGCTGACTTAAATACAAGCAAGATAATAAGAAAGATCGCTCCGATCGATACTGCACTGACTCTCGTAAAGTCCTCGTTCGTAATCTCGATCAGGTCTTTGGTACATGGTGCCTCTCCAATCAGCATTGCCCCATCGTCATATTTCTTAATAATACTGTTGATCTCTTCACACTGTTCATTGACCTCATCTGATGCCACAGCATATTCGGAAGTCACAACGATCAGCTGATAATTATCACTCTCCAATACCTCTTTTATATCATCCGGAACTGCTTCCTTTGGTATGCCAGGTCCTATCAGTGAATCGTAGCCCAAAGCTGCTTTGACACCATCAACTGCTTTGATCTCTTTTAACATTGCTTTTGCATCTTTGGACGAAAGATTGCTGTCTGCCAGTATCATGTGCGTTGCACCCATATCATACTCGGAATCAAGTTTATTGTTCGCTGTGATACTTTCCAAGCTTTCCGGAAGGGTACCTGCAAGATCGTAATATACATCGGTATGTGTGTAACCATAAACAGCCGGAATTAAAATAAGAATAAATGCAACAACAAAAGCTTTATAGTGATTTACTACCCATTTTGCGATCATTCCAAGATCCGGAATAATCGGTTTGTGCTTCGTTTTCTCAATGATTTTATCAAAAACAAGGATCATGGAAGGAAGTACTGTTACACAGCAGATGACACCGAACACAACACCTTTGGCCATAACAACACCAAGATCCATACCAAGCGTAAAGCTCATGAAGCAAAGTGCGATAAATCCTGCGACCGTTGTAATGGAACTGCCGATTACAGATGTGATTGTTCCGGAAATTGCATGTGCCATTGCTCTCTTCTTATCGCCCGGGAAACGTTCCTGCTGTTCCTCGTAACTGTGCCAGAGGAAAATCGAATAATCCATGGTAACTCCGAGCTGTAATACTGCTGCAAGTGCCTGTGTCACATAAGAGATCTCTCCCTTAAACACATTCGTACCAAGGTTGTAAATGATCGCCATGCCAATACTTAACAGGAAAAACAAAGGCATAATTGCGGAATCCATCGTCAGTGAAAGCACGATCACAGCAAGAGCTACTGCGATCAGTACATAGATCGGAACCTCCTGTGCTGACAGGTTTTTCGTATCCGTAACAACTGCTGACATTCCGCTGACGAAGCACTGGTCTTTTACAATACTTCGTATCTCCTCGATCGCATCCATTGTTTCATCCGCTGACATCGAAGTATCATATAACACCGCCATCAGCGTCGAATCTGCATCCTTGTTGTTAAAGAAATTATAAACATCTTCCGGAAGCATCTCCATCGGTACGCTGATATCTAAAATGGAATCATACCAGATCACATCCTTCACATGATCGACCTGCGTCATTTCCTCTCTCATCGTCCTGATATCTTTCGCATCCATTCCTTCTACCACACAGAAAGAAAAGGCTCCTGTTCCAAACTCATCCAACAGAATCTCCTGTCCCTTCATTGTCTCAATATCTTTTGGCAGATACGTCAGGATATCATAATTGACCCGCGTATTAAAATATCCGATCGCCGATGGGATCAGAAGCAAAAAGCTTAAGATCAGTATCGGTATCCGTAGCTTTACAACTGCCTTTCCGAACTTTATCATATTTATCATCCTCCTATTTTTTTGCCTGATACAGCTTTCCTTTATTGCAAGCTGCACATTTTTGTTCTGAAACGATGATAAAAAAAAAGACTGAATATGAAAATATTCAATCTTTTCCCACTGTTCTATTTTATATACACATTTTAAAATATGTATTCAACGGATTACATTTCTGCAATAATGTCATCCATTGAACGTTTGATGATATAATCATAAACTTCCGCTACTTCTTTTGCGGAAATTCCCATGCCTGACTTTATCCATGTGATCACCACATAACACATAGACTGTGCATAATACTCTGCGATTCGCTTCGGGGTCAGCCAGGAATACCTGCTTTTCTTGCCGCTGCCTGATTTCTCGATCACGGATAATAATACCTGCTCTACACACTGCTTGGCAATCTGTTCAAAGGAATTCTGTCCTTCCAGCTTAATCGCTTTTGAATAGAATTCTTTTTCTTTTTCAATATTGGTAAAAAGTAAAACCAGACCTTCGTTGATCATCCCATTCTGTACCAGAGGCTCGATCGGGTCTAAAAGTTCTGTCTTGATGATCCATTCCAGCAGCTCATACTTATCCTGAAAATGATTGTAAAAAGTCGGCCTGATCACACCTGCCATATCTGTGATCTCTTTGATCGTGATCTTTTCAATTGGATGCTTTTTTGCCAGCTCTTTAAAGCTTTCTGCCAAAAGTGTATCAATCGCACTCTTTCCCTGTCCAGTCATGTTATTCTTATACCCTCAGTTTCATTCTACACTATTCATCAAATTCTACAGTTACAAAAAATCCTTTTTCTGTTTCTTTTACGTCTACCACTTTTCCTTCTTTGGATTTTATCCTGTTACCAACCGGATAATTTGCAGACATCGCATATGCTTTTCCTAAAGTATAGTAGTAAGAGTTCGGCAGCTTTCCTTCTGTGATCGGTATCACCTGCCCGATCTCAACCAGCCCCGTACGCTCCATCTTGAATTCTTCCTGTCTCATCCCAACGCCTCACTTAGTCATCTACCTCTTTGTATTCCACATCAAGTGCTGATGCTTCCTGCTTCATCCGCTTTGCAGTCTTGATCACTCTCGATGCGATCCAGAGGTCTGAGATTCCATCATAGATCAACGCAATACCGATAAACTTCATGGCAAAGCTTGCTACTCCAAAAGCCTTCACGATACATAATATTCCAAGTGCAAAGCTTATGAGTCCAAGCAACATGGAGCTCCACCATTTCTCATATCCATTGCTTTTTGACTCAAATGCCAGCTTTATATCAACAATTCCATGCACAGACAGGATCACACCGATCACGATTGGAATGATCATTGCGATATATTCCGGCTTCGTAAACAGCCAGATTCCTACCAGAATGAAAATCAATCCTGTCACTGCCGAAAAAGGCATCATCCTCTGACCGATAAAATAACTGATCAGCTCTGCAGCACCCATAACGACAAGTCCTGCTGCCAAAAACATACAGATCACATTGATCGTCTCGTCAGACCAGACGAACATCACAACACCAAGCACCACACATAACACAGCTGACAAAATGACGTCCGCTTTTATTCTTTTTAATGTATCTCTCATATCAAATGCACTCCTTACGCCATATTTATACAACGTATCATATCATTTTTTTTCATCAAGGTAAATATACAGAAATGAAAACTCATCCTTTTTTGTTAATTAATTAACAATTTTTCTCATATTCTGTTCATTTTTTTCTTGACATCAAATTTACATGTGAGTAGACTGACAATGATCCTATCAGTATCAGAAAAGAGGTTTTCATATGGGCAAAGAAGTAAAGACAAATGCCATGCGTATTCTTGATAAAAATAAAATTCCTTATGAGATCATTCAATATGAATGTGACGAATTTATTGACGGACTGCACTCTGCCGAAAAGACAGGTGCACCTGTAGAACAGTCTTTTAAGACGCTTGTCATGCAGGGAAAAAGCAGACAGTATTATGTATTCGTTCTTCCGATCGCAGAGGAAGTCGATCTTAAGGCTGCGGCCAGAACAGTTGGAGAAAAATCCGTGGAGATGATCCACGTAAAAGATATCACCGCTATTACCGGATATGTGCGCGGTGGCTGCACCCCACTTGGCATGAAGAAACAATTCCCAACGATCCTTCATGAAAGTGCCAGAGATTTTGACCGCATTTATGTCAGCGGCGGCCGTATCGGAACAACGATCATCGTCAATCCGGATGACCTGCTTTCTGTTGTGCGGGGACAGTATGCAGATATTATTGTCCACTGAGTTTTTCAGACTGACTTTCTATATCTTTAAAGATTAGGGTGTCAAAAGGTCTGCTTTATAATCTTTATTAGCAAATTGCACAAAAGAAATATGAAAAGTTTCTTTTTGTGCAATGGAGATAAGACTCATGAAGCGTGGAAGCCTCTGCTGAACACGCTTCACGTTTTCAGAGGCTTAGCGGAATGTTTTGCACAATGAAACTTGGAATATTCCTTTTGTGCAATCTGCTAGTATAAATTTAAATGCAGACCTTTTGACACCCTAATCCTTTAAACAAAGTCTCTGTTTTATGATTCCATGCCGATGGTATGAAACAGAGCTGTGATCAGTCTTGCCGCACAGTCTATCGCATCCTCTCTATTAAGAGTTCCATCAGATAACGCCTGCATCATATCATCGATATCAATCTGATTTCCCGGCATGATGAGGTCATTGCCTGCCTCTGCACATTTGTGTGGACTTGCAGAACCGTATGTTGTTGTTGTCCAGTCTGTCATGACAATTCCCTGGAAATCCCACTCACCACGCAAAACAGTTGTGATAAGATCTTTATTGTTTGCTGCCGGAACTCCGTTGATCTGATTATAGGAAGTCATCACGCACATTGGCTGTGATTCTTTCACTGCGATCTCAAAACCTCTCAGGTAGATCTCGCGGAGTGTACGCTCTGACATGATACTGTTAGAAAACATTCTGTTATCTTCCTGATTATTTGCTGCATAGTGCTTAATTGTTGTGCCAACGCCCGGAATACTCTGAACACCTTTTGTCATGGCTGCTGCGATTGTTCCTGCAATAAACGGATCTTCTGAATAGTATTCAAAGTTTCTTCCGCAGAGAGGATTTCTGTGGATGTTCATTCCCGGAGCAAGCCACCATGCCACACCAAATTCCAGCATCTCCTGACCGATCATCCTTCCGACTTCTTCCATCAGTTCCGGGTTCCATGTCTGTGCCAGAAGTGTTCCGATCGGGATCGCGGTTGCATACTGATAATACGTTGTAACATTTTCTCTCTTATATTCTTTGGTCAGCACATCTCCGCCAATTGCTGATAAAAGACTGAATCCATAGATCAGGCCGCTCTCATTATCCACATCATATTTCTTCATCAGTCGCAGGCCCGCCGGTCCGTCTGCCATGGATATAGCCGGGATTCCGTATTTTTCAACAAAGCGGCAGCTTGTCTCACCTGCTGCTCCCGGAACAAAAATACCGGTTTCTACCAGTTCGTTTTCTTTTATATTATCCTGTCCTTTGGTGATCTCGCCCATTAACATTGCAGTGAGCTCTTCATCACTCATCTTCTCTGCGATCTCTCTGGCTGTATCTGCATATGGACTCTTTTTACGACGCTCCTTTTTCTCTTCTGTCGGCTGATATACAACACGGACAAATTTCTCCGCTTCTTTTTTCCATTCTTTCTCAAATTCATCCGAGACCGTCTTCGGTGCTTCTAACTCCAAAAGCTCTGTCTGAAGCGGTGAAATAGGTGTCACTTTCTCGATCACGCACTCTTTTGGAACAGACAAAACTCCTGCAAGCTGGTTGTTATTGGCATTTTCTGAAACAAAAACCGCATATTCACCCGCATCAACTATCCATGCACTTTGTTTTTCATCAAATGCAGCAAACTCTTTTGCATTTACTGTAACAGTTACTGTTTCGCTCTCGCCCGGCTTAAGCAAAGCTGTCTTTTTAAATCCGACGAGTTTCTTTAACTCTCTGTTTCTTGCATCTTTCGGACATGCAGCATACACTTCCACTACATGTCGTCCTGCATGGGTATTCCCTGTATTCGTAACGGTTGCTGTAACTGTCACAAGATTTCCATTGGCTGTTACTTCCAGATCTCCTGTCTCAAACGTTGTATAAGACAATCCATATCCAAACGGATAGAGTGTTTCCACTCCAAAGCTGTCAAAGTAGCGATATCCGACAAAAATACCCTCTTCGTACTTTTCATTGGTCGTATCACCATTACAATATGAGAAAGTTCCGGCATTTGGAAAATCTTCGTACTTCACACTCCATGTAGAAGTCAGCTTTCCGGATGGATTTACTTTACCGGAGAGAACATCTGCGATCACATTACCAGCCTCACATCCCGGCTGTGACAGATATAGGATTCCCTTCACTGCGGTATCCTTCTGCATGGCTGTAAGATCGATCTGTGCTCCGGTATTGATGATCAGGATAATGTTCTGGTTGTATTTTCTGATCTCGGCGATCTGTTCTTCTTCTGTCTCTGTCAGATAATAGTCTCCCGCTTTTGTAACCCGGTCCCTGCCTTCTCCTGCTATACGGCTTATGATATAAACCACTGCCTTTGCCTGTTTTACATCTTCCGGTACAACTGCGATCTCTTTTACTTCTTCTTTCGGAGTTTTGGAAAGAACGCCAAAAAATTCCATCGTACTTCCGGCGGAAAGCGAATCAATCCTTTTTAGTACTTCTGCACCCCATTCCTTTCCGGCTCTTTCATAGTCTTCCATGTACTTTCTTGCACTGGTCTCATTGACGATCGTATAACCTGCATCTTTCAATCCGTCCAGCATAGACACCACATTTCTGGAATTCACATCTCCGGATCCGGTACCGCCTTTGATGATCTGGGCGATCCCATTGCCATAAATTGCGATCGGCATATCTAATGCAACCGGAAGTACTCCTTCATTTTTCAGGAGTACAACCCCTTCCGCTGCTGCTCTCCTTGAGAGCTGTCTGTTTATCGTCTCTCTTACTGTGACTTCACTGGATGTGGAACCACTGTAAGTTCTTGTTCTTAACTTCATTTAAAAACCTCCCTGGTCTGTATATATTTCACATTTTTATATTTTAAATGTTCTCACAAACCATCGTTTCCGTCAAGAACAAAGCGTATCAGTCAGCCAGCCGGATCACATTCCATGATTTATGTTTCAATACTGCGGTAAGTCTGCCTTCTTCCAATCGTGCGTTTCCGTTTGCTTCCGGTCTGATACGATCTGGATTTTCCTCAGTATTCACAGCTTTTAAGTCTTCGTCCTGAAGTACCAGATGTTCCTTTACCGTATAATCTGCAAACTGTCTTAAATCGCATGTCACTTCCATATCTTCTGCAAGATCTTTATTGACAGCAAATACGATCAGTTCGCCTTTTTCTTCATTATTCACGATCACACAGTCAAGATAAGGTGCCTCGCCATACTTTGAATCATAAACCGGAGATTTTACCAGTGTATTTAAAACCGTTCCGTTTCCGAACTTGCTTGCATGCATATAAGGATAGAAGATCGTCTGTCTCCATGCTCCGGTATCCGAAGTCATGATCGGGGCGATCACGTTGACAAGCTGTGCCATGCATGCCATCTTCACGCGGTCACAGTGTCTTAATAATGTAATGAGCATGCTTCCCACAAGCAGTGCATCTTCCATATTATAGACATCTTCGAGCTGATGTGGCTTTTCTACCCATTTTTCCAGTTTCTTATCCTGCTCATTCGAATGATACCAGACATTCCACTCATCAAAAGAAATATTAATCTGCTTTTTACTGTGTTTCCTGCCCTGGACGTAATCACAGATTGCAATCACATTTTTGATAAATGTATCCATATCCACGCTGCTCGCCAGGAAATCTGCGGTATTATCCTCCTGATTGCCATAGTACTGATGCATGGAAATATAATCTACAGAATCATAGCATTCTTCTAAAACTTCCCGCTCCCAATCTCCGAAAGTCGGCATATTGGAAGCAGAACTTCCGCAGGCTACCAGTTCGATATCCGGGTCGAGTGCACGCATCGCTTTGGCTGTTTCATTCGCCAGATGTGCATATTCTTTTGCTGTTTTGTGTCCGGTCTGCCATGGTCCGTCCATCTCATTTCCAAGACACCAGGTCTTTATCGCATGTGGCTTCTCATAGCCGTGTGCTTTTCTTAAGTCTGATAAGTAGGTTCCTCCGGACAGATTGCAGTATTCCAACAGTTCTTTTGCTTCCATGATCCCTCTTGTCCCAAGATTTACTGCCATCATAACATCGGTATCTGCTTTTTTCGCCCAGTCGCAGAACTCATTCAGACCAAACTGATTTGTCTCAACGACTCCCCACGCAAGATCTACGCGTTTCGGTCTGTCTGCTTTTGGTCCTATACTGTCTTCCCATTTAAAACCGGATACAAAATTGCCACCCGGATAACGGACGATCGGCACGTTCAACTCCTTTACAAGTTCCATCGTATCCTTACGGAATCCCTGCTCATCCGAAACATCCAGTCCCGGCTGATAAATACCATCATATACGGCTCTTCCGAGATGTTCGATAAAAGAACCATAGATTCTACGATCAATTTTTCCGGTGATAAAATTTTTGTCAATGATCACTTCTGCTTTTTTCATACTGCTATCCTTCTCCTTTTTTCCCTGTCATAACGCTGTTTTCTTCACGTCAGATCAATTTCTTTATATATACAGTGTAATCTTATCCTCAGAAAAATCTATATAATTTCTTCCGTTATATTTGACTTTTTTTCCGTTTTCTTCTACTCTTATATCAGTACTTTTGATTTATATGATTCAGGTGTCAAAAGGTCTGCTTCGTAATTTTTATTAACAGATCGCGCAAAAAAAATATGGAAAGTTTCTTTTTGTGCAATGGAGATAAGACTCATGAAGCATGGAAGCCTCTGCTGAACATGCTTCACGCTTTCAGAGGCTTAGCGGAATGTTTTGCACAATGAAACTTGAAATATTTCTTTTGTGCAATCTGCTAGTATAAGCTTAATGCAGACCGTTTGACACCCGAATCTTTAAGGGAGGGATTCTATGCTGAGTGTAAATTATTGTAATTATAATTTTTCCAATCCTGATTATGATGTGATCGACCGTCCCTGCGGCACCGATGATTACCTTTTTCTCTATTTTCAGACGCCTATGAAAATACGCCTGAATAGGCAGACTCTGCCGGTTCGTCCGGGTGCCTGCATCCTTATCCCTCCAAATACGCCTACCTATTATTATGCAGTCAGACATTTTACGAACAGCTTTGTCCATTTTTGCGGGTCTGAAGCGGCAGATCTTGTAAAAAAATATTCTGCCATCCCACAGAATCAAATTTTTTATCCTGTGAATATAAATGAGATTAATTCGATTTTAAAAGAAATATATATAGAATCTACTGCAGGAGCTCTGCATTTTGAAGAGAAGATCCATCATCTGATCTGTGAACTGTTTATTGCTGTCTCAAGACAGCTTTGCAATTCCATGCTTTTTCCGGATTCTGACAGAGATCTTTATGAAACTTTCGGGCAGGCAAGACTTATGATCTTAACCCATCCGGAAAAGGACTGGAACGTATCTTCCATGGCTGCCTTAACAAGCCTTGGTTCCAGTCAGTTTTATGAATACTATCGAAAGTTTTTTAATGCCTCACCAAAGTCTGAGCTTTTAAATGTCCGCCTCGAACGGGCTTCCTATCTGCTCTCCCACGAGACATTCAGTGTCGCAGTTGTTGCACAATACTGCGGTTTTTCAAACCTGCCGCACTTTACCAGATACTTTAAGGCAAAATACGGCTGTACCCCCGGTGCTTTCCGTCACAGGGAAGCATCCGGCCGGCCGCATGAGCGTTCCTAGTTACATCTGATGTCTGACAACCGCATATTCATCATTGTTCTGATAATAAGGGCATTCCTTGTAATGCCCCTGCATCAGACGTGCAGCGTCATCCTCATCCATATCTACTTCACAATAGTAACATTCATCATCTTCGTCGTATACATTGTATACACAGGTATCACAATTCGCCATCTTTCTTTCCTTTCTGGTCATCTTCCTATTTTCTTCTTATTCTGTTCTATTGACAAATTTTATTCCTTATTATAAAACAATAAATTGTAGTTATACTTTTTTATTATTAGGTAATTGCGAAACTCATGAGAACGTAAATTGAACAATTTAAAGAAAGACATGAGGAGTTTCGCAAATATCTATTTTTTATTATTTATCTAAGGAGCATATTTATGAATCAAAATTTACCAAATGATCCTGTCATTCTTTTAAGTTATGTAAACACACAGCTTCGTGACCATTTTTCTTCGCTGGATGCTTTCTGCGACAATTTTGAAACAGATCGCAGCACTCTTGAAGATAAATTAAAATCCATTGATTATCTGTATGACGCCGCCACAAATCAGTTCATCTGATCCCTGCGGTGCTTACACACCATCGTCGTTCAAGCTGGCTCTCACTTTCTTGTATTCCGGATAGTACTTTTCCACATATCCCCAGAAAACTTTATTATGACCGGCCTCTTTGATATGGCACATTTCATGCACAACTACATATTCAAGGCATTCCGGTCCCTTATCATATAAAGCCAGGTTGATATTTATGTGATGGGTTCTGACATTACAGGAACCCCATCTCGTTTTCATCTGCCGGATCGTAATCCCAGATACTTTTACATTCATAAGAGGCTCATACTTGTGCACCAGCTTCTCCGTCGCTGCTTTAAGAAGGATCTTCCTCCGCCTGATCTCAGCTTCGTCCAACGGTGGCAAAAGCTCCTTCGCGTGATTTCGTTCTTCGTACTTCTTCTGATGTTGTTTCACCCACTCGATCCGGTCTTCTGCAAACTTCCGGATCCTTAAGTCATCCATCTGATATGGTGCCGAGATTGCTACAGTGCCATCTTCTTTTTTTATACGCAGATACATGTTTTTGATTCTTTTTTTCTCGACCATGATCACAACGTTATCCACAACAATTTTATATGTTTTCGCTTTCATTTTCCACCCTCTTTTTATCCCGGGATTTTACTATGATTTCTGTCCTTCGTGATTCTCTCGTTACTGTTCCGGTAACCTTCTCCTTAATCATTATAAATGATTTTTTTAAAATTGGCATTGCATATTTTAAATTCCGTGTTATAATGCCTGACTTCCGTCGTTTCTCTCAAAACCTAGTACTCAACTTTCAATCACCATGGTGAACTCAAAGATATTTTCAATCTCTTTTTCTGTCAGATACAGTGCATGCCATATCCCCCTCCTGATAGAGTACTATGTAGTACTATTGTTATGCAACATATCAAAAATTTTTTCAAAAAAAAATGCCCTGTAAGGGCATTAAATTTTCCAGTAAAATCAAGCTTTTTTAGATAAATGATCGATTTGAAACGTAAGGAGGGATTTGAAAACGTCGGAAGGTTTTGGGCGGTAAAACGCCTGTCCTTAGCTTACGGATAAAGCGTGGGTTTTTAGTTGTACGCAAAATTCGTGAGCCGTGACAGGCTGTTATTGTCGTATTCTATTTGTAATCTTTGTTTTTGAGCAACGTACCTACAAACGGTATCGTAGCAAATTCCTGCGGGTTACT
>CAKQXQ010000058.1 GCA_934292805.1 uncultured Roseburia sp. | reverse complement strand
GACATAAAAAAGGAACCATCCTCCCTTAGTAGGGACGAATGATTCCGCGGTACCACCCTGATTCTTCTCTTCTTTATCCGAAGAAAAGCACTTCATAGATACGTAACGTGTATCAGGCGTCATCTGCTATTCACAAGATCTCCTGTTTTCACAAATGCGGCTCCTGTGGGAAATTCGATTCCTATCTTACCTTAAGCAGGCTTTCAGCCGGTGACCTGCTCTCTCTTTAAAAAGTATAGTGCTCTACTGACACATTCACAGCCTTTTTCTATTTCTGATGCCCATGATCAGCATCAAACTCAATTGCTATTCTATCACAGGGTTTTCTAAAACTCAACCCCTTTTTTTCTTTGATCTGTCACGTTTGAGCCATTTCCGAAAGCTTTCATTGAAGATGACGTTTACTTCCGCACACATCATCATGATATACATACAAAAATATAACCACAGCATAATAAGTGCGATCGTAGTAAGACTTCCGTACATGGACAGTCCGTTGAAATAGTCAACATATACAGATAATGCAAAAGAAAATACATACCATGCAACTGCACAGATTAATGCACCGGGGATCTGGCTTTTGAAGGTCAGTTTTTTATTTGGCAATGCTGTGAATATAATATCAAAAAAGACAAATAATAACCCAAACATAACAAAACCACGAAAATGAACGATCATCTCAGCCAGACTCTGAATGAGTGGCACATATTTTACTGCAAGTTCATGCAGTGTGTTTCCAAATACCAGTACGATCAATGTAAAAACGACAGCGAATAAAAATACTACTGTATATACGATTGCCCATAATCTTAATACGAACCAGTTCCGGTTCTCTTCGAGATCGTTCACGGAATTCAGTCCATCTGTCATATATTGGATCCCTTTGGCAGCAGACCAGATGGCAGCGATCGCAGTGATGGAAATGATGCCGACAGATCTGTTATAGACCTCATCTGTGATAGAAATCAAAAAAACGGACACATAGTCAGGAAGTGTCATCTGGTAAATTTTTAACAGAGTCCCTTCCGTGATCGGTGTATATTGCAGCATGGATGAGAAAACCATTAAAAAAGGAATGGCTGACAGTATAATAAAAAATGCTGACTGAGCTGAATATGCATTTATTTTATCTCTTTTACATTTATCAAAAAAGGATTTGCCATTTCCGATAATTTTCCAAATCAATATTTTATTCCTCCATATTGTAACCGGATGTATTAAATTTTTCAATCATAGTCCCGTCAAAAAAGAAATCTATAATCTCTTTGCAGGAAAACCCTGCCTTGGCCAGACCGTTTGCTCCGTTCTGGCTCATTCCGATTCCATGACCGAAGCCGCCGCCGGAAAAAAGATACGTTCCATCCGGATTCTTATCTATTGCGAATGCTGCGGATGGCAAAAGTGTTACCGGTGTCCGGTCACTTCCATCCTGACAGGTGAGTTTCTTTATTCCGCAGGCAAGCACATTTCTTATGTTATATTCAGAAGATACATCTGCGGCTCCGTTTTCAAATGTAAGGCGTAGTGTTAATATGAAACCGGATTTACTGCGTTTCTTTACAGATATATCCTGTAATCTGCCCATATCAGGTAAAGAATCACATTCTGTAATGCCGTCAGATTCATAATATATCACGTTCCTTGGGGAAATGGAATGCCTATCGGCTAAAATTTTACAGATCATATCTTCTTTGCCTGAATAATCACCATCTGCATTCCAGCGATAATAAGGGACATCACTGTCGTAACCCGGAAAAGAATTCTTAATATATGACAGAAAGTCTGTTTCATCGGATAAATCTGCCTGCTGCGTCTTAAGGTCCAGACACGTCTGTTTTAAGTATGGATATTCTGCAGTTTCTGCGACATTCCATACTTCGGTTGTATCTGTATAACCCATGGAGGTAGAAAAATAAAAGGTCTCGACGGGTTTCCCCTGAAATGTCACAACACATCCGGCTGTTTCATCTACTGCCCGTATTGCGGCATCCGTCGGTGCTGTTTTGTTGTAGACCTGGTAAGAAGTACTGTCATTCACATGTGCTCCATAAGCTGCAAGATCTGCTCTCATAAGCTGTATATAGGCATAACTTCTTGCACAGACTGCCTGTGCTTTAAGTGCTTCGATTTCGTAAGAAGAAGGCATTTCACTTGGAACCACTGCATATAAATAATGTTCCAGCAAAAGTGAATTGACGATCGTATATCCTTCCGGATATTTCCGTACTTCCATGCTCCCTTCATATCCATTGGAACAATCTGACTGATCGGCATTGCAAATATAAATCGCAGAGCAAACGGATGCGGTATTAACGGTGAGGGTTGTTTCTTCGTCTGCCAGAAGATCACTGATTGAAACGAGTTCACCGGCCTGGTACGTGTATTGTTGTTGTCCCAAAGAGACCGTCAGGACATCATCGGATTTCAGATAAAGGTTTGTGTGATAGATGCCACCTGATTCATTTAAAAGCAATACACGGATATTTTGTATGTTCACAGCATCTTCTATCAGTATTGCACAAACCTCTTTTTCTCCGATCACATAACTTACGTTCTGATTTCCAAGTACTACATCGGAAAGAGAAACTTCTGTTATCACATCACCGCTTTTTTTGTATACAGGAAGTTTTCCAATATGTTTCAGTCGGCCATATCCTTCAATTTCAATCAAAACATCATCATAGGACAATAGATTCCCCTCTATTTTATCCTGTTTGATACGGATACCTGTCAGTTTTCTTTTGCAAAACACAAGATCTGCCACTCCATAATGAAGATCTTCTGGAATATGATCCGTCTCTAACGTATAGTTTGTACCTTGAAAAAGAAAAGAAAGTTGTTTATTTTGTGATTTTGTGAGATATGTATTTGGCAGAACCATTTCATCATCAGATATTCCTGCGATACCGAGACAGTCCGTTTTGTTCAGGAATACCGTGTAAGCCTGCCATGCTGCAAAATATGAACGCGGCAACGGCGTGACATATTCACCGTCTTCGGTGATCAGGATACATCCTTCATCCTTTTCTATAAAATCGAGAACAAGGATTGTCTTCTGCTTTACAGACAGATCATTGTCCAGAAAATCAAGAATTTGCAGATAAATGCCATTCCACTCTTGTCTGCTGACGATTTGAAAACTTTTTTTGTCTGGCAGCACAATATCCGAACCAAGCCCTGTTTTCTCAAGAATCTGTCTTGCATCTGCGATGGTCAGATTGTGTTTTTCATTTTGAAAGATATTATCCCAGTCCATATCCTTATATACAGAAAAAGACAATTCCTCTTTTACTTCTTTCCGTGTGATATGTTTATCCGAATAAGATAACAGATTCCGTTTCTGTGATATTTTACTGTACAGTATGATGCCGAGGATAAAAAGGAGGATCATAAATAAAAATATTTTTCGTTTCACTGGTACCTCCCATCAGAAATCTATATTAAATGGATGATTTTTGAAAAAAGAAGCTGCCTTAATAACTAAAGCAGCTTCTGTCCTGTTTGATTTGTTATCTTTTGTATTCTGAAATCTTTGGTACTTTTGGATTCTTACGTACCGCAGCTTCAAAAAGTTCTCTGGTATTCCAATCATCTTCTGTAAAGATGCCTCTTGTCTTCTTTCGTATGTCAGGTATCTTTTGTACCTTAAGGTATCTTTTGTAACTTGAAGATCTTTTGCAGTACCCAAAATGCCGTTTCCTACAATTTTGACTCCTAGCCAAAGCTAGGTGGGTAACCTCAATCAAGCTTTTGCCTTCCCCCGCCGCCAAAGCGAATTACTGGGGCCTGGCATCCAATTGAAAATATTGGAATCCCGTTTAAAGTAAATGTAGGTTCAAAATAGTAGGGTGTCGTACATCCCAGGCTTTTTTGCAAGTCTTATTATACTTTAATATTCCCTCTTTCACAAGCAAAAATTAATGATATGAGAGAAAAAATACTACCAAATTTAGAACTTTTTTCTTGTGACTTTATCTGTATTGACAAATGACGATGTTCGCGTTCCACCTAGAGAATCTGGCCTTTTTCGAGCTCTTCGGGTGTAAATGCACCTGGTAAAAGCTGCTCTAATGTATATTCAAGGTAATCCCCCTTTTTATTTGAAACAAGGATACGGAAGGTTTTTGGATCACAGAATTCGGCCATCACCTGCCTGCAAACACCACATGGATAAAGATAATCATCTGCATCTCCATTTACCGCGATTGCCTCAAAATCACGGACTCCTTCATAAACTGCCTTAAAAAAGGCAGTGCGTTCCGCACAGTTGGTTGGTGTATATCCTGCATTTTCGATATTGCATCCCTGGAACACTCTTCCATCGCGGGTAAGTAAGGCTGCACCTACACGAAAATGTGAATAAGGAACATATGCGTGTTCCTTTGCCTCCATTGCTGCTTTGATCAGTTCCTGGTTATCCATATGCTGCTCCTCTCTATAAAGTATATTCTAAATTTCATTTATTTTTCGTAAAAACTATTCTAATCCATTTCCTGCAAATTGAAAAGTCTTATTTCATGAATTTCACATTCAATCGTAAATTTTTTCTAAAAATTTTTTTAAAATTCTTTGAATTCGACACAATTTTCTTGTCAAGTTTTTCAACTTTATGCTATTATATATTAACGTGATAAATTTAAACTATAAAATAAAGTGGAAAACTATCTCCTTACGGATGAGTTCTTTTTCCGCTATAGAATAAGGAGGTAATATATGACAACAAATAATCCATATTGTGAGATCACTCCGGAGCTGGAACGTCTTTCACAGATGACAAGAGAATGTTCCATGATAGACCCTGAGTTATATAACAAATACGATGTAAAACGTGGTCTTAGAGATATTAACGGAAAAGGTGTTCTTGTCGGACTTACAGAGATTGCTGATGTATGTGCAACAAAGATGGTGGATGGTAAATCTGTTCCGGCAGACGGCGAACTGTATTACCGCGGTTATAATGTAAAGGATATTATCGCAGGCATTGATGAAAAAAGCCATTTTGGTTTCGAGGAATGTACCTATCTTCTTTTATTCGGGAAGCTTCCTACCCGTGAAGAGCTTTCAGAATTTACAGCAATGCTAAGCAACTACCGTACTCTTCCAACCAGCTTTGTACGTGATATCATCATGAAAGCACCAAGCAAAGATATGATGAATACACTTGCACGAAGTGTTCTTACACTTTACTCCTATGATGATCTTGCAGATGATATCTCTTTGCCTAATGTATTAAGACAATGTCTGCAGCTTATCAGCCTGTTCCCGCTTCTTTCCGTTTACGGATATCAGGCATACAAGCACTATCATGATGGTGCAAGTCTTTTTATCCATCCGCCAAAAGAGGATTATTCTACAGCTGAGAACATTTTACATATTCTGCGTGCAGACAGCCAGTTTTCGCCACTGGAAGCTAAGCTTTTAGATACTGCCCTGATCCTTCATATGGAGCATGGCGGTGGTAATAACTCTACTTTTACCACACATCTTGTATCTTCTTCCGGTACAGATACTTATTCTGCAATCGCTGCATCTCTTGGCTCTTTAAAAGGACCAAAGCATGGTGGTGCCAATATCAAGGTTGTCAGAATGTTCGATGATATGAAGGCAAACATTAAAGACTGGTCTGATGAGGCAGCGATTGAAAAATATCTTACTGCCCTTCTTCATAAAGAAGCTTTTGACCATGCAGGACTGATTTACGGTATGGGACATGCAGTTTATTCGCTTTCTGATCCGCGAGCTGTTATTTTCCGCTCTTTTGTAGAAAAGCTTTCCGAAGAAAAAGGATATAAAGATGAATTTAAACTTTATGCAACAGTAGAACGTCTTGCACCTGAGATTATTGCAAGAGAACGCAAGATTTACAAGGGAGTCAGCCCGAACGTCGACTTTTACAGTGGTTTTGCCTACAGTATGCTGGGGCTTCCGGTAGAACTCTATACTCCGATCTTTGCAATTGCCAGAATCGCAGGCTGGAGTGCACATCGTCTGGAAGAGATCTCACAGAATAGCAAGATTATGCGTCCTGCATACAAGAGTGTTTCAGAACGGAAACAATATGTTCCGATGAAAGAACGATAAAACATATAACGCTTCTGGATATTCAGTTACTGTAATGGAAACGAAGTTTCCATTACACAAAAAAGCATTCATCCGACCAGTATTACTTTACTGGAAAGATGAATGCTTTTACTGTTTCTGCTTTATCTAAATCTGATGTAAGAATCTCTGTCTTGCCTGCATTAAAGAATTCTGAAACCAGAAAAACGCTGCGAGAAAGACAACGACTTCAAAGATCTTGAATATTCCCTGAGGGAACTTGACAACCTCATTCAATACCCCAAGGATTCCCACAATTACAACCAGCAGACCGAATACGATCTCACGCCAGTATATAAAATCAATGAACCCTTTTTCATCTTTGACCTTCTTCATTTCTTCTTTTGCAAGTATCATAGGATTGATTTTTCCGCTTTTCTTCATAAGAAGTGCTGAAACAGCCATATAAATGCCAAATGCAGTAATAATTGCATTAAAAATTAACATCACTTTCATATTCGCTCTTCTTTCTGTCGAATTATTTCACATTTAAAAACTGTTTCACAACTGCAGGCATTTCAGATACTTCACAGACTGTTTTGTGTCTTATATCTGCTGTGCGGATCTCTTCAATTGCATTCGGAACTTTCACATTGCCTATTTTACTAAGTTCATCAACAAGTTCAAAATCTGACATTGCATCATATTTTGGATCGATCGCATCCATGACGCTTCTTGTGAACTTAAATGGACTTGCAGTAGAGGCAATCACTGTTTTTGTCTTAGTATCATTCGTATCTTTCAGATATTTATGATATACACCGGCAGCAACTGCGGTATGCGTATCAATGATATAACCTGTTTTCTCATAAAGATCACGGATGACTTCTGCTGTCTCAGTTTCACTTGTATAATTGCCATAGAAATCAGACAGCTTTGCCTTCATCTCATCAGTGATCGCATATTTGCCATCGGTAGCAAGTGCTTTCATGTAATCGGCATTCTTTGCTGCATCGTTTCCAGAAATATTATAAATGAGTCTTTCAAGATTGCTGGAGATCAAAATATCCATGGAAGGTGAGTTTGTAAGCATAAATTCACGATTCTTATCATAAGTTCCTGTTGTAAAGAAATCGTACAGGACTTTATTTTCATTGGATGCACAGATTAATTTTGCAATAGGAAGTCCCATATTTTTTGCATAAAATGCCGCAAGAATGTTTCCAAAATTGCCGGTAGGAACAACGACATTGATCTTCTCATCTTTTGCGATCACTCCGTTTGCATATAATTTGGAATATGCATAGACATAATAAACAACCTGAGGGATAAGACGTCCGATATTAATGGAATTTGCAGAAGAGAACTGATAACCAGCCTCATTCAATTCCTGTGCAAGTTCTTTATCGCCGAACATCTTCTTCACACCGGTCTGTGCCTGGTCAAAGTTGCCATGGATACCGACTACAAAGGTGTTATCCCCTTTCTGTGTCACCATCTGTTTTTCCTGGATAGGGCTTACACCGTTTTTCGGATAGAACACGATGATACGGGTACCTTTTACGTCTGCGAATCCTGCAAGAGCAGCTTTACCTGTATCTCCTGAAGTCGCAGTCAGTATCACGATCTCGTTTTTTACATGATTCTTTCTTGCAGAGGTAATTAGCAAATGTGGCAGAATCGATAACGCCATATCCTTGAAAGCAATTGTAGAACCATGAAACAGCTCCAGATAATAAGCTCCGTCTGCATCTACTAAAGGTGCGATCTCTGCTGTATCAAATTTGCTGTCATATGCCGCATTAATACAATTTTTCAATTCTTCCTCTGTAAAATCAGTAAAGAACTTCTTCATCACTTCATATGCTGTTTCCTGATAGGACATGCCGGCCAGTTCTTCGATTGTTTTGTCAAGGGCAGGAATCTGTTCCGGTACAAATAATCCACCGTCATCTGCAAGCCCTTTTAAAATAGCCTGTGAAGCTGTTACTTTGTCATTCGCATTTCTTGTGCTGTTGTACATTAATTCCATTTTCCAAATCCTCTTATTTTCATAAAATAAAACGTGCAGTTTCAAATATTCATTTGTGGTACATTATATAAGAAACTGCACGTTTATGTCAATGCATTAAAGTATTAAAATAGTTTTGAGCTTTTATTTTTGATTAATATAATTTATCAGACCTTCACAGTCGATGATTTTTTGCATAAATGGCGGAAATGCCTGTCCCTGATAAGTAGTACCCTTTGTTTTGTCAGTGATCACACCGGTGTCAAAATTTATCTCCACCTCATCTCCTGCTTCGATCTCTTTTGCAGCTTCCTTACATTCGATGATCGGAAGTCCGATGTTGATCGCATTACGGTAAAAAATCCTTGCAAAGGTCTCTGCGATCACACAGCTGATGCCAGCTGCTTTGATCGCGATCGGTGCATGTTCTCTTGATGATCCGCAACCAAAATTTTTGTTGGCAACCATAATATCTCCAACTGCTACATTTTTAACAAAATCTTTATCAATGTCTTCCATGCAATGTGCAGCCAGTTCCTTCGGATCTGATGAATTCAGATATCTTGCAGGAATGATAACATCTGTATCGACATTGTCTCCATATTTAAATACATGACCACATGCTTCTTTCATATAATCCTCCTTGTTTGCGAAGCAAATCCGAGTCCCCCTGGACGAGGAGAGGATTTAGCCTCCTTGTTTGCACTCTTTTTCAGGCTACCACATCAGGGTCTGTTATCTCACCGGTAATCGCACTCGCTGCAGCCACAGCAGGACTTGCAAGATAAACCTCAGACTCCACATGTCCCATACGTCCGACAAAATTTCGGTTCGTAGTAGATACACAACGTTCTCCGGCTGCAAGAATACCCATATAACCACCAAGACACGGTCCGCAGGTCGGAGTACTTACAACTGCCCCGGCCTCAATAAATACTTTTAATAAACCTTCTTCCATTGCCTGAAGATAAATATGCTGTGTTGCCGGAATAATAATGACACGAAGTCCCTTTTTTACTTTTTTGCCTTTTAATATGGAAGCTGCAATTCTAAGGTCATCGATACGGCCATTGGTACAGGATCCGATCACAACCTGGTCGATCTTCACATCCTTAATCTCATCGATTGTCTTTGTGTTCTCAGGGAGATGTGGAAATGAAACAGTAGGTCTTAATGTGCTAAGATCAATGGTATATTCCTCATCATAAACTGCATCTTCATCTGCTTCATAGACTGTATAAGGACGACTGGAATGTTCTTCCATATACTGCTTCGCCAGATCATCGACAGGGAAAATACCGTTTTTGCCACCTGCTTCTATCGCCATATTTGCAATTGTAAATCTGTCGTCCATTGTGAGATATGAAATTCCGTCTCCAACGAATTCCATAGATTTGTATAAAGCACCATCTACTCCGATCATACCGATAATGTGAAGGATAATATCTTTACCACTGATCCATTTTGCAGGTTTTCCGGTAAGATTAAATTTGATCGCAGACGGAACCTTAAACCATGCCTTACCGGTTGCCATTCCGGCAGCCATATCCGTACTTCCGACTCCGGTCGAAAAAGCTCCAAGAGCTCCATAAGTGCATGTATGTGAATCCGCACCTATGATCACATCGCCGGCTACTGTAAGTCCTTTTTCAGGAAGAAGTGCATGTTCGATTCCCATCTCTCCAACATCAAAATAATTGGTAATATCGTGCCTGCATGCAAATTCCCTCACACATTTACAGTGCTCTGCTGATTTTATATCTTTGTTTGGCACAAAATGATCTAATACAAGTGCAATTTTGTCTTTATCAAATACACCGTCTGCTTTCATTTTATCCATTTCATGGATGGCTACCGGTGATGTGATATCATTTCCCAGGACAAGATCTAAGTCTGCCTCGATTAATTGTCCGGCACAAACGGACGGAAGCCCTGCATGTGCAGCAAGGATTTTCTGTGTCATTGTCATTCCCATTTGTAATACCTCCTTTTATTTCCTGAGATTTCTATATCATAAGGATATTGTCTCGTAATTTTCTTGCATAATCTTATCATACGCTGTATTATAATACAAATACATAATAAACATATTTACCATAACTACTTTTCATGATATACTTATTTCAGATAAAAGGCACCAAACAAAAACTTTGCAATAAAGGAGTTTTATTTTATGAATCAAAATCTGTCATCCTACCGAATTTTTTATACGGTAGCCAATACCGGAAATATTTCAAAAGCGGCCAAGGAACTTTATATCAGCCAGCCGGCGATCAGCAAGTCCATACAGAAGCTGGAAGACAGTGTCGGGTGCAAATTATTTTCCAGGAGTTCCCGCGGAGTTGTCCTTACAGACGAGGGGCAGCTTCTTTATGAACATGTCAGTGAAGCATTTGAGACACTGACGATTGGAGAAGAAAAATTAAAGCGCTCTATCGAACTTGGAATTGGTCATTTGAAGATCGGTGTAAGCTCGACACTCTGTAAATATCTGTTACTGCCATACTTAAAAGAATTTATCCATCAGAATCCTCATATTTCCATATCCATCTCCTGCCAGTCTACGAATGAGACATTGCAGCTGTTAGAGGATAATAAAATTGATATCGGGCTTATAGGAAAACCGGACAATCTAAGGAATATCCATTTTGATTATCTGGAAGAAATTGAAGATATTTTTGTTGCTGCAAAAGATTATCTGCGAAACCTCAAAGCACGTGGTGTTCCAAAAGATTCTATTCTCCAGAATTCCACATTGATGCTTCTTGATAAGAATAATATGACCAGACAATATATTGATGACTATCTTCAGGATAATCAGATTGTTATTAAAGATTCCATTGATATATCTGATATGGATCTTCTGATCGAATTCGCACGTATCGGTGTTGGTGTTGCCTGTGTGATCCGGAACTTTGTAAAAGCTGATCTTGAGAATGGCACACTTATTGAGATTCCTCTTGGTTTTCCGATTCATAAGCGTGAAGTCGGTTTTGCATATAAAACATCGATCAAACCTTCAAAATCACTGGCTGAATTTATTCGTTTTTATAAAATGCATACACGATAAAAAAGAAGCAGGCTGCTTATTACAACAGTCTGCTTCTTTCTTAAATAATAATAACGATTCAATTATTTCATTACGATATTTACAATTCTTCCAGGAACATAGATTTCTTTGATGATGTTTCCTGTCAGTTTGTCTGCGATAGATTCCTTTGCTTTTGCAATAACTTCATCCTTCGGATCATCTTTTCCGATCGCAAGAGTTCCTTTTGTTTTACCATTGATCTGAACTGCAATTTCTACTGTACTTTCTATCGTCTTGGCTTCGTCAAATTCAGGCCATGATGTCTGGTAAACTTTTCCTTCGAATCCGGCAATCTGCCATAATTCTTCCGTAATATGTGGAGCCACCGGGTTCAATAAGGTGATTAATGTTTTAAATTCACCTTTTGTGATTGCATTTTTCTTATAGAAATCATTAATGAGAGCCATCATTGCTGCAATTGCAGTGTTGTATTTCAGATTTTCAAAATCACTGCTTACCTTCTTAATGGTCTGATGCATCTTTGTTTCCATATCTGAGGAATAACCGTCTTCGTCTGTCATAAGATCCTGTAATTTCCATACACGCTCTAAGAAACGACGACAGCCTTTTACGCCATCTTCTGACCAGGAAGCACTTAAATCAAATGCTCCGATGAACATCTCGTAAGTTCTTAAAGTATCTGCACCATACTCTCTTACAATGTCATCCGGGTTTACAACATTTCCTCTGGATTTGGACATCTTCTCACCATTCTCACCAAGGATCATACCATGGGAAGTTCTCTTCTGGTATGGTTCCGGGCAAGGAACAACACCCTCATCATAGAGGAATTTGTGCCAGAATCTGGAATAAAGCAAATGTAACGTAGTATGTTCCATACCACCGTTATACCAGTCAACAGGCATCCAGTATTTTAAAGCTTCCGGACTTGCAAGTGCTTCGTCATTGTGCGGATCAGTATATCTTAAGAAATACCAGGAAGATCCAGCCCACTGAGGCATCGTGTCAGTTTCTCTCTTTGCAGGTCCGCCACAGCAAGGGCAGGTTGTGTTGACCCAGTCAGTCATTGCTGCAAGTGGAGATTCACCATTGTCAGTCGGCATATAACTGTCAACATCAGGAAGCATAAGCGGAAGTTCGCTTTCATCAATCGGTACATATCCGCATTTATCACAATGTACGATTGGGATCGGTTCACCCCAGTATCTCTGACGTGAGAATACCCAGTCTCTTAATTT
>CAKQXQ010000057.1 GCA_934292805.1 uncultured Roseburia sp. | reverse complement strand
CAGGTTGTCACTCTTCTGCGAGGCGGGATCTCCTGTCCTGTAAAATATGGCTTTAATGGTGCCATACCTGCATTGATCAGTAATAAGCTGTTATCATTGTGTGGTACCAATGAAAAGCTGTTCATTTTAAGATGTCCCTTGCTCTCGAAAAAATCAAGGTACATTCTTCGTAATTCGTTTTCACCGTAAAATTTCTTCACGACTAAGTTCCTCCAAAATCTTTTGTACAGGCACTTCTCTGCCGTACATTTTTTATTTAATAAAATTGTAATTACCAGCTGTTTCCTTCCAAGAAACTATCTACATAGTTACAAATTATTTACCCTCGTGTTCTGCCGTCATATCAGCTTCCGCCGCTGCTTTTGCATCTTTGTTCTCGCGCAGCTTTTTACCAGCAAAAAATCCTGCCACCGCAATCGCCGCCAAAATCACCATAATGATCGCATACTGTAAAAATGATCCTAAAATTGCCATTTCTTCTACCTGCCTTTCTTCTATGGCTGACACTTATGCACTGCAAAAATGAAAGCCGGCTCACAATTTAAATATTATAGCTCAATTATTTGTTCATCGTCAAGTATTCCCGCCACTTTTCCCTGAAATCTCACACCAGAAAAACCTGACAAAAATGAAAAGAAACCTGCCTATTCTTCCTGAATATCAAACTCCTGGTTCTCATGTGTGACCGGTACGATCCGATCTGCCATAGCCTTATTGCTAAGTCTTCTGATAAATGGCTGAATTCCTGAATAATCCTGCCACATATGCATCGGAAATACATATTCTGCATTGGTATGTTCCAGAAAATACTGCATTCCAAGCGACTGATACTCTCCAAGTTTTGGATCAAACGGTACAAAAGCCAGATTGATATTTTTTTTGGCAAGCTTTTTCATCTGAAGCTTATAATTAAATTCCATATTGCCATTGACCAGTTCTCCTGCTCCATCCCATTTCCAGTTATTCAGATCGCCTGCATGGTAAAAGCTTGCACCATTTGTCTTCACATAAAATGCAACCCCGGCATCTGTGGATCTCAGTGTTTCAATTTCAAGATCATCAATCTGGTACTTTCCCCCTGCACTTACATATCGTATCTTCTCCTGTATTGCCGGGTCAAAACCATGATTTTCCAGAAAATGAGATGTCATCTTGCAGTCTTTGGAAAAAATATAATGAATATTCTGATAGTATTCTGCCCAATGAAGCACGTCCATATCAAAATGATCCCTGTGCTTATGACTTGCAAATACATACATTGGTGTATCCGGTTCATATTGCGGAACCTGTCCATGGAATGTATATCCATTCACACGATCACCTGCAAACCAGTCAAAAATCAGCACTTTCTCATCTACTTCGATAAGAAAACAGCTGTGGTGTATAAAAATTACTTTCATCCGAGCAATTACCTTCCTTTTTTCTGTCTGACCTGACGTCTGACCTATATCTGTACCTCCGGCAGCCTGCCGCTTCTGCCGGAAGTTTTAAACATGTTCTTATTATAGGAGATAATTGCTGTATTGTCTATCTGTACAAACCGATTTTTATATAATGATGCAGACCATTCCGCCATTATTATCATTTACGATTTTCTGCATAGTATCCTGCAGCTTCATCTGGCATTCGTCGTCCATCATTGCAATTTTATTGCGGATGCCGTCTTCCATCAGTTCTCCGACAGATTTTCCGAATATATTTGTCTCCCACACTCCTTTGTCACTCTGCTGTCCGTCTTTAATATAAGAGATAAGATCGTTCGCCTGTTCTTCACTTCCGACAATCGGTGCGATCTCTGTTTCGATATTGGCACGGATCATATGGATCGACGGTGACACTGCCTTCATTTTTACCCCATACTTATTGCCATGCTTGATCATTTGAGGTTCATCCATCACGATATCCGAAAGTCCCGGGTTCACAACCCCATACCCTTTCATCCTGGCAGTTTCAAAAGCTCCCGCAACCTTTTCATACGCTTCCTTCCTGACTGTCAATTCCTTCAACAATGTGATCAGCTCATATTCTCCCTGGATCGCAACACCTGTCAGCTGGCTCATGTTTTCATAATATAGCTGTTCTGCAACCTCCATCCGGATTTTGAGACATCCTTTTGCAAGATCTAACTCTTCTATTTTAATCTTTTCAATCATATCTCCACCCAGAAATTCCTGTCCGTATATATCTTTGGCGCATGCGATATTCTGAAGGATTTCCGTTGCCTTTGCGATCAGCTCTTTTTTTACCGGATGATCCGATGACAGCATTTCTGTCCATTTTGGAATAAAAAACAATATTTTTTCTATCGGAAACTCGTATAGAATGTTCTCTAAAATTTTTTGTATATCTTCTTTTCTTAGCTGTTCACAGTTTACAGGAAGCACTGCATTTTTGTATTTTTCTTCCAGCTCTGTTGCAAGTTCTGTGGTTTCCGCTGCGTAAGGGTGTGTGGAATTCAGAAGTATCAGAAACGGTTTCCCAATGCCTTTTAACTCCTGTATTGTTTTTTCTTCCGGTATTATGTAATTATTCCGTTCCAATTCCCCGATGGATCCATCTGTTGTCACAACAATCCCGATTGTCGCATGGTCATTGATCACCTTTTTGGTACCGATCGCAGCTGCCTTTGCAAAAGGAATCTCTTCCTTTGTCCATGGTGTCTTCACCATTCTCTCGCCATCGCCTTCCCGGTGTCCGATCGCTCCTTCCGTCAGAAATCCAACGCAATCGATCAGCCTGACAGAAATCGTTCTTGCATCCCCCGCTGCCCCGTTTTCCGAAACAGTGATCGAAGCTGCATGCTGTGGTATGAATTTGGGTTCTGTTGTCATGATCGTTTTCCCTGCTCCAGCCTGTGGCAGTTCGTCCATTGCACGTTCCTTTTCTGCCTCATCCTTCATATTCGGCAGTACCATCATCTCCATAAAACGTCTGATAAAAGTCGATTTTCCGGTACGTACCGGTCCTACTACTCCAAGATAAATCTCTCCTTTTGTCCGGTCTGCAATATCCCGATAGATATGAAATTCTTTATCCGTATTAAAATTTTCCATAAAAAAATTCCTCCACACATTGTCTGCCATAACATTGTATGAAGGAATCTTTTGTTTTATGTTCACAGATCCTTATTCTATATAATAATTCAAACCGAACGTCTTATTACTTCATTACATGAAGGATTCCCGGTATACAGCGGAACGTCATCTCTGTCACATCTCCACAGTATTCGCCATCTGCATGCAATACCATAGGTGTACTGATCTTCAGCTTATACTCTTTACAATCGGTCACATCAAATCCCTTAATATGCATATGATGTGCCGTTACTAATAACGGCAGGCAGAAAAACGTTCTCCATTTTGGAATACCCCATGCCGTACAGACAGACAGCTTTCCATCTCTGGCATCTGCACCCGGTGCCATCGGAACTCCGCCGCCTTCCGCCCTGAAGTTCATCGCTGCGGAAAAAATAATCTTCTTTAAGTTCTTCTGTCCTCTTCCATCAAAAGAGGCTCCACCATCTGCTGTATCCATCGTAAATAAAGACTGTACAGTAAGTACCAGATATGTAAGCTTGCCAAGATGGATCTTATTCAGTGCATCTTTTATCTTTGATTTCAAAGCTTTCTTACAGACCAGTGCGTCCAGACCTACACCTGCACTGATTGCAAACAGTCGCGGCTTTTTTCCTCCGTTCCAGCTGACTTCACCAAGATCCATCACGTAATCTTTTGTACAGGACAGAATCTGTTCCATTACCTCTGCCGGTGTTCCCTTGATTCCAAGCCCTCTTGCCAGATCATTACCGGATCCTGTCGGGATCACGCCAAAACGGACTTTTTCAAAATGAGTCATGCCATTGATGACTTCATTGGCAGTACCATCTCCTCCCAGAACGACCAGACGGATCTCCTCTTCCGGAAGTTCACAGATATCATGTGCCAGCCTGGATGCGTGTCCCTCATAGTCTGTACTATATGCTTTGTAGGAAATCTTTTTCTCTTTCAGAAATGCCTCTGTCTCTTTCCACAGCTGTGCTCCCTTCCCACTTCTGGAATGCTCATTCACTATAAAATAGTACATCTCCTCTGCCCCCATGTTCTATTCTCCTTCGCATTGTATGGATTTCATTTATAATACTTTTTCAGTTTTTTGAAATGAATTCCACACGTTCTTATAAAAAAGAATCTCGCTTGCGAGATTCTCCGCCTGCGGCGGGTCGCAATATGCGACATGCTTCTTATCCGCCGCAGTGCGATCCTCGCGGAGCGTTTTTTATGTAATGGAAACAAAGTTTCCTATTACATAAAATAATCTTAACATACAGACAGAAAAATACAACTCGTTTTTCTTCCTAATCCAATTATCCTGCCACAGAAACTTTCCATTTCCCTGTGATCGCAAAAAATGCACACATGAAAATAATTCCTTTCAGCATTGTTGTCGCTGTAAGTGCCCACCAGATACCAAGAAGTCCAAGCACGGTGCTGCTTAAAAGAATAGCAAGCGGAACTCTCATCGTTGTAAATGCAATGCTGATCACGCTGCACAGTCTTGTTCTTCCAAGACCGGACAACGCACCTACCGTCATCATCTCAATACACAAAAATGCTTCACTGAATCCTACAATGATCAGATAACCCATTGCTGTTTCAATTGCCTTTTCCTCATGGAAAAAGACTCCGGCGATCATTCTCGGGCAGAATACAAATAATAGCGTGATCAATAAGCCCCATATACTGACTACCCACAAAGATGCACGGTATCCTTTTTTCACACGATCCTCTTTTCCCGCTCCATAATTCTGTCCGATAAAAGCATTCAATGCTGTGCCAAAACCATCCGCCGTATTCCATGAAATGGACTCGATCTGTCCTCCAACCCGCTGTGTTGCGATTGCTTCTGCTCCAAATCCGGCTACCATACGGGTCAGTACCATTGATATAAAGCAGTACACCATTCCCTGAAGTGCTGTCGGTATTCCGATCTTGCAGATTCCCTGCAGATATTCATATGGGATCTTTGCAAACAGCCTTATCCCTTTCAGTACATTTTCCTTTTTCTGCACAACAATCCCGATCACCATGATCGCAGTAACAATCGCCTGTGCTGTTACCGTTGCCATTGCAGCACCTGCTGCACCAAATTTTGGAAATCTTCCCGGTCCGAGGATCAATACCGGATCCATGATCATATTTGCCGCAAGACCGATAAGGTTTGCCAGAAATGGCGTTTTCGAATCTCCCTGTGCTGTATAAATCCCCGTCAGCGTAAGAGACAAAAAGGAAAACACGATCAGTCCGCATGCGATCTTTGTATAAGATAATGCTGCTGATAAAGCCTCTGCCTCTTCGAGCTTGAAAAATCCGACCAGCGGATGAAGAAAAAGCAGGATCAGTACCGCATATGCCAGCCCCATAAATAATGACAGCTGTATCGCAGCCTGTGCATATCCATGTGCTTTGTCCTTTTCCCCGCGTCCAATGCACTGGGCAACCTGTACCTGACCGCCCATTCTTGCCATAGATGCAATTCCCTGGGAAAGCCAGGTGAACATACCGCCTACTCCGACACCGGCCACCGCTTTTGCTCCAAGCAGCCCGATCCATGCCATGTCTGTGATATTGTATAAAGTTCCCAGAAAAGAGGACGCCATAATCGGTATCGCAAGCTTTGTCAGTGTCTTTAAAATCGGTCCTTTTGTTAAATTTCCTTCCATAGTATCTTATTCATTCTCCGTGTTGTTCTTTTTCTTTTCTATTTCTTTCCACTCCTGAAAAGACAAGTATCCTAAGTATAACCGACATAGGGTTGTTTATCAAACATTTTATTTAAAATGGCAGACTTTGTTCTGTGCAGAGTGCTCCCCACCCTGTTACCGGATTCGGATACTGTGCAAATCCCGGCAGATGCCTCGCTCCTTTTGAAAGATATGCCTTTATCTTCTCTCCGTACAAATACGGATCATTTCCATTCACGATCCCCCACTGCATAAGCAGCGCCGCACTCCCTGTCACGAACGGTGCTGCCATAGATGTGCCGCTCCTTGTCTGATAGCCTCCTCCTGCTGCACAGGAAGTGATCAAAACTCCAGGTGCCACAATATCCGGCTTAATGCGGTCTGTTGCTCTTGTGTATCCACGCCCGGAAAAGTTCGCGATCCTGTCTGTTCTGGCATCGTAGGCACCGACCGTGATAACCTTTGCCGCAGCTGATGGAATTGTAAGTGTTGTATCTTCTGCAGGCTGTAAAAAGCCACTGCTTTGGTTTAAAACGCCACCGGAAGGAAGCCACATATTATAACTTCCTGTTACAATTCTTTGCGGAAGAAGGCGTATTTTCCAGATTCCGCTGTCGACATACTGTTCCTGCGGTAAAAACTCAAAATAAATTTCCTGGTATGTACTGTATGGACACGGTTCGCCATAATACAATAATATTTCCGTGTTTTCCAGCCAAAAACGCTGTGTCTTCTGGATCTGACGAAATGGTCCGACACTTTTTCCATCCGGATGAACGATCATAATCCCTATCTCATCTACATAATTTTTCCATATTTGTATATTGAGCGAGGTCTCATAATCACTGACAGCTATTTCGATTTCTTTCGTCTGGTTTTGTGTAAGGACTCCTGCTGCATGCATTGCAGTATTCCCTTCATTACCACTTCCTGTCACAATCGATGTCTTCCAGTAATTTGACATATCATCCAGGTATGTCTCTAACAATGATGTTCCGGAATGGGATCCATAATTATTGCCAAAGCTGATATTGACTGCCATCGGCTTTTCATACAGTCTGGCTTTTTCAATGCAAAAATCAACTGCCTGCATAAGCTCCGTTGTCCGCGGAAATGCATTTTCTCCCGGAATTCCAAGCTTTACTATGATAAGGTCACTCTCATATGCCACGCCTTTATATTTTCCGCCAGATGCCCTGCCATTTCCTGCTGCGATCCCTGCCACATGCGTACCGTGAGAAGACAGATCCCTGCTCGGGCAGATCTCATACCTTGCCATTTCTCCCGCCTGGTCCAGGGCACGGTTTATATCCTCCCTGTCATAAATTTTCCCGATTGTCTGATCCCATAGCAAAAGAATCCTGGTGCTCCCATCCGGATTTCTGAAATCCGGATGGGCATAGTCAATCCCGGAATCGATCACTGCAACAATAATGCCTTTTCCTGTAAGATTTCCATTCCTTTGGCTTATTCCTGTTTGCAGTAAATTAATACAGGAATTGCTTTTTCCGTGATCCAAAGTAAAAAAAAGACGCTTTGGTTTTTCCATATATTCAATTGCCGGTATGGCTGCCACTTCTGCTACAAATGGCTCCGGTATGGTAAGGATCGCATATTCATTGGAAAGATCGTAAATATCGATCAACACATCCTGCTCCTGAAAGTGCTTTCTGATCTGGCTTTTTAATTCCTCTGTGCTTCCAAAAAATTTTACGATCACTTTCCATGTATTTACATCCATATCATATCCTACCGAAAGATCTGACGACTTTTCCATTTCCGTTTTTGTCGCATCTAACGCAAGATTTAGCAGATTTTCCATTTTACCACTATTGGCTTCCACTTTGCTTCCTGCTTACTTTTTTCTTAAATATATGCATTTTCCTTTTCCCGGTATGCTCTTTTATTCATAAATTCCAGACCGCGTGCATATATTGAAAACACAGCTTGTATTTTTAAGGAGGTTATATGTGCGGAATTTCCGGTTTTTATAATGCAAAAGAAGACTATTCCAAAGATACCGTAAAGTGGTCTTATGTCCTTGATTCTATGCGGAAATGCCTCTCCAGACGCGGAAATGACGAATTCGGCAAATATCTTGCCAGACATGCCGGATTCTCCCATGCAAGGCTCTGTATCCGTGATCTTTTTCATGGTTCCCAGCCCATTGTCCGTTCTTCTTTTGCAGGGGAATATGCGATTGTGTATAATGGAGAACTTTATAATACAGATGAGTTGAAATCAGACCTGCATTCTCTTGGCTATACTTTTTCCACAACGACGGATACCGAAGTGATTCTTTATGCATATATGGAATATGGAGCTGAATTTGTTCAAAAACTCAATGGGATCTTCGCTTTTGCAATCTGGGATGATGTCAACCAGAGTCTCATGCTCTGCCGTGACCGTGTCGGGATCAAACCACTGTTTTATACATATAAAAACCATCAGCTTATTTTTGCATCAGAACCGAAAGCCTTATTTGCTTATCCCGGATTCACACCGGAAATAACAACGGAAAGTCTGTTGGAGCTTCTTGCGATCGGTCCTGCAAGAACAATGGGAAATGGGATTTTTAAAGATGTAAAAGAAGTTCTTCCGGGGCATTATCTGATTTTTCAGGAACATTCTGTAACGGATCATGTTTACTGGGATCTCACCCGCAGCGAACATACCGACTCTTACGATCAGACAAAAGAAAAAGTTTCTTTTCTGATCCGCGATGCGGTGAAACGCCAGATGGTATCTGATGTGCCTGTCTGCAGCTTTCTGTCCGGCGGAATTGACTCCAGCATTGTAACAGCTCTCGCCTGCCAGTATCTTGAACCACTGGGCGAAAAGCTGAATACCTTTTCATTTGACTTTAAAAATAATGATGTTTATTTTCAATCCAATGCCTTCCAGCCTTCCAGAGATCTTCCATATGTCAATGTCATGCTAAAGTACTATCATACAAACCACACTTTTCTGGAATGCAATGAAAATGATTTATTTTTGGCACTTTTTTCCGATGTAGATGCAAGGGATATGCCTGGAATGGCTGACGTGGATTCCTCACTTCTTTATTTTTGTTCCCTTGTAAAAACACGTAACAAGGTGGCTTTAACCGGTGAATGTGCTGATGAAATTTTTGGCGGATATCCATGGTTTTACCGAAAGGAACTGATGGATCTTGACGGTTTTCCATGGTCTTCTGACATTGCATTCAGAGCTACACTTCTTCGGGAAGATTTTCTGACTGCAAAGGAACTGTCAGAATATGCAAAAGAACACTATCTGGATTCTGTCCGCAACGCACCGCACCTTGCAGATGAAACACCGGAAGAACACAGGCGTTATGAGATTGCTTATCTGAATATAAAATGGTTTATGCAGACATTGCTTGACAGAATGGACCGCACAAGTATGTATTCCGGCCTGGAAGCCAGAGTTCCTTTTGCTGATCACAGGATCATAGAATATGTATACAATGTACCATGGGAAATGAAATACCAAAATGGTACTGAGAAAGCACTTCTGCGTGATGCCTGTGCCGATCTTCTTCCGGAAGAGATCCTGCACAGGAAAAAGAGTCCTTATCCGAAAACTTACAGTCCTGTCTACGAAAAAATGCTGACAGAAAAAATGAGAGCGATCGTGCAGGATCCGAATTCACCGGTTCTTTCTATTTTAGACACCACAAAGCTTGAAACTTTTTTAAAGACACCTGCACAATATGGCAAACCATGGTTTGGTCAGCTTATGGCCGGGCCACAGCTTCTGGCTTATTATATACAGCTAAATTACTGGATGGAAAAATATCATCTTTCCCTGTAAAAAGGTTTTTTTTTTCTTTCATATATTGCTTGACGAAGATAACAAAATCATTTACTGTTTTAAGAAGACAACAGAATAGTTTTTTAGTTACTGATAAATTATATGAAAGAGGAATTACTATGGAAAAAATTGCAAGTTTTACCATTGACCACATCAAATTAGAGCCGGGTATCTATGTATCCCGCAAAGACAATGTAGGTTCTGAAGTCATCACTACCTTTGATCTGCGAATGACTTCTCCGAATGACGAACCGGTTATGAACACTGCTGAGATGCACACGATCGAACATCTTGCAGCAACTTTTTTAAGAAACCATCCACTTTTTGGTTCCAAAACAATTTACTTTGGACCAATGGGATGCCGCACCGGATTCTATCTGCTTCTTGCAGGTGATTACGAATCTAAGGATATCGTAGATCTTATGATCGAAATGTATGAATTCATCCGTGATTTTAAAGGAGATGTTCCGGGTGCAAGTCCAAAAGACTGCGGCAACTACCTTGACATGAACCTTGGCATGGCTAATTATCTTGCCAACCGTTATCTGGAAAATACACTGTATCATATCGATGAAAAACATCTGGTATATCCGGAATAAAAAAAATCCCGGTGTAAGTTCTTAATGTCTCAATAAAGACCTTACACCGGGTTTTTGTTATTCTATTATTTATTAATGATTCATATATCTATCATTAATTGTCCATATCTTCGCAGAGTATTCTATACTTCTCCTTCAATTCCCTTATATCCTCTATCGTCTCAACATTGCATAAATCATTATAGATTCGCTGGCGTTCCAGTTTTCTTGCCAGTTCTTCTATTACCTCACTTGCATTTTTACTTGGCATTTTATCTAACATCCTTTCCACCGCCTTTCTATATGATATGTATATTATAGGCGGATTTCAAACAGGTGTAAAGCCTTTATTCAATTATCAATGTTCCTTATTACACTAACAAAATCTGTGATTCATTTTTTATCTGGGATTATATGAATTGATTTTTCAAAATATTATCTGAATTAGAAATTATGAAATAGCTGATGATAGATCAACCAGCCTGGCTAACCATGGTATGATTAATCTATCATCATTATAGAAATCTGTAATTACTTTTTATTTATTTTAGATATCGTCAAAGGATTCTTTCAATTTATCCATGAATCCTTTTTTCTTTTTGCCCTTTTCCTGGGTGCCGTTACCACCGGCGTCGCCTCGGTTTAAGGAACCACCTGTCAATTCATCAAAATGACGCAGGGCTTCTTTTGCTTCTCCGCTTAATCCTGTCGGAGTCTGGACTACCAAAGTGACATACTGATCACCACGAACATCTTTATTTCTCAGGGATGGCACTCCCTTGCCTTTCAGACGGATTCTTGTATCAGTCTGTGTTCCCGGTTTTACTTCATACAGTACATCTCCATCAACGGTATTGATCCGGATCTCACCACCTAATGCTGCCTGTGCAAATGTGATCGGTGCAGTAGAGTAAATGTTTGTATCCTGACGCTGGAAAATCGGATGTCTGGATACAACTACTTCTACAAGAAGATCTCCTCTTGGTCCGCCGTTAATACCCGGCTCACCTTTTTCACGGATACGTACACTCTGGCCATTATCAATACCAGCCGGTATCGTTACCTGGATTTTTCTCTTTCTTGCAATATATCCTGTACCACGGCAATCCGGACATTTTTCTTTGATAATCTTACCGGAACCATTACAATCCGGACAGGTCTGGACATTCTGGACTGTTCCAAAGAATGACTGCTGTGAAAATACAACCTTTCCTTTACCGCCACATTTTGGACAGGTTGAAGGACTGGTTCCCGGTTTTGCACCAGTACCATGACAAGTTGCACACTCATCCTTTAATACCATCTCAATCTCTTTTTCACATCCGAATACTGCCTCTTCAAATGTGATCCTTACACTTGTACGAAGATTTGCACCCTTCATCGGGCCATTATCTGCTCTTCTTCTGGATCCGCCACCTCCGAAAAAGTCTCCGAAAATATCTCCAAAGATATCTCCCATGTCCATTCCTGAGAAGTCAAATCCGCCGGCACCTGCTCCGCCTGTTCCATCAAAAGCTGCGTGACCGAACTGATCATACTGTTTTCTCTTTTCAGCATCGCTCAAGACAGCATATGCCTCCTGTGCCTCTTTGAATTTTTCTTCACACTCTTTATCACCCGGATGCATATCCGGATGGTATTTCTTGGCAAGAGTACGGAATGCCTTTTTTATATCAGCGTCGCTCGCATTCTTCGGAACGCCAAGGACTTCATAATAATCTCTCTTCTCTGCCATAACTGTTACTCCTTGCTATTGTCTTCAAATTTATCATACCGGCTTTCCATCCTGGAAAATCAACTTTCCGGTCTTCTGATATTTTCAAATATTTCCTCTTCTACCGCATATAGGGTTTCCGGAAAACCGGAAACCCCCTTTTATATGCTGATTATATTTTAGACCTCTTTGAAGTCAGCATCTACAACATCATCATCTGCTGCACCGGCGTTGTTTGTCTGTGCACCACCCATGTTGCTCATATCAGGACCTGCTCCCTGAGCACCCTGTGCTGCCTGTGTCTGCTCATACATCTTTGCAAATACTTTCTGTGCACTCTGTGTCAGTTTTTCCTGAGCTGCTTTTAATTCAGCAACATCTGCGTCTGTCATCTCTTCTGCATTCTGATGTGCATCAAGGAATGATTTTACGGCGTTCATATCAGCTTCTACTTCTGCTTTATCATTTGCATCAAGGTTTGCTCCAACCTGATCTAATGCCTGCTGTGTCTGGAATACGAAGGAATCAGCATCGTTTCTTGCATCGATTGCTTCTTTTCTCTTCTTATCCTGTGCTTCAAACTCGGCAGCCTCTTTTACCGCTTTATCGATCTCATCATCAGACATGTTAGATCCGGATGTAATTGTGATATGCTGCTCTTTTCCTGTTCCAAGGTCTTTTGCAGAAACATTTACAATACCGTTTGCATCGATATCGAATGTAACTTCGATCTGTGGAACACCACGACGTGCTGGTGGGATACCATCCAGACGGAACTGTCC
>CAKQXQ010000056.1 GCA_934292805.1 uncultured Roseburia sp. | reverse complement strand
GCAGTCGGACTTACCGATTCGGATACCTGCAATCAGGTAAATATGGGAAATACCACATTTTCCGATACGTATGGACCAGTAGCAGAAAAGATGCGTGCACTTTTGGATTACGCAGAAAAAAATCCGTATGCATACGGCTATAACGATGCATGTACGGCATTTGCCCGCGGGGAATCTGCCATGTATCCGATTGGAAGCTATGCGATCCCGCAGATCAAATCTGTCAATCCGAATATGAATATCGGCTCTTTTACATTTCCTGCAAATGATGAGGAATTAGACAATGTATTAAATTCAGGAATTGATTTACAGTTTTCTGTGATGAAAGCATGCAAAAACAAAGAAGCAGCATATGAAGTTTTAAGATATCTGTATGATGATGAGACTATTCAGATTTATCTGGATGACCAGGGGGGAATTGCCTGCAAGGAAGGAAATTTTGCAATTCCGGAAACACTTGAGGATATGCGTTCTTATATTGAAAACAACCGTATGGCAGATTTCCAGGATCACCATTATCCGAGTGAGATGAGCGTGGATGCCATGGTGCAGACATTCCTGCTGGATACAAGCGACAATGCACAGGAAAAGTTTTTGAAAAAATTTGATTCCGACTGGAAACGCTATAACCGGGATTTGATACGGAAAGTACAGGATTATCAGAAAGAACAGGAGGATGCACAATGAAAAGGAAAATGTCAAACAGGGATAAAACGTTCTGGGCAGTTATCATACCGGTAGTAATCTTGTTTTTTACATTTAATACACTCCCAATGATCAAAGGTGTGATTTACAGTTTTACCAATTATAAAGGATATGGGACTTACGATTACGTTGGGATCCGAAACTATGCAGATCTTTTTACCGATGTCCGTGTGGGTAAAAGTTATCTGTTTACGTTTAAATATGCACTGGCCGGAACCATACTGGTAAATGTACTAAGCTTGATCATGGCAGTCGGATTAAACGGAGCAATCCGTTTCAAAAGTGCATTGCGTGGGATTTACTTTGTACCGAATATTTTAGGGGGACTTGTTATCGGTTATATTTTCAGTTTTATTTTTACTTATATTCTTCCAACTGTGGGAACAGTGTTCCATATTGAATTTTTGCAGAACAGTATTCTTGCAAGTGAAAAATATGCGTGGATCGGAGTGCTGATCGTCGGCGTATGGCAGGCAGTTGCCATGAATACTATTATTTACATTTCCGGCCTGCAGACTGTCCCGGAGGAAGTTTACGAGGCAAGTATGCTTGATGGAGCAGGTAAATGGAAGCAGTTCTGGAAAGTGACATTTCCACTGGTTATGCCGTTTGTAACGATCAATCTGGTACTGAGCACAAAGAATTTCCTCATGGTATTCGATCAGATCATGTCATTGACCAAGGGAGGTCCGGCACAGAGCACGGAATCCATTTCTTATCTGATATATAAAAACGGTATGGATGGCGGACAGTTTGGATTCCAGAGTGCAAATGCAGTTATTTTCTTTATTGTGATTGTGGTAATTTCACTTTTCCAGATGACAGTTATGAATAAGAAGGAGGAGCAGTTATGATGAAAGAAAAGCAGAAAACAAACTGGGTACTTACAATTGTTCTGATTCTGGGAACATTAACTGTATTTTTCCCACTGTATATGGCAGTGATCATTGCGTTTAAGAAACCGAGCGAGATGACCAACGATGTAGCGGGAGCACTTTCTTTCCCAAAACAGTGGAGTTTGGATAATTTTCGTGAGGCAATAGAAGTGACAGATTTCTGGCATTCGCTTGGAAATAGCTTACTGATTACGCTCGTGACTATTGTACTTGCAATCCTGATCCATTCGATTGCAGGATATGTGATCGGACGCGGTATGGCAAGAAAAAAAAGCTTCCGATTTATCTATCTGTATATTGTCAGTGGCATGTTTGTTCCGTTCTCCATTTTAATGATGCCGTTGGTAAAGCAGACAGCACAGATGGGACTTGGAAACCGTGCAGGCGTCATTCTGTTGTATCTGGTATTTTATATGCCAATGAACGTCCTTCTTTACAGTGGATACTTAAAAAATATTCCGATAGCGCTGGAAGAGGCTGCAGATATTGACGGAGCAAGCACATGGACTACTTACTGGAAAGTGGTCTTTCCAATGATGATGCCAATGCATGCAACAGTTGCAATCCTGACAGCTCTTGGAACGTGGAATGATGTTATGACACCACTTGTGATCATGTCTGGAACCGGACAGAACACGCTGCCGCTTGCACAGCTTAATTTCCAGACACAGTTTGGAACCAATTACAATCTGGCATTTGCTTCCTATATTCTGGCACTGATTCCAATCCTTATTTTCTATGTGATCTGTCAGAAACAGATTTTAAACGGTGTAGCAAACGGTGCAGTCAAAGGATAAAGAATAAAACGAGGTGACTTCTATGGCAATTATATACAATCCAAATAAAAAAATATTTACCCTGCATACGGTGCATACAACTTATCAGATGCAGGTTGATCCACTGGGATATCTGCTGCATCTGTACTATGGAGATAAAACAAACAGCCCCATGGATTATGTTTTAACCTATGCAGACCGTGGATTTTCCGGAAATCCTTATGCAGCGGGCATGAACCGCACCTATTCGCTGGATGCGCTGCCACAGGAGTATCCTTCCATTGGAACTGGGGATTACCGCAATATTGCGCTGAATATCAAAAATGAAAAAGGGGTGGAAAGCGCAGATCTGCTTTTTAAAAGTTATGAGATCCGAAGCGGCAAATACCAGTTACAGGGACTTCCGGCTGTCTGGGCAGACAAAGAGGAAGCACAGACACTGGAAATTGTCCTTGCAGACGAAAACGCACAGGTTGAAGTTCATCTGCTGTATGGTGTTTTGGAAGAAAACGATGTCATTACAAGGAGCGTCCAGATTAAAAATACGGGAACTGGGCAGATTACGATCGAAAAGGCAGCGGCAGCCTGTCTGGATTTTGTACAGGGAGATTTTGATGTCCTGCGGTTTTATGGAAAGCATGCCATGGAGCGCAATCTGGAGCGTACGCCGCTGGGGCATGGAACCATTGCGTTTGGCAGCCGCAGGGGAACGTCCAGCCATCAGTATAATCCGGCAGTGATTTTGGCAGAAAAAGGAACAACAGAGACCGCAGGAAACTGCTATGGAATGCTGTTTGTATACAGCGGAAATTTCTCCTGTGAGGCAGAAAAAGATCAGTTTAACCAGACGCGCCTGCTTCTCGGATTGAATGAAGAACTGTTTTCTTATCCGCTTGCATCGGGAGAAACCTTTACGGTGCCGGAAGTTATTTTATCCTATTCGGCAGATGGATTGTCAGCACTGTCGCAGCAGTATCATAACTGCATCCGCAACCATGTGTGCCGCAGCAAATATGTCCATATGCAGCGCCCGGTGCTGATCAACAGCTGGGAGGCAGCCTATTTCGATTTTACGGGAGATACGATCGTGGATCTGGCAAAAGAAGCCGCTTCCCTTGGAATTGATATGGTAGTGATGGATGATGGCTGGTTTGGGAAAAGAAACGATGATAATTCTTCCCTTGGGGACTGGCAGGTCAATGAAAAGAAACTGGGGGGAAGCCTGGCAGAGCTTATTACCCGTGTGCATAATCAGGGGGTGAAATTTGGCATTTGGATTGAGCCGGAGATGGTCAATGAAGACAGCGACCTTTACCGGGCACATCCGGACTGGGCAATTCAGATTCCGGGGAAAAAGCCGGTGCGCTCGAGAAACCAGTTACTGCTTGATTTTTCCAGAAAAGAAGTGCGCGACTGTGTATTTGAGCAGATTTGTGCCGTGCTGGATCAGGGAAAAATTGATTATGTCAAGTGGGATATGAACCGCAGTATGGCAGATGTCTATGCCGGAAATCTTTCCTATGATTACGTGCTTGGTGTCTATGATTTCATGGAGCGTCTGTGCAGCCGGTATCCGGATCTTCTGCTTGAGGGATGCAGCGGTGGCGGCGGCAGGTTTGACGCAGGAATGCTTTATTATTCCCCACAGATCTGGTGCAGTGACAATACCGATGCAATCAACCGCACAAGAATCCAGTACGGAACTTCATTTTTCTATCCGGTTTCCGCAATGGGGGCACACGTTTCGGCGGTGCCGAACCACCAGACCGGACGGGTGACAAGTTTCCACACCCGCGGAGTGACAGCGATGGCAGGAACCTTCGGTTACGAATTAAACCCGGCGCTTTTATCCGATGAGGAAAAACAACAGATCCGGGAGCAGATCAAAACTTACAAGAAGTATGAAACGCTCATTAACGAGGGAACCTACTGGCGGCTGTCCGATCCGTTTACAGATGAAATTGCGGCATGGATGTCCGTCTCAGAGGAACAGGATCATGCACTGGTAAGTGTGGTGCGTCTTATGGCTGAGGCAAATCAGGCGACCGTTTATGTCCGCCTGCGTGGGTTAAAGCCGGATGCTGTGTATCTGGAAGAACAGAGCGGCAGGCAGTATTCCGGTGCAGCGCTTATGCATGCGGGAATTCCGCTTCCACCGTTTACCGGGGAATATGAGGCGTATCAGTTTGCTTTTACAGAACTGAAAGAGGCTGGAGCATTATACGAAAAAGTGCAGAAATGGTGTGACCGGAATGCCGAAAACCCGGGCTGCCGATCCTGATGGTGGAATTTCCGGATGGGAAAAAGGTGCCGTACTGGAATACCTTTTATCAGGAAGTGCATGGCAGACAGTATCTCGGACAGATGGATGTAAACATCCAGTCACCAAAGGTGTGGGAGTTTTACCGTGAAACACTGGAAAAAATAGCTTCTTACGGCGCGGCGATCGTGCGGCTGGATGCCTTTGCCTATGCACCGAAAACACCGGGAAAGAAAAACTTCCTCAATGATCCGGAGACGTGGGAGCTTTTACAGAAGATCCATACGTTGGCAGAGCCATTAGGACTTACTCTTTTACCGGAGATCCATGCAGCATATGATGAAAAAATATACCAGACCCTTGCAGAGAAAGGCTATGCAACCTATGACTTTTTCCTGCCGGGACTGATCATTGATGCGATTGAGAACCGGCGCGGAACGTACCTTGCGGCATGGGCAAAGGAGATCGTGGCAAAGAAGATCTCCACGGTCAACATGCTTGGCTGTCACGATGGCATTCCGCTTCTGGATTTAAAGGGGCTACTTCCGGAAGAGGAGATCCAGTCGTTGATTGACCGGATCGTATCCCGTGGAGGCATGGTCAAAAATTTACATGGACAAAAGAATCTGTATTATCAGGTGAACGCTACATATTACAGTGCATTGGGAGAATCCGGACATAAGGAAATCAACCGGACAAACCTTTCCACTGATCAGATTGCAGAAGGCCTGAAAAAAGATGTGGTTCAAAAACAGCTTGCGTTAATCCGCATGCGAAATACAAATAAAGCATTTTCAGAAGGTGCAGTGGTGACCATCTCCGGAGAGGATAGCTCTCTGCAAATCCGATGGGAATATAATAGTGCATTTGCAACATTAAATGTGAATTTTGAATCAGGAACATATACAATAGTAGAAAGCAGATAGTTAAGTTGGGCTGTCGATTGTACATAAAACCTAAACTTTATAATGGAAATAATCATAGATGAAACAAGCCACATAGGGATAATGCTCGGTGGCTTGTTTTGAAAATAGATAATTTAAATTTTATAACTTCGGATTTCGCCTCCTCAGTTTTCTATGTTCCTTTGCCGGCTTGGAACGGGAAAATATTTTTCATAAGTCAGTATTTGGACTGCATCATCATTGAGATGCAGTCCAAATACTGACTTATTTGTATGTTCACGTAGTTCGGTTCGGCAAAGAAGAGAATCAGTAAAATGGTTAAATATTAGACGATAATCTAACAAAATAATATTGACATCTAACAACAATTCATCTAATATAACATTAGATATATATCTAATAACATATCAGGTGAAGGAAGATAAAATGAAAACAAATAAAATCGGATATAAAGACATTTTAAAACAAAAAGAGTATATGAAAATTATCACAGCAGCCCTGATTAACCGTTTTGGGGATTCAGTTGACGCAATTGCATCTGCATGGATTGTGTACGAATTGACCCGGCAAGCGTACTGGTCAGCATTCATTTATGCATTGAATCTGATACCTTCTGTTTTAATCACTCCATTAGCGGGTGCTTTTGTTGAGAAAAAGAGTAAGAAGAAGATTATGATTCTTACAGACTTAATTCGTGCATTGTGTGTTGCATATATTGCGACAGCATACATGGGAGGATTTTTACAGGGATGGCACTTAATTATTACGACATTAATTATTTCAACAGCTGAGGCATTTCGTGGACCTTCTTCATCTGCATTAACACCGCTGGTATTGGAACAGGAATATTATGAATACGGAACATCGCTGTCTATGTCACTTTCTACTATTGTAGAGATGGTAGCAACCGGAATCGCCGCTGGAATTATTGCATTAATTGGAACCGCAGGGGCAATTTATATAGATATGGTTACATTTGTGATATCAGCACTCATTATTTCAACGCTTCATGTGAAAGAAGTATCTAAGTTAGAGACTTCATTTAAAGTGGGACAATATCTAACTACCTTGAAGGAAGGATTTCAGTATGCGATGCATTTAAAAGCATTACTATTTTTGTGCCTGATCGCAATGTTTTTAAATGCAATTCTGGTACCGTTCAATAGTATGCAGGCGCCATTTGTAAAAGAGATACTGGGTGGAGATGCTTCCGTGTTATCGGTAATTGGAGTCACGATGTCTATATCGGCTCTGCTGGCATCCATTAGTTATCCGAAAATAAGCAAAAAGGTATCTCCACGATTGCTGCTGGTTTCCTGTGCAGCTGTAATTGGAATATTTTATATTGGTTTGATTGCAGGAAAAACTCTGTATATTACAAAAACAGGAATGTATGGGGTTACTACTTTATTGTCTTTTATGCTGGGTATTGTTGTGGGCTGGGTCAATTCCTTTGCATCGGTTCAATTTATGAAGATTATTGATCCACAGTATCTTGCAAGATGTGGAGCTTTGTTGACATCTCTATCTATGGGCGTCAGCCCGATAGCATCCTTTGTTGTATCTGCTGTGGCCCATGAGGCTTCTGTTTCGACTATTTTTACCGGTTGCGGAGCCTTAGCTATATTTGTTACAATATTATTGTTATTTAGTAAAACATTGAAAGGAATGAAATAATGAATCATATTATCTCGAAGTATAGTCCAATGTCTGAGGCAATTTTTCTGTTACAAACGGCTGCAGGATCAGAAGGAAAAGAGGCAAGAATCAACGACATAAAAAGAAGATGTCATCATGATCTGACAGAAGAATCGTTAAAAAAGATAGATTTGGTGAATCGGGCAGAAGATGCATTGCTTGATTTACTGAAAGATTCTTTGGATGAGATGAGATTTTATTTTAAACCGTATAACAAAGAAGAAAGAGGATTTCCTTTCCATATATTGTTTTTGTATGAAGAGTTTTTGGATGTGGAATACATTTCCGCAGACCAGTGGATAGATTCTTTGAGACAGATGAAGCCAGACCAATACTATGATAATCTTGGACGTACGATATTTTGCTATAACCAAAATGTGAATGATACTCTGAGTATGAACGAATGTAAGAATCTGGAAGATGTTATGAAGTTGATTCTGGATATGGATTTTGCGGCAGAGGAAAAGCTTATGCTTCAGGATATCATCTTGAACCGGGATAAACATATGGAACGAGTCCGCCCATTTATTGAAGCTGCACTCCGGGTTGTTGAGCAGTTCAAAAAAGAGCTGGATATCTATGCGAAACAATTTTATGAATATTGGACGAAGAAACTTGCCGGCAGGGATTTTGTTGACTATTTAAACCAGGAAGCAGAAGCAAATATTCAGGTAGAAAAGAATGCTTTGGGCTGGAAGCTCCGCCCAGCTTTTTTCTTTCCAATGATTAAAGGATATTCTCTGTATATTGACAATCATACAGGAGAGTATGAAAAAGAGGATCTTTGTACTCTTGGTTTTTTGTATGGCGATGATTATAGTTTATCAGAAACTTTTCCATATAAAAAGGAAGCCATTACTGAGGAGCGGGCTTTAAAACTGTTAAAGCTGTTAAGTGACAAGAGCAAGTTTGAAATTTTGAGTTATACAAGTGAGAAGAACGCATATGGTGCAGAGCTTGCAGATAGGTTAGGTCTGACGACAGCCACTGTTTCCCATCATACCAGTGAACTGCATAATGCAGGTTTATTAAATGTGGAGAAACAGGGAAACAAAATTTATTATTCTAAAAATCAGCAAACAATTGATAATTTGATGGAGTATCTTCAAAAGAAGCTATAATACGAGGTGAAAGAGGAAAGACACGATGATTAGAGTACAATGTGAAGCTTGTGGTAGTTCGGAATTAAAAAGAAGTGGAAATATGTTTATCTGCGAATTTTGTGGAAGCAAATATTTTATCAATGATGAAGGAAGAGAAGAAAATTCGATATTAACTGAAACAAAGGTAGTGACGTTATTAGAAGAATCAAAAAAACTTCATGAAAGTGGTCAATATACCAGAGAACTTAATGTTTTAGTTGAGGCATTTAACTTAGATGAAAACAATTCTATCATTATGGTGCATCTTGGAAGGTGCTATAGGGCATTGAATAATCCGGATAAGGCATTAGAATTTTATAATAAAGCAATAGAGATAAATCCATATGAGGGAACTGCATATACAAATATGGGTACTATTTATTTGTTAAGATGTGAATATGAAAATGCAAAGCAATGTTATGATAAAGGATTACCATTAATTGATAAGTGCGAATTTGATTATTGGATCGCACAAGCCAATTATGCAGTTGCAATTGCCAAATTAGGAGATCCGGAAAGAGCTGAAAAGATGATAAGTGAAGCTGAAACAAGAGGCTATAGAAAAGGCGATTCAATAAGAAAAATGGCAGGAATAAAGAAAAAGACACTCTTCTCTCGTCTATTTAGTTAATGTTATGTGAAGGCAAGACTCCAACTGAATGTAAACCGGTAATTGGTTTGAAGTTGACAATTTGTGCTTCTTTGTGTTAAAGTGGTATCCGTACAAAAAAGCAACAGATTTTCCCAGATGTCTCTGGGTAATGAGTTCCTGTTTGCAACAAACGAAAGGAAAATTTATGGATTCCAAATTTTATGAAAAAGATGCATCTGCTCTTTCCAGAGAGGATGCGATCGCTATTTTGAATACTCCGGATGAAGAACTGAATGTGTTGATCGATCGTGCAAAGAGTTTACGATATCAATATAAGGGAAATCGTGTAAGCGTTCATATTCTTACAAACGCCCGCAGCGGAAACTGTTCCCAGGATTGTGCTTATTGTGCACAGTCATGCCGCTCTACCGCAGATATTGATAAATACAAATGGGTAGATGAAGATAAACTGTATCAGGATAATGATTTTGTAAAAGATTATCATTTATCCAGACACTGTATCGGACTGAGTGGCATGCAGTTTACAGATAAAGAAATCGAAGAACTTGCCCGCCGGATCCGCAAGATGAAAGAACACGGAACACATCTTTGCTGTTCTATTGGCTTTCTGACAGAAAAGCAGGCCAGAATGCTCAAAGAAGCCGGACTGGACAGAATCAATCACAACCTGAACAGCAGCCGTTCATATTATCATAATATATGCAGTACACATACTTTTGATCAGCGTATACAGAATATCCACATGCTGCAGGGACTTGGATTTGAAATCTGCAGTGGCGGAATCATTGGAATGGGCGAAAGCAAAGAGGATGTAGTTGACATGCTTCTCGAACTGCGTGAAATCCAGCCGGAAGCACTGCCAATTAACTTCCTATTGCCAATCAAGGGAACACCGCTTGGAGATGCGGACATTTCCATCCTGACAACCGAGTACTGCATGAAAGTCCTCTGCCTTGCAAGGCTTCTTGTGCCGAAAGCAGATATCCGCTGTGCTGCCGGAAGAGAAGTATATTTTAAAGGGGAAGAAAAGAAGCTGCTTGGTGTAGTTGATTCTATTTTTGCCTCAGGTTATCTGACAGAAGGCGGTCAGGGAATTGAAGATACTCTGAAAACGATCACGGATGCAGGATTTACTTATGAGATTGAATCCGCATAATAAACAAACTTTAAAGGGAGATTTTTTAATATGAACCAGACACAAAACAGTGCTGCACCTCGCAGTAAAACTTATGAAATAACAATAACCGCACTTATGGCAGCAGTTACCTGTATCCTTGCTCCAATGTCCATTCCAATCGGCCCGGTTCCGATTTCATTCACCAACCTGGCCATTTATCTGTCTCTATACCTTCTTGGATGGAAAAGAGGAACCATCAGTTATCTGATCTATCTTCTGCTCGGACTCGTTGGTCTTCCGGTATTTTCCGGTTTTACAGGCGGTCCGGCCAAGCTGGCAGGCCCTACAGGCGGATACATCATTGGATTTATCGCAATGGCAATCATTGCCGGACTTGTGATCGATAACTGTCACAAACAATGGATCCAGCTTATCGGAATGATCGTGGGAACAATCGTATGTTATTTTTTCGGAACCGTGTGGTTCTGCCTGGTTGCAGATTACACCTTCAAGGCGGCTCTTGCAATCTGCGTAATCCCATTCATCCCGGCTGACCTGATAAAAATGGTTATTGCTATGATCATCGGACCAACAATAAAGAAAAGAATACGGTAATATTTTCCAATACATAAAACAGGTGCAAGTCGGTGTATGGCTTGTACCTGTTTTTATATATTGGAAAAAGAAAGATTCACCTGATTAAGAACCATTTATGAAAAATCAAATGATTTTCGATTGACATAAAGAAATACCGTGATTATACTTTTGAATCATAATTTCCAGAAGGCAGGCGAGATATGAGTGATAGAATCTTCAATAAGCCCGAAAGAACAAACGCAAGGAGGATTGCTCATGGAATTAATAAGAGTACAGGATTCAGATTATCGAAAAACGTATGAGCTTTATATGACTTTTCCGGAAAATGAAAACGGATATATGAATAGTGTATATGGGTATAACTATGAACAGTTTCTTGAATGGATCGAGAAAAAGAGAAACTGGTCATTAGGAAAGGAACTGCCTGAAGGATTTGTTCCGGATACTACATACGTGCTTGTTGATGAAGATGTATATGTAGGAGTATTTAGTTTAAGACATTGCCTCAATGACTTTCTCAGAGAAGGACCTGGACATATAGGTTATTGCATATCAGAAAAATACAGAGGAAAAGGTTATGCAACTAAGGGATTGAAGCTGACGCTTGAGAAAGCCGGACAGAAGTCTATTCATGAAGTTTATATGTCTGTAAATAAGGATAATCCGGCAAGCCTCCGTGTACAGATCAAAAACGGAGCATATATTCATCATGAAAATGAGACAAAATTTTTTACAAGGATAAATTTGATGGAAACAGATGAATGTTAGCAGAACACGAAAATATTTATAATACAAGTGATTAGGAGAGAGCAATGAATTTACAACAGATTTTTGACAATACGGATTTCGTACATGCAAGCGGAACCAAAGAAGAGTTACAGGTAGCAGAATATTTAAAAGGACAGTGTGAAAGTCTGGGTGTTGCAGCGGAAATCGAAAGATTTCGCGTGGCAATGGGAGAGATAGAAAATGCACATTTGTATGCAGACGGCGAGGAGATCACCTGCAAGGCATTTACCTGCTGCGGAAGCGGAAGTGTAGAAGGAGAATTATACTATATGCCGGGAACAGATGCAGTTTCCATCGCAGGTGCGAAGGATAAGATTGTGCTCATGGATACACAGGGCATTGGATTTTTTACTTATCAGGATCTGATGAAAGCAGGGGCAAAAGCCATTCTTTTCCAGTATGGCAATATGTATTATCCGCAGACGGATATTGACCAGCGGGATCTTCGTGAGGCAGTTGTCGGCGAGGAGCGGAAGGTGCTCTGTGCAATGCTGCATACCAGCGAGGCGGTAAAACTCGTGAAAAATGGTGCAAAGCAGATAAAATTAGAAATTGAGCAAAAAGAATATGATGGGGAATCCCACAATGTGATCGCAGAGCTTCCGGGAAAAAGAGACGAATGGATCGTATTAAGTGCACACTATGATTCAACATCACTTTCTCATGGTGCGTATGACAATATGAGTGGCTGTGCAGGTCTTCTTGGGATCATGGAACAGATGAAGGAAAAAGAATTAAATTATGGACTGCGTTTCGTGTTCTGTGGAAGTGAGGAGCGAGGATTGCTTGGCTCTAAAGCATATGTCAGAGATCACGAAGCCGAACTGCAAAAAATTGTACTGAACATCAATCTGGATATGATCGGTACTTACATGGGTAAATTTATCGCATGTGTTTCCGCAGAAGAGAAGCTTTCTCATTATATCAGCTACATGGCAGCGGAAGTTGGTTTTCCGGTCGCATCCAAAACAGGTGTCTATTCCAGTGATTCCACGCCATTTGCAGACAAAGGCATCCCTGCAGTTTCATTTGCACGTATTGCAGGTGGAAATATTGCACCGATCCACTGCCGCTATGATCTGAAAGACGTGATGTCAATGGAACAGCTGCAGAGAGACATTGATTTTCTTACAATATTTACGAACCGTTTTGC
>CAKQXQ010000055.1 GCA_934292805.1 uncultured Roseburia sp. | reverse complement strand
GGAGAAATCTCATTCTTGATGATAACGGTATCACCGGACCGGATTGGGGTCACTCAGAGCTGGTCTTCACATAATTCCAAGCCGGAACGCTCCCACCAAATGCATCCCTCTCTGTGGCTTTCCTCATGCTACTCTTCTCTTCAACGTTTTGACTAGGGTCATTCTATACCCTTTTGCTTCATCTGTAAAGTGCTTTTCTTATATTTTTGGAAATATCCTATCTTCCACAGCAGTGTTTGTATTTTTTGCCGCTTCCGCATGGACATGGATCATTACGTCCAACTTTCTTTCCTACATGGACTGTTCCGGATTTCTTCTGCTCTAAGAATAATGCTTTCTTTGTCTCAGCATCAAAAATATGATCCCACTGTGGCAGATCATATAACCAGTCAGCTTTCGCATCAACCATGTTCTTGTATAACTTCTCTTTATCAAAAGCAAGGCTTACTTTTGTGTCTTCTTCCATAGTTTCGATTGGATTTGCTTCAACCAGACTGTCGTTGATCCCGTCTAAGAATCCTGTCATCTCCATAACACTGAGGTTATACTTCTCTGCAAGCTCTTTTACAGTTCCTTCGACTTTCTCATCCGGATTATCTAAAAGCTGTTCGTATACACCCTTCTCTAAAAGGAAATATCTCTGCCAGAATCTCTGTAATTCTCCTCTATCTGCTTTCTCATTATAAGCAACTTTCTGCCACTGTTCCAATAATGCCATATTACATTCCTCGATTTCTAATTATTGTATATTTGCACCATGCATAGATGCACTTGATATTATAGCAAATATGAATGGGTTTTTCAAAGGATTTTTTCATGTGCCGTACCTTCTTCGACAATTTTATTGACGAAACTGTTTTTTTCCTATACGATAATTGTATTATATTTTTCTGAAAGGATTCAAAATATGAAAAAAGTAAAGCAAATTTTAGCGATCCTGGGTATTATCGTCCTTGTCGGACTTTATGTTTCTACTATTATATGTGCTCTTTCGGCAAGCGACAATTTTATGAATATGCTTATGACATCCATCTATGCTTCGGTCATCATTCCGGTTTTGATCTGGGCATATAGCTTCATCTACAAGCTGATCAAAAAGGATTCCGAAGAGAAAAATACGACTGATAATTGAGTAGAAGCCTCTTTTTGCTTCTACTCTTCTGTTCCTTCTTCTACAGTTTCCGTACTTTCAGTCACTTCTGCTGCTTCTGCATTTTCCGTATTTTCTACACTTTCCGTGTCTTCAGAAGCAGTCAGCTCTTCCGGTGTTTTTGAAAAAACATCTGCAAGTGACGTATTGGTCAGATAAACTTTACCGTCTTCTCCTGTCATGACATAATAAGAACCGAGCATATCGTTTTTATTCCCCACAGAAAGTGTCACACTTCCGCTGTCCGTGGTATAACTTATCACATCAGATGGATCCTCCAGACCATATTCAGAGAGATCCTCGCAATTGATCTCATCCGTTGCAGTAAGTGCTTCTAATGAATTAAGCATTGTTTCAACTGCATCTTCATCGATGTCAACAGAGCTGTCTCCATCATAAATCCAGTCTTCTCCATCTTTTGTAAAAGAATACGTCACCTCACCGATCTCATAGGAAAACGATGTGATCGTATCTGTCTGCACCTGCGAAATGTATATGGTAGACGCTTCCTCCTCTGCCGTTTCCTTTTCTTCCTGATTTTTATTATATGTTTTCATTCCAAATGTTGCCACAAGCACAACTGCAAGTGCAATTAGTATGATCACAAACTGCTTTTTCTGTCTTTTCATTTTGATCTCCATTCATGTTTTGCCAGTTTTCTCTGGCTCCATCATTCCATACTATTTCTTTCTTCTCATTGACCAGATGACAATTCCTGTCACGATCATTCCTAATGGCAGAACGATCATTATGCAAAGTCCTGACATGATCCCTGCAGCCGCATCCACTGTAATAGCACCAAGTGTATACTCTTTCGTTGGAATCACACTCGTTGCAGAATCTGAATCTCCTGTCAGTTCTGTGATCGTATCTGTAAATAATTTGCTGTTATTTTTGGAGACCACTTCATCTGCTCCATCTGTAAACATCTCTGTTGATCCGAATACAACAACTTTGGCACTTCCATCATCTTCTGTGCTCTTCTCATAAGCTGCTGCAACAGAAAACGGACCGGCAATATCTCCTTCTTCCATTGCGGATGTTGTTGCATTTGCAGCATCCGTTTTTGAAACTGCCTTCTCTGTTGTATCAAGCAATGACGTATAAGTCACATCATCTGTATCCTCTCCGTATGTGATTCCTACACTATATGGTGCAAAAACATAGGAATTTGCAACCGAATCTGTATAGGAAGCACTTTCCACGATTGGAAGCAGATAATAAGGTGTATCACCGTAGTAATAAGATTTATCATTCTCCATTACAACACCGGATACTCTTGACATACCGCAGGCACTTAAGATCGTATCAAAATTCGCAAGTTCTTCTGCCTGGAAATTACAGGTAATCAATACTTTTCCACCCTGATTAATATAATCGATCACTTTATTGGCATCGTCTTCTGAAAAATCAGTCACGGGTCCATTGATAATCAGTGCTGCTGCATCTTCTGGAATGGCGTCCTCTTTTAAAAGTGTCAACTCCGATAATGTAATATTTGCTTTTTCAATTGCCTCTGTAAAATTTCCGGAAAGTGCAGTTTCTCCGTGACCTGTTACCTGATAGATCACCGGAAGCTCGGATGCTTCCATCGTTACATACTGGATTGCACTGGTCAACTGTCCCTCAGCATCATAACCGTCAATGCTTCTGGAATAGCTGCTGTAATCATAACTATAGGTATACACATCATTATAATCAATGACTCTGGACCGTGCGTCACTCACAACGATCATACTGTTTGAAGTGACCGAACTGTCTGTATATTGTGCTGCAAAATTCGGGTTTGCAGCCGGATTGATATAGGAAACCTTGATGTGATCAGACAGTGATTCGTATCTTTGCAATGTCTCATCAAGCGTCGTATCTTTTGACGCATCGGACGTCAGAACATAAATTGTTACATCTTCATCCAGATTTTTCAGATAATCTTTCGTATCATCTGTAATAGAGTATATTTTCGTTGAAGTCACATCAATGGATGTCCATGTTGTCGGAAGTTCTGCCACAAACAGATTTACCACTACCATCAACGCCACCATTGTTACGATCATTCCTGTTGAAAAAACTCCTGTGGATATTCTTTTTGTGCTGACGCTCCAGCGGCGTTTCTGAATGGACTGTCCTGTCAGGAATAAAAACAATGCAATGATCGTTCCATAATAGACCATTCCTGTCACATCCAGTGTTCCATTCATAAATTTATCAAGCGGACTGTAAAGATCATAGCAGCCTAATATTTTTGTCAGAAGATTTCCGCTCTCTGAGACCAGATTACAGATGCTTCCCATCATGTAACCGGCAAATAATGCAACAAATGTTAAAACTGCGGAAATCACCTGGCTTTCGGTAAGTGAAGAAATAAACATACCAACCGCTATGCAGGCACATCCATACAGCCAGAATCCGAACACTGCCGTATAAGATTCACCTAATGGAATCGTTCCGTAAGACATTAACAGCAACGGTGTGATCGTGATGATCACGATATCTACTGTAAACACGGCAACCATTGCCAGATATTTCCCAAACACTACTTTTCCCACCGATACCGGAGCAGTCAGAATCAGCTGGTCTGTTCTGCTGTGGCGTTCCTCTGCAAAGCTTCGCATGGTCAGCACCGGTACCGTGATCAGCATAATAAATGCGATTGCTGACAATGAGTAAGAGATATACGGATACCCAGCCCTCAGATTGTAAGCATAAAAATATAATCCATAGAGTACAAGAACTGCTGCAATAAACAACCATCCTGTCACCGTCTGAAAGTAAGCTTTTACTTCTCTTTTAAATATTGCAAACATTATTCTGTCTCCTCCTTACTTCCTTTTCCAAAATGAGGTTTTCCAAAATGGATTTTTTTCTCCGGCAAAACCTCTTTTTGTGTACTCTCTTTTTCTGTGAGTTCCAAGAACACGTCCTCTAGAGATTTTGAAATCGGATTCATCTGCAAAATAACAAATCCGTGATCTACGCAGGCAGCAAATACCTGCTCCCTGATATCCATTCCCGGTTTTGCGATCAGGTTCAGATGTACGCTCTCTTCGTCCTTCTGCTCTAATGGGATACATTTTTCAACTTCTGTGATCCGGGTAAGTGCTTCCTGCACAGTATCATTGTCTCCCTTAACCAGAAGCTCGATCTCCTGTGCCCCGGACATTTGCTTCATCAGATTCTCTGTAGAATCGCTTGCTACTAATTTTCCCTTGAAAATAATAAAAATGTGATCACACACTGCAGAAATTTCAGACAGAATATGTGAACTTAAAATGACTGTATGATTTTTCCCAAGTTCCTTGATGAGGTCACGGATCTCAATGATCTGCTTTGGATCAAGTCCGACCGTTGGTTCATCCAGAATAATAATCTCAGGATATCCAAGCACTGCCTGGGCAAATCCCACTCTCTGTCTGTAACCCTTTGACAGGTTTCGGATCAGTCTGGACTGCTGTGCAGTGATTCCGGTCGTCTCCATCGCTTCCTCTACATATTCGTTTTTATGGCTTTTTTCGATTTTCTTTAACTCAGCCACAAAGTTTAAATACTCTCTGACTGTCATATCCATATAAAGAGGTGGAATCTCCGGCAGATATCCCACACATTTTTTTGCCTCTTCCGGCTGTGCGAAAATATCAAATCCATTGATTTTCACCTCTCCGCTGGTTGCACCTAAGTACCCTGTAATAATGTTCATCGTAGTAGATTTTCCGGCACCGTTTGGTCCTAAAAATCCATAAATTTTTCCCGGTTCCACAGTCAATGACAAATCATTCACTGCAATATGGTCACCATATTTTTTCACCAGATGGCTGATCTCGATCACAATCTTTTCCTCCTTGCCTCCGGCTTGCATGAAAATTGCGAAATCCGTTTGTTTTTACGAATTTCGCAACTGCCGGTTTTCGATAGTTCTATCCTATCGAAAAAATGTGTTAACTTTTGGAAAAAAATGTGATAACTTTGTGAAATTCATCCGACATTTTCTTTTTCATTTCAGCCGTTCATAAATTCCACATAGCGGTTGATCACGTCCGCTTCTGTCTTGCCAATAATAAAATAATAGTCAATAAGCTCCATATGTTCCGTTGAAATGTATGGTCCATACATCGGAATATTGCAGCATAATACATCACTGTCCGCCGCCACTGCGATTCCATATCCAAGGTTCGAATGCACCAGTGGAAAACGCTTCGATTTTTCCCCATAACAAATGTATTTTGTTGTATTTTTCAGCGGAAGCCTGTCGTCCTTTAAAACTCCTTTCGCTGACAGCCGTTCTGATCTTGACCAGTCAAAATACATCCAGTTCTGTTTTTTCACCGGATCCATCTGCCTCGGAAGACCTGTCTTTTCTTTCAGAACGGTCTTTCCGGCAGCATTGGCGTAGGAGATCGCACCACTTTTTTTGTCAACAGTAAGACAGATCTCTTTTGTGTTTATCAAGACTGCCTCTCTTGTCTCTTTCTGCTGCCACTTTATTTTCGTCTGCCCATTCCGGAACAGTTCTTTTATTTTTAATCCTGCACCAAACGTCACGCGGATCACAGCGTCATTTACCGGGCTAACATGGAGCACACCGTAATTGCTGACACAGGCAACGCCACACGCTGTCTGCTCCACCCACCGCACAGAAGTGTCGATCCTTCCATGTCCCGATGGCCGCAGGATACTGTTATCCGGGATGTCTCCGAATTTATGAACAGATTGCACTCCGGATAATTCGGAAGTGTGATGCCCGGAGAGATTCATGGATTTCTGGATGGTTTTGGGTTTTGCAATTTCTTCATTTAAAAATTTGTTGCCAGATTTTCTTCCAACATTGGGATCTTTTAGCTGTCCCAGCTTTTTAAGTGATCCCAGTTGTTTCACCGGCTCTGACGATAGCTCCGGCTTCTCCATCACTTCTGACTTCTTAGCCACTTCCGGCCTCTTAACCTCTTCCGGCTTCCTGACTACTCTACGTACCGGTTTTTTCTCTTCGACTTTGAATACCTTCTGCTCCCGTTCCGGCAGAGGATCAGCGATCAGTCCGGTCAGATCCTCTTTATATAACACCGCAAGTTCATGTAACGCTCTTGTCGCTGCCACATATAAGAGTTTTACATGTGCATCGTCCGACGGATATTTTTTTCTGCTCGGATCAAACAATAATACAGCGTCAAATTCCAGACCTTTGGTATACGCCACCTGAAGGATCATGACACCGCTTCCGAATTCTGTATTTTCCAGATCATCACCTGTGACAGATAACTTTTTGCCAAGCTTCTTTTTTACCCGTTCTGCCTCTTTCTCATCCCGGCATACGATCGCAATGGTTTCAAGTCCTTCTTTCTGCCAGTGTTTCACCTGCTCTGCGGCATAACTGTATAACTCTTTATCATCCGAAAGCTGTGCCATTGTCACATCTTTTCCGTGTCTTATGATTGGCTCGACCGGATAAACCGGGAAATTTCCGTGCTGTAAAATACGCATTGCAAAATTTGATATCTCGATCGTGTTTCTATAACTCTTACGCAACAACTCAAAGCTGTCATAAGGACCGGTCAAAAATAATCTGCGCAGTGCCTCCCAGTCATTCAGTCCATATCCATAATGAATGTTCTGCGACACATCACCCATGATCGTAAACGTGCAGTTTTTCATGCAGAATTTCAGCACACTGTAAACCATCATGCCAAAATCCTGTGCTTCGTCGATCACGACATGACTTGCTTCCCTCACAAGCTCTGTCTCTTTCACACGTTTGTAGATATATGCCAGTGCTGCAAGATCGTACACATCAAAATCATGTTCCGGCACAGGAAGCTGGTAGCCCTTCAGCCTCTGCTCCTCTAAAAAATCCGCATAGAGTTCAAAAATAGAAGTTTTCCACTCTTTTCCGCCAAAATACCACCGGTATTTTTTCTGTATCTCCCTCTTGTCGTCCGCCTCGTACCGGATGTCTTTTCCTGTAATCTCATTGTATACTTTTGCCATCACACGTTTGTTCAGCATTGCAATTTTATTCTGGATGGAGACCTCCTTGTTTTCATTTAAATAATCTGCAATTGCTTCTGCGGTCAGGAGGATTTTGCCCGTTTTTTGAAAGATTACTTTACTTGAAGTTTTCCCAACAGAACCAGCTTTCACCGGAACTTCTAAGGAAATATCTTCCGCTAAAATCGTCTCCTCTTCGAGCTTTCTGCAATACTCCTCCAGGTTCTGAAACCAAAACAAAGTTCCTTTGATATGGATGAAGCTGTCCTCTTTCTCCAATGCATGTACGTGCATTGTTTTTTCATCCCAGTCCTCATACAAAAGTCTTGTAAAAAGCTGTTCCATTGTCATCTGACGGATTCCATATACATCCAGATCCGGCAAAACTCCGGTGATATAGTTCAGCAAAATACGGTTGCTTCCGATAATATAGAAATCCTCCGGGCGGAACTCTTTGTCATAATTATATAAAATGTAGGAAATCCGGTGCATTGCCACAGTTGTCTTCCCGGAACCTGCACTTCCCTGTACGATCACATTCTGTTTCGGAGATTTTCGGATGATCTCATTCTGCTCCTTCTGGATGGTTGCAATGATCTCACCGAGTACTGCTTTTTTATTTTTTGCCAGATATTTTGTGAGAAGTTCATCATTCGCCACAACATCCGAATCGTAGAAATCTTTTAAGGTATCGTTTTCAATCTCATAAGTCCGCTTCATCAGAAGATCGATCGCATAAGTCTTCTCATTCTGCACCGTATATTCGCACGGTCCGACCGCATTCTCATAATAAACCGATGCCACGGGTGCCCGCCAATCGATGACCACTTTGTCGATGATATTTTTTGAGATCCCAACCCTTCCGATGTAGAGTGCCTCATCTTTTTTCGAATCCTCATCGTAAAAATCGATCCGTCCAAAGTACGGCTTCTTTCTGGCTTTTTCCAGCCTGCTCCTGTCACGCTTCACCGTTTCATACATAAGTTTTGTATTGTCAATCAGTGAGAGTGCCTCCACATCCTTTGGTCCATAGGTTTCCAACAGCGTATGGATGTCCTCTTTCAGACTTTGCTCCTGTGCGATGTTTTTATCAAGATTCTGCTGCGTGATCTCAATGGTCTGTGTAAGGTGTGCCTCCTCCGCCTCCCTTGTGATGCCCGGCAGTGTGCCATACATTCGTCTGTGTTGTTCCATTTAGCGTCCCCTTTTTACGCATATACGTTATATTTCTTCAGATCCTCTTTGACCTGTTCAATCGTCTCAAAGCAGATTCCGTGGATCCCGGCTTTTTTTGCTCCCTCAATATTTTCCATCCGGTCATCGATAAACACACACTCTTCCGGTTTTAACTGGTACTGATTTAACAGAGTTTCATATATTTCAAGATCCGGTTTGATCTGCTTTACTGTATAAGAAAAGATTGCCCCATCGGTAAGAGGCAGGAAGTCCAATGCTGTATCTTTTGTCAGTTCAAATGTCTTCTTTCCGTAATTTGAAAGAATGTAGACATGAAGTCCCTCCTTTTTCATGCCAGAAATCCATTCTTTTGTGTATGGGAACTGTTCGATCGCCAGGTCGATATGATCCCAGAATTTTTTTACCTCTTCTTTGTATTTTGGTGCATTCTCACATAATGCAGAAAGAATCTGCTCGTCTGACCATACCCCACGGTCTGTTTCTATCCAGATTGATGTATTAATCGTTGCATCCGCAACTGCTTTTGCAGTCTGCTCATCCAGACCGATCTTCTCAAATGCTCCCTTTGGATCCCATTCAACCAGAACTTTTCCAACATCTAAAATTATATTTTTTATCATATGATCCACCTTTCCTCGTCGCTATTACAAAAGGCAGGGTGCATTGCACGCCTGCCTCTTTTCTTCTATCTAACGTCACACACAATATAGAACATATCTGATTAACGATAAATAATGTCTTCTCTTCCAGGTCCGTTAGAAACCATTGTGATCGGGTATCCGATCTGTTCCTCAACAAACTCAATATATTTTCTGCAATTTTCCGGCAGATCTTCGTATTTTTTGATTCCACGGATATCACATTTCCATCCCGGAAGATTCTTTAATACCGGTTTTGCCTTCTCTAATTTTGCAGTTACAGGGAAATCTGTAGTAACTTCACCGTCAATGTCGTATCCAACACAGACAGGAATCTCATCTAAATATCCTAATACATCAAGTACAGTGAATGCAACATCTGTTGTTCCCTGCATACGACAGCCATATTTGCTGGCAACACAGTCAAACCATCCCATACGTCTTGGACGTCCGGTTGTTGCTCCGAACTCACCGCCATCACCACCACGGCGTCTTAATTCATCTGCTTCGTCACCGAAAATCTCACTTACAAAAGCTCCTGCTCCAACTGCTGAAGAGTATGCTTTACATACAGTTACGATCTTCTTGATCTCATATGGTGGGATACCAGCTCCGATCGCACCATAAGCTGCCAGAGTAGAAGAGGATGTTACCATTGGGTAAATTCCGTGATCCGGATCTTTTAAAGTTCCAAGCTGTCCCTCTAACAGGATGTGTTTTCCTTCTTTGATCGCTTTGTCTAAGAATAAAGAAACATCTCCGACATATGGAGCTACCATGTCTCTGTACTCATGTAAAGTAGCTAATAACTCTTCTTCTTTTAATAATGGTTTGTGATACATATGCTCAAGCATAATATTCTTTGTCTCACAGGTACGTTTTACTTTTGCCTGTAATAATTCCTCGTCAAATAATTCACTTACCTGGAAACCGATCTTTGCATATTTATCTGAATAAAATGGTGCAATACCGGATTTTGTAGAACCGAAAGAGTTCTTTCCGAGACGTTCCTCTTCATACTGATCGAAAAGAACGTGGTAAGGCATAACGATCTGTGCTCTATCTGAAATCATGATTTTTGGTGCAGGCACATTGCGGTCTGTGATTGATTTGATCTCACCGATCACCTTTGGAATATCTAACGCAACACCATTTCCGATAATGTTCGTGATGTGGCTGTGGAACACACCGGATGGTAATGTATGTAATGCAAACTTACCATAGTTGTTCACGATGGTGTGTCCTGCATTTGCTCCACCCTGAAAACGGATAACGATGTCCGCTTCGTCTGCAAGCATATCTGTGATTTTACCTTTTCCTTCATCGCCCCAGTTAGCGCCTACTACTGCTGTAACCATTTGATTTTCCTCCTAAATAAAAAAGGTGATGGCTTGTAAAAACCATCACACTTCCCTGTTTTTACTTTATGATTATACACGAATATATGTCATAAGTAAAATTAATATTCATTATATATGATATAATCATTCATTATATCATGAAGTAAGGCTTCATGATCGACATTCGCCGTTCGCCGAATGCATAAATGCATTCTTCTCACTTGCGCTCATTATATCATGAAGCACAGCTTCATGATCGTTATCTACACTCGCTTCGCTCGGCAGTCTTTATTATATCATGATATTCCATATGCCATCAGATACGATTGGTTTCAGAAACATGAAAATCAAAAGCGTAACTGCCAGAATCAGGACAGGTTCATATCGTACCAAAATTTCTTTCGAATCCACTGATTTTAAAGAGAACGGAAAAGAAAATCTTCTGCTTATTTCATATCCCAGCACGGTTCCTGCCGTATTGGTGATCAGATCATCAATATCCGTAAGCCGGAATGTAAATATCTGTAATAGTTCAATCCCCAGTGATACCGCAAGTCCCATGAAAAACATGGTTTTGAAAGACCGGTAATTCTTCCAGACCGCAGGTACAAAAAATCCCATCGGTATAAATAAAATGATATTCAGAATCGTATTTTTCATATATGCAAACGGACTATTTACAATGTCTATGAACGGTATCAGATTCAGACCGAAATCCATCTGAAATGTCCCGATCGTAGGAACCCCCACAACTGAAAACATTGCGATCGCATAAAATGCAAATATCAGTTTTACACAAAATGGTTTAAAATCCCATTTCTTGTAGATTACATACTGCAACATAGCAAAAGCAGGAATTACAAAAATAGCAGCTGAGGTACAGTCTATCCCGATCGATAATAAACGCATCATTTACGTTTCCTCCTAAATATCCTGATCTTGCATATAAATTTATCATATTCCTGCCCGCAATCCCATTGATATTCTATTAAGATTGATGAAGAATTGATGAACTTTTTCTGACATTTTTTCACTACGGAACAGGCAGAAAATCGTATAGTTTTTCCGCCGCTGCTGACATCGGCGTACGCTCATTGGAAACGATACAGATTTCACGTTCCGGTATCGCCCTGTCAAATTTCAATACGAATAATTCCCCACTTGCAATGTATTTTTCTGCGAAATCAGATACTACACTTGCAACACCGAGATTCCTCACCGCAAACTGAAGAAGCATATCACTCGTCGCAAGTTCAAATTCCGGCCGGACAAATGTGCCTCGCTCTGCGAGATAATCGTCAACATATTTTCTTGTAGAAGTGCTGCCCTCTAAGCACATGACCGGAAGATTTTCCAGTTCTTTGTAGTTTAGTTTTCCACCTTTTAAAGATTCAAACTTCTTTCCTGCCACAAAAACATCCTGAATTTTGCGGACAGGCGTCATTTTAAAATCGTATTTGTTGTTCACCGGGGTACTGATGATCCCAAAGTCGATCTTTCCATCCTGTAAATGACGCAACGTCTCCGGTGTCGGAGCATTTGTCACTGTTACTTTAATCTGCGGAAACGCATCATGAAATGCCTCCAGATAAGGAAGAAGGTAAAATTGAAGTGTCATATCACTGGCACCCACACATATCTCACCAGCATCTAAGTTTAACATCTCCGACAGCTTTTTCTCCCCGGCAAGAATGGTTTCATAACCTTTCGTCACATACTCTGCAAGCATTCCTCCCTCTTTCGTTAAACGCACACCTTTTGATGTTCTGACAAAAAGTGCACAGGAAAGATCATTTTCCAGATGCTTGACCGCCTGGCTTACTGCCGGCTGCGAGATGGAAAGTGCCTCTGCTGCGAGGGAAATACTGTTATATTTGGATACATAGTAAAAAATTTTATAATATTCGAGGTTTGTCTGCATTTTTACTCCGTCTCTATTCGAATCAAAAGAAATAAAATCTTTTCTGCAAGCAGAAGATTTTATTTCTTCCGCTTCTTTCACTGCTCATTGCTTATACACATTATAACAGTTTTCTGCAAAATTATCTGTAATAATTTGCAAAAAAAGAAAACTTCCTTCCTGACAGGATGAGATATTCGTTTCTCATCGTTGTCGGAAAAGAAGTTCGTTATTTTTTCAATATTTTCACATAAATTCTTTTACAGATTTATAAATTCCATCTGCATTCAATCCGTATTTTTCAAGCAGTGCCACTGCAGGACCTGACTCACCAAAGCAGTCATTGATGCCTACTGTCTTAACCGGCGTTGGAGCCTTTCTTGCCAATACCTCGCATACAGCGGAACCAAGTCCGCCGATGATGGAATGTTCTTCCACAGTTACCACTTTTTTGCATTCTTTCGCTGCCTTTACAACGAGTTCTTCATCCAATGGCTTGATCGTGTGGATGTTGATCACACGGGCATTGATTCCATCTGCAGCCAGTTTTTCTGCAGCTGCAAGAGACTCTGATACACAAAGACCGGTTGCAATGATCGCAACATCTGTTCCTTCGCGGAGTGTCACGCCTTTTCCGATTTCGAATTTATAATCAGGATTATCATTTATGACCGGAACTGCAAGACGTCCGAATCTCATATAGACAGGACCATCATGCTCATACGCCGCCTTTACCGCTGCCTTTGCTTCCACATCATCACTCGGATTTAAGATAACCATTCCTGGAATTGTACGCATCAATGCGATCTTTGCCACAATGTCAAGTGATGAATTGGTGTCAAATTATCTATCTTGAAGCTATAAGGGCAATTCAATATAATAA